>JBCDCP010000039.1:0-23276 GCA_039181495.1 Pseudomonadota bacterium | reverse complement strand
GCCGGAAAAAACCATTAAAAACAGTATGCGCTTCGATTCCCCAAACCGCACAATACCAACCGCCAGAGCCCGGTAAACCGCTTTCCCCCAAACGCGAAGAGCCAGACACCGTATTCATCACAACGTTGCACCAGCGCAACAAAATCTGCGGCTGAGACCGCACCCATGTCGGAACCGCTGCAATCCATTCATGTCTCACGGCCCATATGCCTCGGACATCGCCTGGTGTGAAACACACATTATCCTGATGAAAATACGAACTTTAATCAGTCAGAAAAAAGTGTTTATTCGAGAATATCAGCATTTCAAGCGAAAGATACATCATGAATTGGTTAGAATTAAACAAAATTGCAAAAGAAAGGGGCGATGGTTTCATACCTCAGATTGAGCAAGCGCTCGGACATTGTATTTCTTCTAATTTCAGAAAAGAAGAACATGTGATTTCTCTCGCTGAATATTCAAATCATTCAAAAGTCGCTTCAGGACCGATCCCGGCGGGTAGCCTTGCAGGCTCGGATTTGACGAATGTGGTCCTGTTCCCGACGGCGCTTACGGCATCATCCCACGACAAATAGCCGGTGCTGCACCCTTGAAAGCGGTGCCGCAACTGGCACCGGCGATCTCAATCGAACTGACACGCAGGTCTCGGCGTCAATGCGCATCAGCGTCAATTCGAATTGACGCTTTACCCTGTCCACAAATACGATCCGTTCTGGGAGCTTTCCGGCAACGGAGCATCGTCTGGCGGTGGTCGCGTTGCTGAACTGATGTCGCAGCATTGAGGGGTGCGCTATGAACGACATGTCAGGACATGATTTCACGAACGCAGAGGCCGTTAACAGGCTGCCGGAAACTCTACCCCCGGGTGAGAAGATCCTCTGGCAAGGTTCACCCAATTGGTGGCGATTTGCGCTGAGTGTCTTCCACGTTCGGCTCGTGGCGATCTACTTTGTAGCCGTCGGTGCCTGGCAAGCTGTCAGCGCGCTCTCGGACGGTGCAACCGTCGGAGCGGCTCTTTTCGCCGGCCTGTTCGGGCTGATATGGGGCGTGCCAGCCTTGGCCATCCTGTGTTTCATGGCCTGGCTGGTCCAGCGGACCACGGTCTACACCATCACGAACCGCCGCGTGTTCATGCAGATTGGGACCGCGCTACCCAAGATGCTCAATATCCCGATCGAGAAGATTGAGGCAGCGGCACTCAGCCCTGTGGTCAATGGCATTGCCAATATCGCACTGAAGCTGAAGCAAGAGACCAAACTGGCCTATCTGCTGATCTGGCCGCACGCACGACCCTGGCATCTCAGGCATCCGCAACCGCTCTTGCGTGCGATTCCGGACGCCGAATGCGCTGCACGTGCGTTGGAAGCGGCGCTGTCCAAGGACGTGCCAGCCGCAGAAGCAATCACTGATCAAGTCAACACGAGTGAGGGCGAAGACTCGGCGCCGCATGATCCCCATAGGGTACCGAGGATCCCGCTAATAGCGGCTGCAGGCGTGGTCGTCTTCGCTTTCGTAGCGATCCTGTTTTCATCACAAACAGGCATCGGCACGATGACCGAAGACAACGGTGCACAACTCAGCACCCGTCTCATTACGTTCCATGAAGTTGAGAACGATCGGGTTGCTGTGCGCGATCCAGAGACCGGAACACAGATCACCATCATCGAGATGTCGAAGGACGGACTCCTTCGCAATGCGCTGCGTGCTGTACGCGACTCGCGTGCTCGCTCCGGCTCGCCTCAGGTGCCCGAGTTCCAGATTGTTGGATGGGAAAATGGCCGGATAACCCTGACCGATCAGATTGGCGGCCGCAACATCCCGCTCACCTCATTCGGCCCTGCGGCATCCGATGCTCAGACGGCTTTGCGTGCGCTAGGTGAAGTGCAACCAACGCAAGCGCAACCCTGATACCAATAACACATAACCCAGTATGCAAGATCGACCGATTGATCAGGTTTGGCTGTCGCCGGTCTCGCAGGTCGCGTAACCGACGATAATGCCGCTTGGTCAGTTCATGAGCTAAAGGTCGCAGGCAACCGCCATCTTTCGGTCAGGGTCATTCACACCCAGATGACCGTTGCAGTACTCCCACGACACCTCGAACGGGTCACCAGCGGCAACGCAAAGACCTGCGCTGGCTACAGTCTTGCAATTAGACATAACGCCGGCAACCGAAGCCAAGATCCTCAGAAGTGAGAGATCCGTTGGACAGACACTTCGGCAGGATGTTGTTGGAGGCGGGCGCACGGCGAAGCGGGCATACCGATTGATAAGAGACGGATTTCACCGAGGCTGCGTCTCACGACGAAAAGACATAAAAGGCTAGTCTCGTTCCCGACTTCGGCATGTGCGCGACTGCCCTGCCCACCTCCGACCACGGCAGATCAAAAAGGTCCGGGTGAATGGATCACCCGGACCTGTTTTTCAAATCGAGTATATCGTCAAACTCGAGGTATTGAGTACGAAAAGGACGGCCGGCTTGGCCGAGCTTCTCCCGGCGCCTTACTGATTGGTCGTGGCCGGTTCCTCTGTTGTTGCCGGTGCACTGTCAGCAGCGGGCTCTTCGGTTGTCGTTGCAGGCGCAGGCTCCGTCGTGGTTGCGGGCGCCGGTGCACTCTCTGCAGCAGGCTCTGGCTGTGCAGGGACCGGTTCAGGTTCCACAGGGACGGGCTCCTGGCCGGGTATGACATACTCCACACCCCAGCTGGTGGTCGTCGAATCGGGGGTCTCAGGCCACCATTCATCAATAACCTCATAACCAGGGACAATGCCGTGCTTGATACCCCATTCGGTCCAATCTTCAACGACGGTGCCGGTCAACAGGATGCCGATGCCGCCAGTCAGCGTGGTCAGCATCGCGAACCACCAGGCCCAGCGGTGGATCGATTCCATTGAGGCATTGAACCCCATCGTCCAGCGCCAGAACAAAGCTGCCCTTTCGCTGGCTGTGCCGCGATCGGTGATCTGTTCGATCTCACGCTCGCCGCCATACCGGCTTACAGCCAGAATGGTCGCACCATGCATCGCAAAGAGCAGCGCCGATCCATACAGGAATACGATCGACAGGCAGTGGAATGGGTTCCAGAACAGGTTGCCCCATTCCAGCGAGAAGTTGTTGGTCCAATCAAGGTGCGTGAAGATGCCGAACGGCACTGCATGCGACCAGCTACCCATGAAAAGCGGCCGGATGAAACCTAGGACGAGGTAGAGCCAGATCGCTGCGGCAAAGGCATAGCAAACATGCAGTCCGAGCCCCAGCGCGATGGCGCGACGATACATCCTTGCCCACCACAGCATGATCGAGGCCGTGATGAAGAACCCCGAGATCATCCACCAACCACCCTCCTTGAGCGGCGGCAGGACTTTCAGACCGTGCTCAGGCAGTGGCGGATCGAGCGAAAGCCAGAAGAACTCCGTGACGAAACGCAGCGGGTTGTAGTCGACCTGATCGAGCATGTTGAAGCCGATGATCGAAAACCCGATCGCGAACGATATGAGAGATCCGACACCCAGGAACCCCAAATAGATCGGGCCGAGCTGTGCGTTGCCGAACTTCCCGACCCAGTAGGAGAAGGACGAATTCGTTGCGCGGTCAAACGCACTCTCATCAAGAGGAATCCCTTCCTCAAGGTGTCCGCGTACCTGAACCTGCGTCAGTATGTTCTGATAGGTGGTCATTGGTCACATTCTCTTAGAACTTGCGTTTGTCAGGGGTCGTTTCACTTACTGGGTCGCTTACTGGCCGCCCCAGGTCACGGTCGTGCGCAGCGGCTCCCACCACTCGATCCACGAACCGCCATAGACCGGGCCCGAGATGATGATGCAGATCGCACTCCAGAATGCAGCGCTCAGAGCCAGAAACAGACCCAGACGGTGAATGCCCAGCGTGCCGATCGAATATCCGATGGTGTCGCGGAAATAGGTGTCCTCATACTCCGGTGACTTCACCTCACCGCCTCTCGCCACATTGACAGCCGACAACACCATTCCACCGTGCAGAGCCAACGCCAGCGTGGTGGTGAAGAAGAAGGTGATGGCGATCATGTGGACCGGGTTGTAGTGGAAGTTGCCGTACTGATAGCCGGTGAACCACACCCAGTTCAGATGCGAGAAAATGCCATAGGGGAAGCCATGTCCCCAGGCACCAAGCATGAAGGGCCGGATGATGTTGAGGGATGCGAAAGCGAAGATCGCGATGCTGAAGGCAAACGGCACGTGATAGCCCATGCCGAGCTTTCGGCAGATCTCGACCTCACGCAATGCCCAGGAACAGAAAGCGCCCATGGCGCAAATCGTGATGATCTGCCAAAGACCGCCATCCTGCATGGGCGCCAGCGCCAGCTTATACTCAATCGGTGGCGGATTGATGCTGATAAGCCATAAGTTCCATGTCGGTCCGAGCGCTGCGCCGTAGACCAGAAGGCCCGTGCCGACCAGGACGAAGAACAGCGTCGTGACGCCGAAAAAGCCCATGTAATATGGGCCGACCCAGAAATCGAACAGGTCGCCCCCAATCAGCGTACCTCCGCGAACGCGGTACTTTTTCTCAAAGCTCAGCAAAGCCATTGTCGCTCACCTTCATTCATGGCCCTAGAGGTGTTCTGGTTTGTCCGTTGGTGCCACAGGCCAACCCACCGCCCATTCTCACGACTTCAGCCATTGGCAAGCGAACGCGACTCATGCCTTGCGAAGTCTAGAAACAGAGTCATGTGTAAAGGTAACTTGTCACAAAAATGCGTCAAGGAAAATTTACAGGCTGCGTAGAATCGCTAGGACAGTTTCGCGCCCCAGTGTCACGTTTCGGCTTCGTCGCTTGTGGACAGCCCGACCCGCGTTAACGGGCCCGATTATCCTCCGCCAATCGGCGACATGCGGCATGAGGGAAGGAGATTGCAGTCCGGGAGGTGGGAAACTCACCGCTTGTGCATAAGGTGATGCAGTAAGACCTTCTCGAGCGGTCCAACCATGAAGCCAGAACCAGTAACCGACCACGCGCCATCGCTCTGGGCCGAAACAGCGCCCGATGCTCCCCGTACGGAGCCTCTAACCACTGACATCGACACTGATATCGTCATAATTGGCGGTGGCTTCACCGGGCTATCCTGCGCCCTTCATTCGGCGGAAGCCGGACGCTCGGTTGTCTTGCTGGAGGCCCGTGAGATCGGTTTTGGTGCGTCCGGCCGAAACAATGGGCAGGTTATCCCCGCACTCACACGGCCAGACCCGGACGATCTGGTCGCCCGCTTTGGAGCGGATGGCGAGCGTTTCGTTGCTTTGCTGGGGGGCGCAGCGCAACTCTTGTTTGATCTTGTGCGTGAGCACGGGATTGAGTGCGAGGCCGAGCAGAATGGCTGGATCCAACCCGCTCACTCGCCGGGACGCATGGCGATCGCCGAACGACGCGTTGCCCAATGGTCGCGTCGCGGCATGGACGTCGACCTGATCGATAAAGACACAATGCACCAGTTACTCGGCAGCGATGCCTGGCACGGCGGCTGGACTGCCCGAACCGGCGGCACTGTCAATCCGCTCGCTTTGGCGCGCGGCATGACCGCTGCTGCGATCAAGGCCGGTGCGAAGGTCTTCACCCAGAGCCCAGCACTTTCGACCCGGCATAATGGCACCCGGTGGATCGTCGAGACAAAAAACGGGTGCGTTTCAGCGGGTGGGCTCCTGATTGCAACCAATGCGTACACCGACGAGATCAACACCAACCTTAAACACGAGATCGTGCCCGTCCTGTCGTGGCAGATGGCCACAACGCCAATCACCGACAATGTGAGAAAAACCGTACTTTCGGGGCGTCAGGCTGTGTCCGACACGAGGGGCGACCTCCGCTTCTTCCGCTATGACAGAACCGGGCGCCTGATTACCGGCGGTGCACTGATCATCGGTGCGGGAGCCGTACCGCGCCTCAAGACACTGGTCGGTCAGCGCCTACGCACGGCGTTTCCGCAGCTGGGGGAGTTCGGCTTCACCCATGTCTGGAACGGTCACATCGGCATGACGACTGACTACACACCGCGTTTTCACGATATCGGGCCCGACGGTTATGCGTGGGCCGGCTGCAATGGTCGCGGTGTCGCCCTCGCGGTGGCTGTGGGCCGGGAGTTTGCGCGCGCGCTCAGTGGTTTGCCCAAAGTTGATCTCGCGCTGCCCTTCACAGACATCGAGCCGATCCCGTTCCAGCCACTGCTCCGTCACTTGGCACCGCTTAATCTCAACACTTATCGGTGGCGTGATTCCCGTGAACTGCTAGAGAGCTAGAGCTGACGCTGATCTGCTGGAATAAATTTCCTACTGATTCCTACTCTTAGGAAATTTATTTCGCTATCGGAGCTGTCAAATGCGAATTTGAAACCACATTGCGCACCATTGTTGATACAGTACTTCCATTGATTTGAAGCTAATATCCACGTCATGGCTGAGGGCAGGACAACACATGCGTCATCTGCGCGCTTATTTCACCGAGCACCCCGAAAGCGTCGGCGAAAGCTATTTTGAGCATATGGCGACCGCGTTTTCCTTTGGCAGCCGGATGCTATACGCGGGCCTGGCGTGCCTGATGCACGGCCTGTTGCCGTTTCTTTTCACCAAGACCGGAAGCGCCATGATCAGCCGCCTGCACGACGAGATGGTGGCCCACCGCGTCAAACCGAAAAATGCCGCCCGCGCAGCGGCTGCAACCGGGGCTGCCGAATAGACTATCCGCGTTTCGCGCTGTAGCAGCCGCGACCGATGGCCACGAGCTTGCCGTCTGCCCCGACCACATCGACATCAGCGATACCCACCGTGCGGCCAACGCGACGCGCCTTGGCGTTCGCATCCACATGAGGTCCGAAGGCGGGGCGGAGATAGTCCACACGCAAATCAATGGTTGGTACACCGCCGCCCACCGACAGGGCCACGGCGAAGTCACCGGCAACATCAATCAGCGAAGCCAGCGGTCCACCGTGAAACTGGTTGGTATCTTTGCCGCGTTCTGCCAGGGGCGTCATCGGCATGCGGACGGTGATCGTGCCTGCCTCTCCGTCGAGTGAAGTCACCTCCATCCCAAGCGCCGCGATGAATGGCGACTCGGCAAACATCCCCATAACGTCGTCTGCGGTCAGTGGTTGGTCCGCACTCATGACGGCTCTCTCTCGATGATGGCCGTGGCCTCGATCTCGATCAGAAGATCAGGCTTCAGGAGTTCGGCACCACCGATTAGCGCGGCGGCTGGCACCTCTTGGCCGGGAAAGCGCTCTGTCTGAGCCCGGATAAATCCGTCCGCCTCACCGATATCGGTGATGTAGGCGGTGATCCGCACCACATCGGCAAGCTGTGCGCCGGCCTCCTTCAGAGCGGCCTCGATCTTGTCGTAGGTGACCTTGGTCTGACTGTAGGTGTCCGAACCGTTCACCGTGCCGTCCGCCCGTAGCGCTGTCGTGCCGGCAACAAAGACCATCTTGTCGGTGCGCACGGCACGCGCGTAACCGCCCGCCGCCTCGGTTCCATCGAATATCCTTCTGTGCGCCATTTCGATCTCCCCTACCCGAGCGTCCCAAACTGTTCAGACAATGTCAGGCCAATCCCATTGCGGTCGACTTTGCGCGCACCGGTCAGCGGCAGTGGCTCGCGCTGGATCGCAATCCGCCGCGGGTGGGCGTAGGCCGGGCCGTTGTTAATCGAGTGTGCCTTAAGTTCGTCCTCATCGGCGTTCGCACCCGCCCGCAAGACGACAAGAGCCGCCGGCGCCTCTCCCTTGGTGGCATGCGGGAGGGCGACAACGCAGGCATCGACGACATCGGGATGGCTGAGCAGTAGATTCTCAACCTCGCGCGGATAGACGTTCTCGCCGCCGCAATTGAACATGTCGTCGACGCGGCCCTGGAAGTAGAAGAAGCCCTCGGTGTCCTTGCGGAACAAATCGCCTGTTCTCAGCCAGCCGTCGCGATAGCGTTCGGCATTGACCTCGGGCAGATTGTAGTATCCCGGCGCGACGCCTGGGTTGCGGACCCAAAGTTCGCCTTCGGCATCGCTTTCCTTGCCCTCGACAGACACGAGCTTGACCTCGCCCACAGGCCAGGCCGCACCCGCTGAGCCGCGCGGCACCGGGCGGCCATCGGGCGGCGGACCCAGCATTACTGGCCCGCCTTCAGTCAGACCATAGCTTTGCAGAACTGGCACGCCGAGCTTGTCGGCCATCGCCTGCTCAAGCTCCTCATGCACGGGCGCTGAGCCGACCACGGCCAATTGCAGCGACGACAGATCGAGCGATGCAAGGAGATCGCGCTCTTCGAGCAACAGCGTGAACACCGTCGGCACGCCGGAGATATGGGTCACGCAATAATTCGCGATCGCTTGAAGGAAGGGCCGCGCGGAGAACTCCGGCATCAGCACCAGCGACCCCCCTGACGCGAGGCGCGGCTTCACCGCACCGGCCATCGCGTTCTTATGATAGAGCGGCACCGCGACCAGATTGCGCAGGTCCTCACCCGGCGGCCAGGTCGTCAGATAAGTGTTGAGCCACCAGCATTGACCGGCATGGGTCAGAGGCACGCCCTTGGGCAGTCCAGTCGAGCCGGACGTGTAGGACAGAAAGCACAACGCCTCACTGCCGAGTTCGGGCGGTTCAAAAGGCGCAGCGTCAACGCTCGCAAGTGTGCCCTCATAATCCTCAAACCCGGCGGCGGTGCCACCGATGGTCAGGCGAAGCGCGAGATTGGATTGACTGCCGGCAAGCGCCAAAATCGCCGCATTAGCGTCCGGTTCGGCAATGACCCCGCGTGGCGCGCTGTCCTTCATGACGTGGGCCAGTACATCCGGGCCCTGCCGCGTGTTGATGGGCACCGGGACAACACCCGCCCGCATCGCACCAAACATCGCTTCGATGAACTCGACCCTGTTGCCACAGGACAGGATCATCCGGTCGCCAGGTTTCAGCCCTGCGACGTGAAGGGCATGCGCAACACGGTCGAGTCGGGCATCCAGTGCACCATATGTGATGGTGCGTTCGATACCGCCATGCAGATCGATAATGGCGATCCTGTCCGGTTCCCGCGATGGCCAGCCACTAGTCCAATACCCAAGATTGTCCTTGTGCGGATCGCTCATCGTAACGTGCTCTCAGCGATTGGCTCACCGCGTCTTGACCCCCGAGCGCCGTTATCGTCTGACTGCTCAGACCTTTCCGCCACCGCAACGGAGAACGCCTTATGCCGCAGCATATCTCGGGAATTGATCACCTGGTCATTCTGGTTTCGGACCTCGACCAGGCCGCCGCGACCTATCAGAGACTCGGCTTCACCGTTTCGCCCCGCGGTTTGCATTCTCCGCATATGGGAACCGGCAACCACACGATCATGCTGCGCGATGACTATTTCGAGCTGCTCGCGGTTGTCTCGCCGACAGACATAAACGTGCCGATGCGCAAATGGCTCGGGTCCGGAGAAGGGCTTTATGCGACCGCGCTCAGAACCGATGACGCGGCGGGCATGTATGAAGAATTGACCGCTGCCGGCGTCACAGTCAACGAGCCTGTCGCGTTTCAGCGTCCTGTGGATCTGCCCGGCGGCGGCAAGACCGAGGCGGCTTTTGCAGTAACGAGTATTCAGGAGCCCGGTGGTGTTCGTGACAACATTTTTGGTTGCCAGCACATGACGCGTGACGCGGTGTGGCTGCCTGGTCTGATGACGCACGCCAACACCGCCTCCGGCCTTCAGGCGGTCGTCGGCGTGGCCGAGGACCTCGATACAGCGGCGGCGGAATTGGCTGTGCTCTTCGGCGGCAACCCCGTGCGTGAGGGCGAGACCGTGCTGTTTGATGCCAACGGCACCAAAGTGCGGCTTCGCGCGGGTGGAGCCGGCGGATTGCCGCTCCGCTTCACCGGCATCACCTTCGCGGTCGAAGATCTCGACGCGGCGGCAGACGCACTCAAGGGCGTGCCGTACGAACAAGCGGACGGCGCGATCACGGTTGCCGCCGAGCATACCCATGGCGTCGATTTGACGTTTAAGTCCGGCTGAACATGGCGGAGGCAGCTGGATCATTGGCGGCCTCAGCTATAACCCTGGATCTGTGCTGGCAGATAGGTGGCCAGCGCTGGGAAGATCATCACCAGTGCCAGAACGACAAGCTGGC
Organism: Pseudomonadota bacterium; assembly: GCA_039181495.1. GTDB lineage: Bacteria > Pseudomonadota > Alphaproteobacteria > Rhizobiales > Tepidamorphaceae > JBCDCP01. The sequence continues at coordinate 13,154 of JBCDCP010000039.1, read as the reverse complement.
AGATGATAAACGGGATCACCCCGCGATACATGTCGCCAAAGGTGATCTCGGGCGGCGCGATCGATCGGAGATAAAAGATCGATGGCGCCATTGGCGGCGTCAGATAGCTGGTCTGGATGGTGATCACCATGACAGCGGCAAACCAGACCGGATCGATCCCAGCCGTTTCAAGGATGGGCAGGAAGATCGGCAGGGTGATCAGAACCACAGACACCCAGTCGAGAATGAACCCCATGATGAACACGATCAGCAGCAAGACGGCGACAATGCCCCATTCCGGCAAGGCCATCGTGGCGACGAGGTCCTGAACCAGCGCATTGCCCTGATGCAGCCGGAAGATGCCGGCAAACATGTTCCCGCCAACTACGATCAGCATGATCATGCAGTTGATCAGCAGTGTCCGCCGCAGCGTGTCAGAGAGCACCGACATCGAGAAACGGCCATAGGCAATCGTCAGGACAAGAGCGCCGAGAGCGCCCAGCGACGCCGCCTCCGTCGGTGTCGCAACGCCGAGCAGAATGGCGCCGAGCACCGATCCGATCAGAAAGAAGGCAGGCAAAATTCCGACAGCCGTCACCTTGAGCTTCTCGACCAGTGACAGGTCTGTTCCTTCGTAGACCGGAGGTGCATCCTGCGGCCGCATCAACGCACGGAAAAAGATGTAGCCCAGGAACATCGCCACCATGATCGCGGCAGGAAACATCACCGCGGCGAAGAGCTTGCCTACGGATTCATTGGCTATCGAAGCATAGATCACCACTACAATTGATGGTGGGATCATCGTACCCAGTGACCCGCCGGCACAGATTGTTCCGGCAATCAGCGACTTTGCATAGCCGTTGCGCATCATGATCGGGATAGCCATCACGCCGATGACCACTTCGACCGCCCCGACGATCCCGGTCGAGGCGGCAATGACTGCGGCCATCGCCACCGATGTCAGCGACAGTCCGCCAGGCAGGCGGCCCATCCAGACCTGCATCGCCTTGAACAGTCGCTCGGAGATACCCGAGGACTCGAGCATGACGCCCATGAAGACGAAGGCCGGGATGGCGGTCAGCAGGAACTGCGAGGCAGTGCCTTGGATGATGCCATAGAGCTGCACCGGTGCCCGCAGTCCGAACTCTGGCAGCGCTAGCAGAAAGGCAGTGGCGATGAGTGCGAAGGCGACCGGAATGCCGAGAAAGACAAACAGAAACAGGACAGGGAACATCAGCGCGGCAAGGACTTCGCTCTCCATTCCTCACCGCCCCGATTGAAGGTTGCGGCCCGGAGCCAATCCGAGACCAGATGCGCCAAACGGGATCATGCCTCGACATGCTCCTCGCGCACGCTCGGGCCAGCGACCTCATCGGGCCAGACGATGCCGATCAGATGCCGCGCGGTCTCAAGGGCGACCTGGATCGTGAAGGTGGCGAGACCGATAGTGATCCCGGTGAGGAACGGCCAAATCAGCGGTTCCCAGGCGCTCATCGTTTCCAGCGTGCCGCGGGTATAGGCGCGCATCGCCTTGACGTAGGCAAAGTTGGTCGTGAACCACAGAGCCGGAAGAAGCGCGAGAATGTAAAACGCGGCGTTGATCGAATGCTGAACGCGCAGCGGCATGCGGATCGATAGAAAGTCGATGCGCACATGCTGATTGGCGCGCAACGTGTAAGCCGCACCCAACAGAAACAGTGTCCCATTGAACATGTAGGACGTTGTCAGCGCCCACATGGTCGGACTGTTGAACAGCTTGCGGGCGACGACTTCGTAGATCATCGCGCCGATCATGACGAGGATCAGCGCCATGGCGATCCAGCCGGTCACGCGGCCGATGACATCAAGAAATGAAATAACGCGCAGAACGGGTTGCGGACGCAATCGGCGCTCCGGTCATTGTCAGAGAAGGGAGACGGGCACCGGCTCTGGCCGGCGCCCGCGCGGAGAGTGCCTTAGTCGCGATGATCGACGACCATGTACTTTGAGTTCGCCCGCCACTTGTCCTGGAAGGCGACGATCGATTCAAAGGCCTGTCTTGCATAAGGGTTGCCGTCGGCGTCGGCTTCATCGGTCACCCGCTTGGCCCAGGCCCGCGCCGCTTCCTGCGCCTCAGCCCGGAACTCGGGCGAAAGCTGGATGAACTCGTTGTTGCCGGACTGCAGCGTTGCCATGGCATCCAGATCGGCCGCGATGAAGCGGTTCATGCCCTCATAGGTGGTCAGGCGTGCCGCCAGGTGGATCGCGTTCTGGATATCCTCGGGCAGCTCATTCCAGGTGTCGAGAAGTGCAACGCCCTCGAACACAAACGCCGTCGCATGGATGCCGGGATAGATGATGTAAGGAGCAACCTCCTGGTAGCCCTGTTTGAGGTTCTCGGATGGCGTTGAATACTCGGTCATATCCAGACCGCGCTTCTCCAGCATGCCGTAGATTTCCGGGCCGGGCACGGTTGTCGGGCTTGCATCGAAGGCCTCAGCGATGATCGCGGCCCAGTTGCCGAGCGTGCGGTACTTGGCATTGGCCAGGTCCTGCGGTGTCTCGATCCGCATGTGGCTATGGGCAAAAAACTCGGACGGCCCCGAGCCCAGCACGAAGGAATGCATGCCCATGCGGTCAGCGCGGTGCGCCTGCAGGATTTCCTCGCCACCACCGTAATACATCCACGGCACCAGTGAATCGACGCCGAGCCCGGTTGGCAGGCCGGCAATGATCGCGTTGATCGGATCCTGTGTGCCGAGGAAGGCTGGCGGCATCATCGCCGCTTCGACCAGCCCGTCTTCAACCGCTTCATAGATCTTGAAGATGTTGCCGATGGCCGATCCCGGAACCGGCTCGATTTCCATCCGGCCACCGGTCAGCTCGCTGACCAGCTCGGTGAAGGGTTTGAGAAAGTTGTTCCAATACGAACCTGTTTCGCTGTCGAAGGTCGCCATACGCCACTTGTATTCCTGCGCATCGGCGGTCGCCGGAACGAGGACAAGCGCGGCGGTGACCGCGAGAGCCTTAAGCACTTTCATCACAGAGTCTCCTCTTGTTTTCCGTTTTCCGTTCCCCGATTGGATCGTCGTTCCTCCACATGGTTTGCCGGCCCGCCGGTTTTTTGTTTTCAGGATTCCAGCAGCCTCCACACCTGTCCAGCCGCCATCAAGAGGTTCCCTGGGTCGGCGACACGATAACTTTCCCGAACACCTCACGGTCGCGCAGCAGCCGGAACGCCTCCTGTGTCTCCTCGAGCGGTAGCGTTCGATCGACCAGTGCCTTCAACTGTCCTCTCTCGACCATTGCCAGCAGTTCCTGAACATCCTCCATCGACCAGCCATTCGACCCGATGATGTTTTGTTCGAAGGTCCAGATGTACCGAATGTCTGTCTTGGGATCGAAGCCGGCCGTGGCACCGCAGGTCAAAAGGCGGCCGTTCTTGGTCAGGCAGCGCAGTGATGGGACCCAGGTCTCACCGCCGGTGAAATTGACAACGACATCCACACCGCCACCGCCCATCACGCGCGGTTTTCCGAAGCGCTCAATCACCTCGGCAAAAAAATCGGATTCGGCATAATTGATCAGGTGATCCGCACCCAGCTCGGCCAGCCGCTGCAGCTTCTCATCGCTGGATGCCGTTGCGATCACTTCGGCGCCGGCAGCCTTGGCGAGCTGAACACAGCATGTGCCGACGCCGCCCGACGCACCCAGAATCAGGACCTTTTCGCCTGCCGCAATCCGGCCACGCCGCACCATCATCCGATAAGCCGTGCCATAAGCGCAGGGTAAGGCAGCCGCCTGTGCAAAGCTCACACTCTCCGGCATCGCGCAGAGCTGCTCGGCATCCACCAGCACATATTCCGCAAGGCCTCCGTCGTGGGTCTCGCCGATCAGGCCCGGACGGTTGCCGGTCGCGATGGGATGAATGACCACACGCTCACCGATCGACCATCCGTCAACGCCGTCGCCAAGTGCTACGATCGTACCGGCGCAATCAATGCCCATGATGCGCGGAAAGCCGATACGAATGCCGGGCATGCCCTTGAGCGTGAAGAGATCGTGATAGTTGAGGGCGCAGGCCTCGACCTTCAGGATCGCCTGGCCCGAACCGGGCTCGGGATCCGGCCAGTCATTCTCAACCGAAATCTCGTCGATGGTCCCGTGTTGACGGATGACCGCTGCCCGCATGTGACCCCATCCCCTGTTTGGAACAAGCCTAGGGTTCTGCAGCCGGCATGTCATCCCAATTGACGTTACAATGCCCTTGAAAACGAAAACGATTTTCCACATTTTGATGAAAATGGAGAATCGTATTGCTCGACCGTATCGACAAGCGCATTTTACAACTTCTGCAACAGGATTGTAGCCAGACCGCCGCCGAGCTCGCCGAGCAGGTGGGTCTTACCGCAACCCCTTGCTGGCGCCGGATTCAACGGCTTGAGCGCGATGGCTATATCGAGAGGCGCGTCTGCCTGGCCAATGCGGCAAAGCTCAATGTCGGCGTGACAGTCTTTGTGCGGCTGCGCACCAACGAGCATAATTACGAATGGCTGGAGGGCTTTGCCCGCTCCGTCGCCGATATCGATGAGGTGGTGGAGTTCCACCGCATGTCCGGTGACATCGACTATCTGCTCAAGATCGTCGTCCCCAGCATCGCGGCCTATGATGATGTCTACAAGCGGCTCATCAAGGCGGCGAGCCTCTCCGATGTGACCTCGAACTTCGCCATGGAGACGCTCAAGTCGACAACGATGCTGCCGGTCGACTACGCGGACTGAACCCGTCAGTCAGAAGTCTCGTCATAGCCTTCTGCGAAAAGCCCACCGCCCACAGTCTGCCGTGTGGGCACGACCTCGATGAATGAAACATTCGACCGCCGCGGCATGGTCAATGCGGCCATCACCGCATCAGCGATATCGCCCGGCTGGCTTGCTTGATGATTAGCGAACAGCTTCTCGCGCATGGCGTTGCGGTCGCCGCCCATGGCGTTGAGATTGATGTCGGTCTCGACCCGGCCTGGCGCGACTTCCGTCACCCGGATGCCGGTCCCATGCAGGTCAAGCCGCAGTCCGTTCACCAGCGCACGTATGGCAGCCTTGGTGATGCCGTATGCCGCCATGTTGGGAAGCGGATACCGTCCGGCGATCGACCCGAGAAGCACCACATCTCCCCTGCCCCGCTTGATCATGCCCGGCAAAAGGATGCGCAGCGTGTGCAGCACGGCTGTCAAATTCATCGCCACCATGCCGTCGATCGCCGATGCATCGAGCGTATGCAGTGGCCCGCTCGCGGTGATGATTCCAGCATTGTTGATCAGGATGTCGGGAGCTACTCCGTCGAGTGCCTCCTCCAGCGCGGCGGTGTCCATCAGATCAACCGGTAACGGCGTCGCACCCGTCTCGGTGCAGATCTGCTCTAGGGCATCACTCGGCCGCGCCAGAGCATGGACTGCGACACCCTCGGCCCGAAGCCGCCTGACGATTTCGGCGCCGATCCCCCGTGAGGCGCCGGTGACAATCGCGATGCGGTTTTTGGTATGAGACATGGACGGGTTCTCCCCTGGACTGCAGACAGCGGCACAAGACAAGTGCTGGCTGCCGGCACCATACATGAACGCCCTGGGCTACGAGCGGCGCTACCGGCGCTTCAGCTTCTCCAAGACGAGATCGCATGCCCCACGCCAGCCATCGGGCACGCCTTCCATGTTGAGATGGATGAGGCCGGCCTCGGTGATCCCACCCGGCGTGCACAAGCTATCAAGGATGTCGGCCATTGATGCATCTTTCTCGGCAATCATCCGGCCCGAGGCGACAAATGTTCTGGCCACGAGCTGACGCGCCGCGTGCTCGTCCAGACCATGATCAGTGCTCCAATCAGCAGCATGGCGGATCAGGGCCTGCGCCCACCCGAATAGCGCCGCGCTGACCGTCGCGGTCTCAAACTGATCCTCGTTTGTCAGCGGAATGATTGACCCGATTGCCGTCAGAAACGGTTCGATCTCGGGCCGCATCGGATAAGCGAGCGTCGGACTTGCTCCGAGTTCAGATGCAGTGATGGGCATGATGCGCGAGATCGCCGCCGCGCCGGCAGCCTCTGACAATACCGCCAGGGGAACACCCGCGCAGGCGCTCATCAGAACCTGACCGCTGCGCCAGGGCAAATCCGAGATTGCATTCCGAGCATCGGCTGGCCGCACCGCCAGGAGAACCAGATCGCTGCGGTGGACAAGATCCGCATTGCTGTCCGCAATCTCAAAGCCATTGTGCCGGGCTTGCTTTTGAGCCTGGCCGCGAGGCGACAGCAGGATATCCTCCGCATTCCAGCCGGCACTGGTCAGTCCACGCAAGATGGATACCGCGAGGTGGCCAACACCAATAATCCCTAGTCGCATGGTGGGCGCTCCCATGAGGCAGGACTGCAAGAACAGAGAATGGTCAAAAACCGCAACGGTTGTAGCAGCTCAGTTCCTGTAAGACAGTGTGGCGGTGACTGACTTGCCGCGCCTCACGGATCCCAAACTGTCCCCTGGTAATCACCTGCTTGCCGAGGGCCGGGCAATGGCGCGCGACTGGCGGGTCGGACGCTGCACGTTTCTGGACAGCGAGCAGGTTCGCTCGGAGGCCGAATACAAACGGCGTGAGGCCGCCCGGGGCCGGATCATGCAGCACGCCCATATCGGGTTTCGCAAGGTCGACCGAACGGTTGCGGCTATGGCCGAACTTCATCAGGCGGCAGACCGGAGCGGCGTGAAGATCGACCGGTTCGGCATCACGCTTGACTGGGCCATGGGCTATCCGCCCGATCTTCGGGATCAGGCGACCCGCGGCACCGGGATCGTACTATCTGGGCCGGAGGACTTTGCCCGCATCACCAACGCGAGTCCCGCCGCAGCCCATTTTGGCGACTTCATGCTCGGCCTGCCCGGCGCGGTTGAAAATACATGCGGAGCGCTGGCCGCTGGCGCGACGGCCATCGGCAATCTGGGGCAGTATTTCACCTTTCGGCTCCCCGGCTGGGACGATGATGTGGCCACCACCGAGGCAACAGTAAAGGCGCTCGGGCTTATCGCAGCGCAGGACATGGACATCCTTGTCCATTCCAATCTCGACGACGGTTTTGCGGGCCTTTTTCTCGATATGGTCTCAGCACTGGGGATGGTGCTGATCGAAAAGCACATCGTCGAAGACCTGATCGGCGCGCACGCCTCGTTCTGCTTTGGCCACCACTTCTCCGCACCGCTCAGCCGCATGGCGTTCCAGGCCGCAGTTGCCCGCGTCACAGACACGCCAGGCAGCATGATATTCGGCAATACCGTGTCCTATCGCGGTGAGGCGGCCGCCAATTATGCCAGCCTGTCCAGCTACCTGCTGGCCGATATCGCAGCACTCGGCCGTCATCACTCGGGCCATGCGATAAACCCGGTGCCGGTCACCGAGAACCTGCGGATACCGGAAACCAGCGAAATCCTCGATGCGCAACTTTTTGCCGCCCGCCTGGCCGAGCACGAAGCCGGCTATGCCGATCTGTTCGACGTCACAGCGATTGATCTCCTCACCGATCAACTCTGCGTTGGCTGTGAAACGTTCAAGACCCGTGCTCTTGCAGGACTCGCAGATCGTGGTGTCGATACAACCGACCCCGCGGCATTGATGCTGGCAATACGGCGTCTTGGTTCGAGGCGGATGGAATTTCTCTTCGGAGCAGGTGAGGACGTGCGGAATCACCGGCAACCCTTGGTGCCTGCCGACTGGGCGCGAGAACTCGACCACATGGCCGAGGACTGGCTTGCCCACCAGACAATAGAGCCAGAGGATCTCACAGGCGTCCGCGTGGCACTGGGCACGACGGATGTTCACGAACACGGCGCCCACCTGGTGCGCGATGTCATGCAACGGATCGGCGTGGAGGTAATCGATGCTGGTGTTGCCGTGGATGCCGATGATCTGGTGACGACAGCCCTTGAAGCCAACGCGGACGTCATAGCTGTCAGCACCTACAATGGCGTCGGATTGAGCTACGCCCGATCTGTCAAAACCGAACTTGAGAAGCGCAACGCCGACCTGCCGGTCATCATCGGCGGCAAACTCAATGGCATTCCGGAACAGTCAAACTCGGACCTGCCTGTCGATGTCAGCGATGACATCGCCAAGACCGGCGCGATCCCCTGCGCGGATCTCGATGCGATGGTTCCTGTCTTGCGTGATTGTGCGACACGCAAGCGCTCAGCCGGCACCGGATAGACACCAACCGTCAGGCAGCCAGCGCCATGACCTGATTGCGTCCCGCCTCTTTTGCCCGATACAAAGCGTCATCGGCATTCTTGAGGCAGTCTTCGAGATCAACCCCGCCTTCGGGAATCTGGTAGATCCCGGCGCTCACCGTGGCCTGGATATGGTGCTCACCAGATGCCACACCGCGATCGGCCGTCTGCTCGCGCAGCCGTTCAGCAAGCGCGACGGCACCCTGCAAATCCGTATCCGGCAGAAGAATCGCGAATTCCTCACCGCCCATGCGTCCCAGAATATCGTGTCCTCTCAAGGCCTCGGTCCAGCGCCCGACCAGTTCAACCAGAACAGCATCCCCGGCTGCGTGGCCGTATGCGTCATTGATCGACTTGAAGTGATCGACATCCAGAACAATCATCGAGACCGGTGATCCCGACCGCATCGCGCGGTTCAGTTCGAGATTACCAAGTGTCCAGAAGCGGCGGCGGTTCAATGCGCCGGTCAAGCTATCGGTCCACGCAAGGCGGGCCAGTTCGCGCTGCTGACGCTTGAGCTCGGTGATGTTGACCCGGAACCCGACATAACCGCCTTCGCGGGTCCGCCGTTCTTCGATGCGCAGCCAGCGATCACCCGGCAGGGACTGCTCGATCGAGATGTCGCTTTGCTTGTGTCGACGGAGGCGTTCGGAGATCCACTCCTCTTCCTGACCGGCGGCCTCGGGGTACTGCCCGTTCTCGACGCCGGCACGAATGATCGATTCAAATGTCGCACCCTGGACCATGGCATGAGCACTCTCGGCATAGATCGCCCGATAACGATCGTTGCACAGGACCAACCTGTCTTCATGGTCATAGAGCACAAAACCATCGGGCAGCGCGTCCACCGCGTCCAGCAGCCGGTTCTCGGCAAGCTGGGCTCTTTCATTGGCCAAACGGAGTTCCAGATGGTCTGAGACGATCGCTGCAAAGTCTTCAAGCAGATCCCGCTGTTCAGGCGTCAGCGTGCGGGGCTGACGATCGATCGCACACAAGGTGCCGACGTTGTGACCGGTCTTCGACCTCAGCGGCACACCGGCATAGAACCGGATATTCGGTTCGCCAGTGACGAGCGGATTGTCGCGGAAGCGCTCATCACGCTGCGCATCAGACACTTCCATGAGCGATGAGTCGCAAATGGCGTGAGCGCAGAAAGAGACCTCGCGATCGGTCTCTTCAGCATCAAGGCCGACCTTGGATTTGAACCACTGCCGGTCGGCATCAACCAGCGACACGAGGCTGATCGGCACATCCAGCGCGGCTGCAACCGCCCCGGTCATCCGATCGAAGAACTCTTCGCTTGTCGTATCGAGTATGTTGAGACTTCTGAGCGCGCGTTGCCGCTCATTCTCATTGCTTGGAACAGGATAATCGCCCACCGCCAAAACGCTCCCCCGACTTCACGTTCTTGTTGTTGGCTTTTTCCTGCAATACCCCCCTGCCACCTAAGGAATAGCTTCCAAGCCGGACATACCGTTACTGATGCTGAATCAAGTGTGACCGGAACCTGTAAAAGTGTAAGGCGCCGATTAAGCGCACCCATATCGCCCCATCTCGAGCAAACGGCATTTGCGTCCGAAAGAGCGCCTCTCCCAGGTAGAGTGCCAATGCTGACGCGGCTTTTCAGAAGCACTGCCGCGTGCTTGTCTCCACCACATCATGGTCGACTACAAACGAATCGTTATCCTGTCGGGCGCAGGCCTATCGGCGGAATCAGGTCTCAGCACATTCCGCGACAAGGACGGCATCTGGGCCAGGCACAACATCGAAGATGTTGCCACTCCGGAGGCGTTTGCCCGCAATCCTGAGAAGGTTCTGGCGTTCTACGACGCTCGCCGGTCAGGCGTTCTCGACGCCCGGCCCAATGCGGCGCACCTCGCATTGGCACAGTTGGAGGCAGACTTTCCCGGTGAGGTGATCACGGTCACACAGAACATCGACCCACTGCACGAGCGTGCCGGCACGAACAAACTGATCCACATCCATGGCGAGATCCTCAAAGCGCTTTGCGCTCAGTGCGGCGCACGGGAACCTTGGGAGGCGGATATCGCGATCGACGAGGTTTGCGGCAATTGCGGCCGCCAGGGTGGCATGCGCCCGGACGTCGTCTGGTTCGGCGAGATGCCCTATGGAATGGACGAGGTCTATGTCGCATTGTCGGAATGCGACCTGTTCATCTCCATCGGAACCAGCGGTAACGTTTATCCGGCTGCAGGATTCGTTGCTGAAGCCCGGGATGCTGGAGCGCATACAGTTGAACTGAATCTCGAACCGTCCGAAGGCGCATCGCTGTTCGCCGAAGCCGTCCACGGCCCGGCCACGGAGGTCGTTCCAGACTACGTCAGACGATTGCTAGAGCGCTGAGGACCATCGTCACCATGCCCTCTACCGGACGCTCAATCTTGTCTGCGACGGGTGTCCTGATCGGACTACTGGTTGGCGTGGCGAGAGCCTCCGAGGGCCCAGTGTCGTCCACGGAACCAGAACAGAGCGCTGCTAAGGATGAACGAGCCATATTCATCGAGGATGTCTGCAAGCGAATAGAACGGGCAGCCCGTATGTGGTCGCTGCCGCCAGCATTTCTCGCGCGCCTGATCTGGCAGGAAAGCCGATTCAATCCGAACGCCGTCAGCCCGGTTGGCGCACAGGGCATAGCCCAGTTCATGCCCGCAACGGCGCGTTTCAGAGGCTTGGACGATCCGTTCGATCCAAAGACCGCCATTCCTGCCTCCGCGCATTACTTGTTCGACTTGCGCAACCGTTTTGGCAATCTCGGGCTGGCCGCAGCAGCATATAATGCCGGGCCGGGCCGGGTGCAGCGCTGGCGCTCAGGCGTTTCGGGCCTGCCGCGAGAAACACGGGCTTTTGTGTCGATCATTACCGGACATTCGGCCAACGACTGGAATGATGGCTCCAGACCTGACGCCGACTACACCCTGCAAAAGGATCAGTCGTTTCAAGAATCCTGCAGAGCCATGCCGGTTCGGACCATCGCACCGAAACCCCAATATGACAGTGGACCACGGCAGCCTTGGGGATCTCATCTGACAGCCGATTGGTCACCGGGCAAGGCAATGGCCCGCTATGCCAGCCTGCAGAACCGGTTTCCTGACATTCTGAATGATCAGAGCCCTATGGTGCTGCGGGTGATCAATCCCCGCTTTGGACGGGCGCCACGCTATGAGGTTCGCATCGGTGCACCGGACCGTTCGACGGCCAACCAGTTCTGCAAGACGCTGAAGCGGGCTGGCGGTGTCTGCATCGTGCTGAGAACGAATTGACGATATAGCGTTGATCACGTGGGCAGCCGGAACCCGGGCAATGGTTCCAGGCAGTGGCAATGGATTGGCCAACCAGGTTCAGTTCGGCTTTGCATAACAGAAGGATCGGAGATTGTGCGCCTGTCTCGGGCCATCTAGTCTCGTGACCGTCTGCTTTTTTTCAGAGGAAGCCTTGCGATGGAGCCAGAAGCGCTTTTGTCCGCCGAAGACATCGCGGCCTTTCAGGCCGACGGCGCGGTCCTGCTCAGAAACAAGTTCTCGCGCGAATGGACTGACCTGCTGCGCGCGGGGATCGACGCCGATCTGGCCAATCCCACGGACAATTTCGCCCGCCACACCAAAGATCCTGATGCGCCAGCCTACCTCGAAGATTTCTGGGCATGGAACAAGATCCCACAATTTGAGGATTTTGTCCGTCGGTCACCCTGTGCCGCGATCGCCGCAGAACTGCTCGACGCCCCGTCGATCAATCTCGTGATGGACAACTGGTTCTTGCGGGAGGCCGGATCGACGTCGCGCCCGCCGTTTCATCAGGACCTCGCCTATTTCGATTTCGAAGGCACAATGTGTGTGCTTTGGCTCCCGCTCGAACCTGTGTCGAAGGAAAACGGCATTGCCTTTGTTCGCGGTTCGCATCTTTGGGACAAACTGTTCATGCGTGTGCGGTTTGCCGACGGCCATCCGAGTTTTGAGGCCCAAGAAGTCGCCGGCCAGACCTATCATCCGCCGCCGGATGTAAATGCTGATCCGGACGCGTTCGACTTGCTGCAATGGGATCTGGAACTCGGCGATTGCATCTACTTCGACATGCGCACGCTGCACGGCGGACTGTCCTCGGTCACACCATCGGAAACGGTGCGCCGTTTCACGTTGAGAATGACCGCGCCCAATGGGGTCATCCGTTACCGCGGAGACTGGGCCAAGGGAGAACGCGCTCTGTTCGAGGCGGCGGGATATGCCAATGGCGATCGCATTCAGGGAGATTTCTTTCCCCAACTCTGGCCCCATGCCGATTGAAGATAGTCCATCGGATCGGAATCTGGCGTCGATCGGCGAGTCTGAATGCAGAAATGAAGCAAGGAGGCGGTTGGCTTTCAACATGCCTCAATTGACGCCGTTACGGAATTTGAGGCTTAATATATCTCGTTATTACAAGCGGCCGCCGGGCACACAATCTTCCGGTGAATACTTCAATCTGGGTTCAATATCGAGCCATGTTTGTTCACCCGCGTGTCAAGCCAACATTCAGCTTCCTTGCGAGGAGCCAGCGGTTCACAAACTGGCCGATTCCAAAGGCTCCGCGCGCTTCATCTGAGACACCTGTCCGATCGGAAACAGGCGCGCCTTCCATACTTGCCGTTAAAGAGCACAATCGGATGGCCACCCGGTTTTGTCTGCATTTGATTGCATCCATGGTCCTGATCCTGGCTTCTGCCAGCTATGGATTGGCGTCAGATTGGACTGACAAACCTTGGTTCAATTGGTCGTCCTTCGACCAACCCTGCGGTGGTGAATGCGGCGTAGCCGTCTATAGCGGCGTTTTTCTTTATAACGATATTAGCGAGGTATTACGCGGCAATTTTTGCGCATCCCCGTTAACCCCCCCCAACCAAAAAAAAATTTAAAACAACAGAATACTTGCCGCCGCCGAT
>JBCDCP010000038.1:0-23308 GCA_039181495.1 Pseudomonadota bacterium | reverse complement strand
GCCCGACGTACCAGCGCGTCCGAGACCCGCTCGACGACCGTTTCGGCATCGAACGGCTTCTCGATAAAGTCGAACGCGCCCATCTTGATGGCCGCCACAGCAGTGGGAATATCGCCACGACCGGAGATGATGAACACCGGAGCAGCGAAATGTGCTGCATCGATTTCCTTCAGGATGTCCATGCCGGACCGGCCAGGCATGTGGATGTCCAACAACACGCAACTTGGTGGCTGTTGGTTCGCAATTGACAGGAAATCCTCCCCATTGCTGAACTCGCTGACCTCAAATCCTTCCAGCTTGAAGACCATCGACAGTGCATCACGGATGGCTGGATCATCATCCACGATGTAGATCGATTTGGTTTCGATCTTTGCCTGGGCACCGGCGTAATTCATGTCTTGCGGTCCTTTTGTAACCGGCACTCAGGCTTATAGGCCTGCAAGCGCCCCGTTGGCTGTCCGTCAGGATTGGCTCGGCGCCGGCGTTTTTCCATTCGTGCTTTCGTCATGGGCGACTGGCAGATACATGCAGAACTGCGCGCCGCAGCCATCGCCCCCCGGATCAACGAGAAGGTCCCCACCATGGCTCTGTGCAATGGTCTTTGAGATTGCCAGGCCCAGTCCCGTGCCAGAGCGTTTGGTGGTGGTGAAGGCCTTGAAGAGATCAGGAACAACTTCCGGGTCGATGCCATTGCCGCTATCGATCACAGCAGCGCAGATGTGATTGCCCTCACGCCTGGTCTCAACCCTGATTAGCTTCGTCTCACTGCTGCGAACAGCATCAAGTGCGTTTCGCACGAGATTGACGACAATTTGCTGAATCTGGATTGGGTCGACGCTGATCGGCGGCAGGTCGGGCGCGTAATCGCGTTCCACGGTGACACCACGAGCGCGCATTCCGATCATGGTGAAATCGAGCGCGTCATCGACCAGTTCGGACAGCTGGATGATCTGCCGTTCAGTCTCCCGCTTCTCCACGAATTGCCGCATACGCTGAATGATCTTGCCGGCGCGATCGGCTTCCTTCAGCGAGCGATCAATGATGTCCTGAATCTCTTGCGGAATCTTCCCGTCATACTCGGGCTTGTGGGCCAGCCGTGAGACGGCCTGAAGATAGAGCATCAGCGCGGTCAGCGGCTGGTTCAATTCATGCGCCAGGGCCGAACCCATCTCGTCCATTGCATTGACCCGCGCAATGCGCACCAGCTGCGCTTGAACGCTGTCCAGCCGTTCCTCGGCTTCGATCTTGGGACGCATGTCGCGCAGAATGCCGACGAATTGGCGGCCAACGGGCGTATTGGATTCGCCCACAGACAATTCGATGGGGATCACTTCCCCACTAGAATGGCGCGCATGAACCGCGCGGCCGATGCCGATGATTCGGCGGTGACCCGTCTCGATGTAGTTGTCCATGTACTCATCGTGCCGCTCGGCGTAGTCCTGCGGCATGAGCATCTTGATGTTCTGTCCGACAACGTCTTTGGCTGTGTAGCCAAACAGTTTCTCGCAGGCCTTGTTGAAAACCAGGACCTTGGCCGTCTCGTCGATCACGATGATCCCATCGACCGCAGTGTCGAGAATGCTCGACAACCGCGACTCAGAAAGGGTCGGCAGTCCTTGGGTCCTCATATCCATGGCGGATGTAATCTAACCCAGACGCAAACATTCGTTTTATGTCATATCGGAATATATCGAGCGGGCTTTTACGCTTCGTTCTTTCCCCAATGCAATTTGTCAGGCGCTGACGGGCGTTTTTTGGGCCACCCATTCGTTGAGGCGTCCGAGTGCCTCACCGAGGCTGTCGGGGTCTCTCGCAAAGCACAGGCGCACATAGCCGCGTCCGGAATCACCGAACGCGCTGCCGGGCGCCAGGCCGATATTGGCTTGGTCAACGAGTGTCATCCCGAGCTGGTCGGTATCGGAATGACCGTCGATGGCAAAGAAGCCGTAGAATGCCCCGTCCGGATCGGCAAAACGGAAACGGCTGCTCTTGCCCAGAGCATCAGCAAGCATGGTCCGGCCGGTCCTTGCGTCTTCGATGACCGCTTCACTGAATGCGTCGCCATCATCCAGTGCGGCAACCGCAGCACGCTGCATGAAGACCGCAACGCCGGATGTGGAATACTGAACGAGGTTCTCGATCTTTGCCCAGCAGGACTGCGGCGCGCCGAGCCAGCCGATTCGCCAGCCAGTCATGGCCCAGTTCTTGGAGAACGTGTTGACGAACAACACGCGGTCTTCGGGCTCGATGAACGCGTAGAATGACGGTGCAATGAGCCGATCCTGCGCGCTGGGCTGCCCGCCACCGAAGCAGAAGCGCCCGTAGATTTCATCAGCGATGATCCAAAGTCCGCGTTCACGGGCGAAATCGAGCACTCTCTTCATGTCATCGGCCGGCATCACCCACCCGGTGGGGTTGGATGGTGTATTGAGAAAAAACCCGCGCGTGCGCGGCGTCACGGCGTCAAACAGTGCTTGCGGGTCAAGCGTCCAGCGTGAAGGACCGTCGTCGGGTTCGGTCAACTGCATGGCAACGGGAACCGGGCGGACACCGGCGATGTCAGCAGCGGCTGCGAAATTGGGCCAGGCCGGTTCGTGGAAGATGATCTCGTCACCGGGATCGGCGACCATAAGGACGGCCGTCTGCATGGCGTGCATGCCAGAAGCGGTGACGAAGAAGCGGGCGGGATCAAAAGACCCGCCATAGTGAAAACTGTGATAGGCGGCGAGGCTCTCGCGTAGTGCCGGTATGCCGCCCTGATATGTATAGAAGGTCTCGCCCGCGGCGAGCGAAGCATTTGCAGCTGAGCAGATGAACTCGGGCGTTGGCCGGTGGCCCTCACCGGCCCAAAGCGGAATCAGGCCGGGTCTGCCAAGCCCGTACTCGATAACCTGCATGATCCCGCTTTCAGGTGCAGCTTTAGAGCGCGCACTGAGGCTCTCAAACGCCGTCATGTCTCAGTCTCCAGAGTCTTTTGGCCAGTTGGCATCCAGCACGAGAACGACGCAAGGGGTCGTGCGCATCCAGCCCATGTGCAAGGGGCACGGCAAAGAGTTGCAGTGCCCCTTACGCTGACTTTCCGACAGGGCTACTTCTTCAGCAGATCCCGGATTTCCTCGAGCAGCACTTCATTGCGCGGCGGTGCCGAAGGTTCGTCTTCAACCGCCTCAGCCTCGCGCTTCAGCGCGTTCATGCCCTTGATCACAAGAAACAATACCCATGCGATGATCAGGAAGTTGATGATCACGGTCACGAAATTGCCGTAGGCCAGCGTTGCGCCAGCCTCGCGTGCTGCGTCCAGTGTCGCCGCAGGCGCTCCGGCAAGCTGAATGAACATGTTGGAGAAATCGACACCGCCAACAATCAAGCCAATGATCGGCATGATGACATCGTTGACAAGCGAATCGACGATTTTACCGAACGCTGCACCGATAACCACGCCAACCGCCAGATCGACCATATTGCCTTTGGCCGCAAACTCCCTGAATTCCGCAACAATCCCCATATGACAGTCCTTCCCTATGACAGCAAAAAGCGCCCACTACGGGCGCTTGTGATGTTCTATTGGGGAAGTATGGTCGCAATGCAATCTGTTGTTGCGAGGTGACTGAGCTCGCCAACCGATGCGCTTTTACGTCCAGATCAAACGCGTCGCGCAACCATGTCGATTTCCACGAGAGCGCCAACGGCCAACGCCGTTACGCCAATGCAGGTCCTGGCGGGCAGTTTGCCGGCCTCGAAGTAGGACTGATAAGCCTCGTTCATGGCCACATAGTCGCGATCAAAATGCGTCAGATAGGCGCGCGCCTGTACCGCATTGGCCAGAGTCAGCCCGACTCCGTCGAGAACGAGACTGAGATTGTCCATGACGCGGTGCGTCTGCGCGATGATTCCTTCGGGCAGCGGGCGCTGTGGGTCATCCGGCCATGTCGGCATCTGGCCGGTGAGAAACACCCACCCGTCGATCTCGACTGCGTGCGAAAACGGGGCCACGGGGTTCGGGGCAGCCTCGATCATACGGAAGGTGGGCAACGGCATAACGGCCTCCAGGACTATTGGCGCGCTCAGGTTGTTGATTGGTGGTCAGCCCGCAAAGAGCAGGTCGCGGGTCGTGCTGTCCAATGTCTTGAGTGACGACAGCGCTGCCTTAAGTGCGTCGAGGCGCATCGGTGAGATCCGGTTGGCCTCAATACCGTTTGACGGCGCGATGCCGCGTTCAATGTCCTCGAGTTGCTGATTGAGCATCAGTTCGATCAGCATTGCGTGCGTTTCATTTGTGCGGGCGAGATCATGATCCGCGCCGATGCCGAGCGCCTTGACGCCGTCGAGACGGTCTGGCGTCGCCCGGTGCATGACGTTGTGCCGGATGGCCAGTACACGCGCGTTGGCGACGATCGGGAACAACCCTCCCTTCTTGAGGTCGAGCCTGCCGCCTTCTGTCTTGAGCCCGCCGAATAAACCCAAGGGCGGCTGAAACCCCGCGGTACTGTCTGCCATCAGTTTGAGAAAGTCCTTGGCGGCGGAGCCCCGCTCATAGGCATAAGAATAGATCTCGCGGGCAAGGCGGCCGGACCCGTATACCGCGCGCAGATCGTAGAAGATGTCGACATTGAGGAGATCCTGCGGACGCGATTGAACGATCCAGTGATCGATTCGCTGCTTCCAGTCGTGAACGCTGCCACGCCATTCGGCATTCTTGGCCATGATGCCGCCCTTGCAGTACGGCACCCCGGACGCATCCAGCGTGTCGGCGATGATCTCACCCAGTCGCGCAAACCAAGCGCTCGCCCTCTCGTCGTCGCCAATATCGTCATGGATGATCGCATTGTCCTGATCGGCGGCAAGAAGGCTCTCTCCACGACCGCCCGAACCAAGAATGAGAACGGCATAGTCGGCCGGCGGGCCGCCGAAGCCTTCATCCAGAAGTTGCCGTTCCGCAATCATCGCACTTGCACGCGTCATGGCGGCCAGTTCGCGACTGATGACAGCCGCCACCTCCCGCGCCGGCACATCCTCGCCGAGCAGACTATTGGCAACACCTGGCAATTTCGCAAATGGCGCACCGAGATCATCAGCGGTTCTTGCGCTGTCGATCTCATCGCCCAGAGAGATCGCTTCGGTTGTGCGAAGCTTGAGCAGATCGCGCGCCGAAATCGCGCCGACGACAAGACCGTCCTCATCTTCGACGCCAAGATGCCGGATTTTCAGGCGGGTCATGCGGCCCAGTGCGCGATACAAAAAGGCATCTGCCCGCACGGTTTGCAGGGGCTTGCTGGCGAACTGAGACACCGGCCGCTGCAACGCGGCCATGCCGTCGCTCGCCATCGCGCGCAATAGATCGCGTTCGGTGACGATGCCACAGTCCCGTGCGACGACCCTTTCTCCGGTGCCGACAAAAACTGAACTGATACGCAGCTCGATCACCATGTCGAGCACCTGCTGCAACGGTGCATCCGGCGCAACGAACTTCGGCGGCGAGGACATCACATCCGATGAGCGGTGGCGATAGGGATAGGCATCGAGACGGGCCAGGGCGCGTTCGCTGAGAATCGAAGCCTCTGATCGCACCGGCAGGACCCAGCCGGCCTTGTACTGGCCGTCCAGAACTTCGGATAACTTGCGGCATGCCGCTTCCGCCTCGGCCACGGTGCGGATGTTCTTGGCACGCAACTTCGGCACCAGCCCGAGAAAGACCTGCGCGGTTGCAACCGCATCGGCCAGGGCCGTGTGACGATCGACAATCTCGATGCCGAGCCAATTCGCCAGTGCATCGAGTTCGAAGCTTGGCAATCGCGGTTCGGCGACTTCGGCCAGAAGCCTTGTGTCGAGGCTGCGTGGCGGTTCCCACACCTCGCCAATCTTCTCATGTTCGGACGCCATGATGGCGAGATCAAAACCGATCGAATGACCGATCCAGAGCCGGTCGCCGGTAAACTGCCGGATGTGGCCGCGCGTTTCGTCAAAGTTCGGTGCATCGGCGACATGGTCGTCGGCGATGCCGTGGACCTCAGTCGATGCCGGCGGAATCGGGATACCTGGGTGGACAAGCGCCTCGAACCGCCGGTCTTCCGAAACATTCCCACGCTCGATCAGGACGGCGCCGACCTGTATCATCCGTGCGATCTTCAGATCGAGCCCGGTTGTTTCGCTGTCCAGTACAACGGCATCGATGGCTGACAGCGGCATGGCGCTGAGAGCTGTGCGGGCGGACATCGGGTGATTCCTTCAGGCGCTCCTTGTGCCGCGCGACCCTAGTATTGGCAGAAACCCTTCGATTTGTTCCAGATCACGCCGGGATCACACGTTCAAGCTGGTTCCCACGCGTGGCGGCGTGACCGGAGCCCGTTCGGCTGTCACAACCTTTGCCAATGCGGGTACGTCGGCGCTACCAATGAACTCCTCATATGTCCGGCACAATGAAGTGCGGCGATGGTTCTTGATCATCTCAAAGTCGTGCCCTGTCAGCTTCTTATGGATCGGCAGGATGTCGAAGAAAGGCTCGACGGTCTGCAACGGAATATCCTTGACCCGTTTCGAACCTGCCAGCCGAACGGGCTTCAAACGCTCGAGCAGCCATTTCTCCTTGCGGTCCCAATAATCGCTGGTCTGCATCGCCGGGACCGGATAGCTCCGCATGATGGCAACAGCGGCCGCTTCGAGCCCGTTGTATAATGCATCGATGTCACGCGCCGAGTTGAGATGGGGGCGCAGTTCGCCAGCAATCATCTCAACCACATCAGCCAGCGTCATCACGAAGGCTTCCCATCGGGAACGGTCCAGTGCCTCCTGGAATTCTGGTTCGCTGAACAACTTCTCGGAGTTGAGGCCCGTTCGCGCGCGGGCATATTCATAGATGCATTTCTGCGCCAGAAACGCCGCACGCGACTCAATGTAGTCCTCGAGTGTCTCGAGATCATTGACCTTGGGTGGTTTCTTGAAGAGGTCCCAAAAGCCCATCGTAAACTGTCTCTCGAAAGGTCGATCGCCGATGCCTGCCGGCAACGCCTATCCATTTCCCATACGGTCAGCGAATGCCCCGGCAAAGGTGGACAGCGCTGCCGCCGGATGGTGTCATGCCCGAAATCTGGGTGGGCATGCGTTCGCTCGGTTTAGGCTGCACCTTAGCGGTGGCCGCGGACGCTGAAAAGAACCCTGAAGGGTCTATGCTTTCCAGCTGTCGCACGAAACGTGGGGCGTCGACCGGAAACGACGCAGCAATGGCTGCGATAATCTGGGCTAGTTTGATCTGACGCAGGCCGGGAGTGAGTTGTGCAAGGCTGGCTGGTTGTTGGCAGTGCCGTTCTGTACATCGCCTTTTTGTTCGCGGTTGCGAGCTATGGCGACCGCATAGCACGGACCGGAGCCTGGGCCGGCGGGCGGCCGAGCATCTACGCGCTGTCACTTGCGGTCTACTGCACGTCCTGGACCTTTTTTGGCAGCGTTGGGCTCGCTTCACGCCAGGGCCTGGACTTCCTGACCATCTATATCGGCGCGGCGCTGATGATCGGGGCCGCTTACCCGCTGGTGTTGCGGATTATCCGGCTGGCCAAGGCGAACAAAATTACGTCCGTGGCCGATTTCATTGCCTCCCGATACGGCAAGAGCCAGGCCGTGGCCGTTACCGTGACACTGATCGCGCTCGCCGGTGGCGTGCCCTACATCGCTCTGCAGCTGAAGGCGGTGTCGCAAACACTGGTCTCGGTTGTGGGTTACATGTCGGAGGGTGCCGGCCAGACTGCGGCGCCAATCCTTGCCGATATCGCGCTGATCGTCGCGCTGGCACTGGCGCTGTTCGCGATCCTCTTCGGCACGCGCCATGTGGATGCGACCGAACATCAGCATGGCCTGATCCTGGCGATTGCAGCGGAGTCACTGATCAAGCTGGTGGCGTTCCTGTTGGTCGGCCTGTTCGTCACCTTCTATATGTTCGACGGGTTCGGCGATCTGTTTCAGCAGGCTGCGGCTGCCGGCGACATAGTGCCAGTATTCACAGGCGGGCTCGATGGCGGGCTGTGGCTGACGATGATCCTGCTCAGCTTCTGCTGCATTCTGCTGTTGCCACGCCAGTTCCATGTCACGGTCGTCGAGAACAACACAGAGGCTGAATACCGCCGCGCGGCCTGGGTGTTCCCACTCTACCTGGTAGCGATCAACCTCTTCGTCGTGCCTATTGCTATGGCGGGGATGATCCTGTTTCCCGAGGGCACGGCTAATGCCGATATGTACGTCATGGAACTGCCCATTGCGGCCGGCTCCGATCTCATGCTGGGCATTGCCTTCATCGGTGGGCTTTCGGCCGCGACAGCGATGGTCATTGTGGCCAGTGTTTCGCTGTCGGTGATGATCTGCAACGACTTGGTGACTCCGATCCTGGTCCGCCGGTCCGGCGAGGCGCAGGAGTTCGACGCGCTCGGTCCCAAGCTCTTGTTGATCCGCCGGGTGGCGATCATCGGCATCATGCTCTTGGCCTACGTGTATGACCGTTACGCGGGCAGTGTCGCGGCATTGGCCTCGATCGGGCTTTTGTCCTTCGCGGCAATCGCGCAACTGGCCCCAAGCTTCTTCGGCGGGCTGATCTGGCGGCGCGGAACCGCGCGCGGTGCGATCGCCGGGATGACGCTGGGAATCACGGTCTGGGCCTACACACTGCTATTGCCCGATCTGGTCGACGCCGGGCTGGTTTCATCCTGGATTATGCAGAACGGCGCTTTTGGGGTCGGCCTTTTGCAGCCTGAGCGGCTGTTCGGACTGACCTTCAACCCACTGACTCACGGTGTGTTCTGGAGCCTGACGCTCAATGCCGCTGCTTATGTGGTGGTGTCGTTGTTAAGAGCGCCCGAGCCGGTCGAACGACTGCAGGCGACCGAATTCGTTCCCGCTGATCTGACGCCCCTGCCGCAAGGCATTCGCCTATCCAAGACCCGTGTGACGGTCAGCGACCTCGAACGCACTGTTGCACGCTATCTGAGCAGCGAGCGGGCGAAACGGCACTTCGAGGCCTATGCGCTCGAACGCGGCACCAAGCTTGCCGCCAATGCAGAGGCCGACGTCCACCTGATCCGTTATGCCGAACGTGTGCTGGCAAGTGCAATCGGGGCGCCCTCTTCGCGCATCGTGCTTTCATTGCTGTTGGAACGACGAAATGCGAGCAGCCGCGGCGCGTTGAAGCTCCTCGACGAGGCATCGGCGGCCCTGCAATACAATCGTGATCTGCTGCAGACCGCGATCGACCACGTGCGCGACGGTATCGGCGTGTTCGACCGTGACTTGAGGCTGATCTGTTGGAATCGCCGGTTCAGGGGGACGCTCGATCTGCCGCCGCTCTACGGTCAGATCGGAACCAGTCTTGGTGATATTCTGCGCGAGGCGATGTCGAAAAGTGACGAGGGTGATCGCGCACCGCGCGACCTCGAAGAGCTTGTCGATGACAAGCTGCGGATACTCTTGCGTGGAGAGAGCTTTCAGATTGCCAGACCTGCCGATTCCCAGGTGCTTGAGCTCCGCAGCGACACGATGCCCGATGGGGGACGGGTCCTGACGGTGTCCGACGTGACCGAACGTGTCCGTACCGCCAAACAATTGTTCCAGGCCAATGAAACGCTGGAGCGGCGGGTCGAGGAGCGCACCGGAGAACTGACCCGCCTCAACGAGGAACTGGAAACCGCTCGACTGACAGCCGAGAAGGCCAATATCGGCAAGACGCAGTTTCTCGCCGCCGCCAGCCACGACATCCTCCAGCCACTCAACGCTGCACGGCTCTACGCATCCTCGCTGAGCGAGCGCAACATGATGCCCGAACAGCGCAATCTGGCGCACAACCTCAATCACTCCCTTGAAGCGGTGGAAGACATTCTGGGCGCGCTTCTGGATATCTCGCGCCTCGATGCCGGCGCGATGAAGCCCGAACTGAGTGTGTTCCGGCTCGGTGAACTGTTTCAGGGGCTTGCGGTCGAGTTCCAACCCATTGCGAAAGAGAAAGACATAGACCTCCGCATTGTCGACACCTCGGTGAGCGTTCGCAGCGACAGGCGACTGCTCCGCCGGATCCTTCAGAATCTGGTGTCCAATGCACTCAAATATACCGACGAAGGACGCGTCTTGGTCGGCGTTCGCCGAAAGCGGAACACTGTCGCCATTCGGGTCCATGATACGGGAGCCGGCATCTCAAAGAGTGATCAGAAGATCATCTTCAGGGAATTCCAGCGGCTTGATAACGGCGCCCGGCGAGCGCGCGGACTGGGACTGGGATTGTCCATTGTCGAACGTGTGGCACGCGTGCTGGATGCGCCGCTTCGATTCGGTTCGACTTTGGAAAAAGGCTCGATGTTTGAGGTTGAAATCGCTGTCGCAGCAGCCGTGCCAACCGCAAACCGTCCGGCCGTCGAACGTCCCGTCCAACACCGGCTCGATGGCTTGCATGTTCTGTGCATCGACAACGAGGTCGCCATCCTGGAAGGCATGGAGGCGCTGTTGTGCGGCTGGGGTTGCAAGGTCAAGACGGCGCGAAGCCTGAATGAAGCCAAGCGGGTTACCCAGTCGCCCGAGATCATCCCGGATATCCTGGTCGTCGATTACCATCTCGACGATGACGGCAACGGGCTGGATGCGGCACGGACATTGCGCTGGACTCTGAACGGATCTCTTCCGGTGGTTCTGGTTACCGCCGACCGATCTCCGGAAGTGCGCGAACGGGCCGAATCGCTAGGCGTTGCTGTGTTGCACAAACCGGTGAAGCCAGCCGCACTACGAGCGCTCCTGACGCGCATGTCGCGTCCGCAAGCGGCCGAGTGATTGTAGACGCGCCCCAAGTATCTGGCGCGTTTTCAAGCTATGCCGTCGCAGCAGCGGGTATCTTGGGCGGTTTGGACAGCCAGAACAGCATGCCGATGATTGCCATGTTCAAGAGGTTCCACAGCACACCGTTGACGAAAGCCGCCTCGTAGCTGCCGGTCAGATCGAAGATCAGGCCTGACATCCAGCCACCCACCGCCATGCCCATGACTGTCGACATGATGACATATCCGACCCGTTCTCCGGCTTCCTTGGCGGGAAGAAACTCTCGGACGACGATCGCATAGGCCGGAACGATGCCGCCTTGAGCGAGGCCAAAGAACAAGGAAACGATGTAGAGCGAGGCAAGGCCGTCATAGGGGATGTAGAACAGCAATGCCAGGCACTGCAGCACCGAACCGATCAGCAGGACTTTCACACCGCCGATGTAGTCGGCGATGAAACCGGAGGCGAGCCGGCTCACGACCCCGCCCAACAGCATCAAGGATAACATCTCGGCACCGCGTGCGACGCCGTAACCAAGATCCACGCAATAGGCGACGATATGGACCTGGGGCATGGCCATCGCCATGCAACAGGCAAAGCCTGCGATACTCAGAATGATGGTCAGCGCGCGTGGCGTGATCTCAACGGTTAGCTGCTGGCGGCGCTTGCCGGTCGGGCTTACCGAACTCGACTCGGTTTCGGGCCGACTGCCGCGCAAACGGAGCGCCAGCGGGACCATGGTCGCCAAACAGATGATGCCAATGCCGACATAGGTTGCGCGCCAACCTTCGGAGGTGAGACCAAGCTGTATCAGCGGGGGCCAGACCACACCGGCAAGGTAGTTGCCGCTGGCAGCAGCCGTGATCGCGAGAGCACGCCGACGAAGAAACCAGTAGGACAATTCAGAGATCAGCGGGCCGAATGTGCCAGCCGTGCCCAACCCGATCAGGACGCCTTGCGAGACCATGAGAATGCGGATGTCGGGTGCCAGCCCGGCGATCGCAAAACCGGCGCAAAGCATGCAAGCAGCGCCAATGATCGGGCGAACAATGCCAAAACGGTCCGCAAGCCGGCCGAAGATGACATTGCCAACAGCAAAGCCGACCATGGTCCAGGTGTAGGGCATCGACGCTGTGGCGCGATCAACACCAAAATCGGCCTGTACTGCAGGAAGCACAACAACATAGCACCAAAGACCGACGCTGCCGATCGTGCCAAGCAGCATCGCGACGGCCAGCCGAATCCAGCTTTCGCGGCTGTCGTGTGTCGGGAGGGATTGATCGGTGCCGTTGTTGGACGACATAGGATGGTGCCTTGCCTGGGCGGATTTACTGCGTCAGGCAGGAAATGGAGCTGCTAGCCGGTGTTGTCGTCAACATCCATCAGCGCATGGTCGCGTTGCAGACCATCTATGCGGTTGACGAGAATCACGGCCTGGGTGCGGCTATCGACTTCAAGCTTCTGAAGAATTGCCGAGACATGCGCCTTTACGGTGGCCTCTGACACGCCAAGCTCATAGGCGATCTGTTTGTTGAGGAGCCCCTCGCCCAGCATCATCAGAACGCGGACCTGCTGTGGGGTCAGCGATGCCAGCCTCTCGGCAACAGCGGCCATTTCGTCTTCGCGTGCGGCATCGCCCGAAAAATCAGATGGCACCCAGATATCGCCAGAGATCACAGCCGATATCGCCTGCCGCATCTCAGGAACATCGAGCGACTTGGGAACAAAGCCCGAGGCGCCAAATTCAATGCAGCGTCGGGCGATGGCGGGTGTCTCACTGCCAGTTACGACAATCACCGGCGTGCCGGGGAATTCTGCCCGCAGATACATCAACCCAGAAAGCCCGCGCATGCCCGGCATCGTCAGATCAAGCAGGATCAGATCGATCGTGTCGTCTTGCTTAAGCGCTTCGATCGCAGCGTCGAGCGATTCTGATTGGCTCAGGCTGACGCAGGCGAGATGATCGTCATGACCGTCCGCCTGAAGAGCCTGCGCCAGCGCATCGCGAAACAGCGGATGGTCATCAGCAATCAGGATGTGAGTGCCAGCCATGTGCCTGGCGTCCTTCCGTTTCATGAGCCAGCCGATGGTCAAATAGTGTGAGGAGGCCCCGTAAGGACGCTTCTTATATCGAAATTCGGCAACTGGCCAAGCGAGGCCATTCTGGACCTAAGTAAAATGCCCACAAAGTCGAATACGTAGGTTCTTACCGCAATGTTAATGTCCGGCCACGCTGGGGAGGGCTCTCTTTTGCTCGAGTCCTTTCCGGGCGTGTGATGGGAGGGGCAGATTTCCGGGCCGCGTCATTCGTGGCCCGACGCTACGTCTTTACATCACGTGCAGGCCATGAGCCCCCAAACCGGTCCTTGCAAGCTTATGCATCCGGCTTGGTTGGCGTTGAATTGGCAAAGTCTTAGGGAGGGCAATGAACCCATGTCTAATGGCAATGATGAAGCCTATTGGTCGAAGACCAAAGGTCTCATGTATGTGTGCATCGCGGTCTGGGTCTTCTTTGGTTACATCATCCACTTATTCGTGGATGCGATGAACCAAATCGTGATCTTCAATTTCCCACTGGGCTTCTGGATGGGCGCCCAAGGGTCACTCATCGCATTTGTGGTGCTGATTTTCTGGTTCTCATCGCGGCCGGACGCGATCGACCGGGAATTCGGCGTTGCTGAAGACTAAGGGAGCGCTCAGATGTCCGCAGAAACTGGAGGCGGCCGTGATTTTCTGAGCAATCTCGGAAAGATCTACGGCATTTACACCGGCGGCTTTGCCGCTTTCGTGATTCTCTTGGGAATCCTCGAACAGGTTGGTGTTCCGGAACGGATCATCGGGTTTTTGTTCGTGGCGCTGACGCTGGCGATCTATGCCGGCATCGGCATTCTCACACGTACCATGCAGGTCAGCGAGTACTACGTTGCTGGCCGATCGGTTCCGGCATTCTACAATGGTATGGCCACGGCGGCGGACTGGATGTCCGGCGCATCGTTCCTCGCCATGGCCGGTACGCTGTATGCGTTGGGCTATGACGGACTGGCCTTCGTGCTTGGCTGGACAGGCGGCTACATACTCGTGGCCGTGCTGATTGCCCCTTACCTCCGCAAGTTTGGTGCCTACACAGTGCCTGATTTCCTTGCGGCGCGGTATGGCGGCAACTTTGCTCGCCTGCTCGGCATCGTCGTTCTGATGGCTGCGTCTTTTGTTTATGTGGTGGCGCAAATCCGGGGTACCGGCCTGATCGCCGAACGCTTCTTGGGCATTCCCTATGATGTCGGCGTTTTCGTCGGAATCGCAGGTATTCTGCTGTGCTCGATGCTCGGCGGCATGCGCGCTGTGACCTGGACCCAGGTGGCCCAGTACATCGTGCTGATCATCGCTTACCTGATTCCGGTGATCATCATGTCGGCCCAGCGGACCGGCGTGCCGATCCCGCAGGTGATGTATGGCGAAGCCCTGCAGGCCATTACACAACTCGAACAGACCAAACCGGCACTCGAAGGGGCTAAGCCACATCTGACACCCTATTCGACCTATGCTCAGTTTGACTTCTTCGCGTTGATCTTCTGCCTGATGGTGGGCACGGCTTCTCTGCCGCACGTGCTGATGCGCTACTTCACGACACCATCGGTGCGTGAAGCACGTCAGTCGGTCGGCTGGTCGCTGCTGTTCATCTTCCTGTTGTACTTCACGGCTCCGGCCTACGCCGCGTTCGTGAAGTGGGAGATCTACGAAAACGTCATTGGGCAGCCGCTGACGAGCCTGCCAGATTGGGTCTATGTCTGGGGTGAAAACGCCCGGGTGAATATCTGCGGTGTTGCCGCAGCCTCGCTCGAAGCTATCCAGACAGCCTGTTCGACGGCTGTGGAGGGCGGAACCGACATCGTGCTCCGCGACCAATTCTCGATTACTCGAGATGTGGTCGTGATCGCGACGCCGGAAATCGCCGGTCTACCGTTCGTCATTACCGGCCTTGTCGGTGCCGGCGGTCTTGCCGCCGCGCTGTCGACTGCCGACGGCCTGCTTTTGGCCATGGCGAATGCTCTGAGCCACGACATCTACTACAAGATGCTCGACCCGAACGCGCCCACCAAGCGCCGCCTGGTTGTGGCCCGCATCATTCTCTTCGGTGTGGCCATCGCCGGTGCTCTGACGGCAACGATTGCGCCGCCAGACATCCTTAAACTGGTGGCATGGGCGTTCTCGTTGGCAGCAGCGGGTAACTTCCCTGCTCTGATGCTTGGCATCTGGTGGAAGCGCTGCAACACGCCTGGTGCCATCGCCGGCATCATGGCGGGCTTTGGCGCCACACTGGCTTATCTGATCTGGACCGCGGCACCGCCGCTGGGTCTTGGCAATCCGGAAATCATGTCGGTTGCTAATATCTCAGCCGCAGTGTTCGGTCTGCCGATCGGCTTTGTGGTGATGATCGTGGTCTCACTGATCACGCCTGCACCTTCAAAAGAGATGCAGGACATGGTCGATGAAGTGCGTCGTCCGCGCGGCGGCGTGGTTCAAGCCGAAAAGACCTGATCCTCGCAATCAGCAAGGAAAACAGGGGGCGGAGCCACAAGCTCCGCCCCTCTTCATTTCACCAACCGTACCATGCTTGCGCTGCCAGTGAGGCTATGGTTCAAGCGCTGCGCGGGCAGCAAATAGCTGCTAGCACTATGCCATTCTCTCATTTGTGGGGGCGCATGACGTGACCGGCAATCCGTTCCTGGAATACTGGTATTTTCACATTCCGAACTATGTGCTGGCCATTCTCATGTACATGGTGCTCGGCCGCTTCGTCCTTTCGTTTTTCTTCAATGCGCAGGCTGAGAACGTTATCTGGAAGGCCTTTGTCACGGTGACCAATCCGGCCGTGCTGACCGTTGCCGCGATTACGCCGCGCATCGTCCACTACATGCTGCTCTTGTTGCTGACGTTCGTCTGGCTGTTCGTCGCACGCGTGATCTTCACCATCGTGATGGCCGCAAACGGTCTGATCCCGAGCGTTCCAGGCCAATGAGGGCGGTGTTATGAGCGCAGACGGCAACGCTTCTGGCGGCAGTTTCAATGCTCAGCCCTACATCATCGGAGTCGTGGCGTTGGGCACGATTTCGGGCATCTTTTCGCCGCTTCTTATCCTTGTGCGATTGTGGCTGATCAATTTCCTGCCGGCCTTTGCGATCAACTCACCGCTGGTTGCCAATTTCATCGCTTCGCTTCTCACCTCGACCATCGTGATTGCGGTCGCCGGTGTTCCGGCTGCCCTGTATGAGCGCATCACCGGCAAGTCGGAGTCGACCCAAACCTCACTGTTCATCTGGGTTGCCAGCGCGGCGGTTTTATCCATGCCAGCGGTTACAGCGCTGCTGCGGATTGGCTTCTGAACGCGCGTCTCAGGGTAAGATACTGTAAATCCTGTGTAACGCGGCAGGCATGTGTTTACCGCGTTTCCAAGCCCTTTCTTAAGGTCCCTCCGACAATCTGGCGTCAAATCGGCTCTTGTGGCTGATCATCCTGACGAAAGACGAGTGAACCAATGCCCAATTCGACTGATCCCGAGGTCATGGTATCGAGCCGCTACTTCGCGATTGCCTGCGCAGTCCTGACGTGGGTCATGCTGGGATATGCGGCAGATCCCGGGTTTGCCGCCAAGATCGGCGGTGTCGGCAGCGTTATCCTTGCCATGAGCTTTGTTGCACGAGCCTTCCACCGTGGCGTGCTGGCAGGATTTCCACTTTGGCCCGTCGTGGACGATGTCTCGGTACAAGCCCGGCATGAGCCGGATGCTGATATCTGGTTTGCGCAATCGCTTGCGGTAACAGCCATTCTGTTGCTGGGGATCTCGATCCTGATACCGCCCGCGCTTTCGTGATCTCAAAGCACCTTTGCTGCCGTTGCATTATCGCCCAGATCGACTGACATTATAACAAGTCAAAGATCTGGGGACGGTTGCATGGATCCACTGCGCAACGCCGCCTATACGAGCGTTGGCCGAGCATGCGGTTTCGTCGGGCTCGCGATTCTTGTGACCATGGCCGGGCTGTCGTTCGATCCGGTGATGGCCACCAAGACCGGAGCCCTCTTCACGACATTCCTGGCAGTATTCCTGATTGTCCGAGCGCAACAGGCACCCAACACGCCATTCAGGCGATCCGAGGTGTGGCTGTTGCTGGACGAGGAAGACCGGCCGGACGACCGATACGCCCAATGGGCCTACAGCAATGTGATGCGCGACACCTATTTGTGGTTCGCACATTACATGGCGGCGATCGCTGCAGTGTTATGGCTGGTGACAGTGACACTGAAACTTGTGCTGCCCGATACCGGCTCCCTGTTCGACTGATCGGCACCTTGTTGCCAAACTCTACCTCGTCATGTCGCTGGCCGGATTCGGCGCCAGAGCTGCGGCGCATTTAATGCCAGCCAGATTGCCGAAATGGTGTTGCCGAGAACAACGAGCGCCACGATCCAGACTGTTGCGCGCAGTGCTGAGGCCTCAAAGCCCGCAATGATGAAGGCAAACAGGAGAAAGCCGAGATAGAGGTCGGCCAATGCGACAACACCCCATGGATCGGCAAGGATGGCCGTGAAGCTGGCGCCAAAATCCCCGACACCAAACGCCCAAATGATGATGGCCGCAAAACCAATACCGGCGAGCAGATAAACGATCCGTATGACGATCATCAAGGTGGTCTCCACTTGCGTTCACCAAAGCCGACAGTTTTAAGACGCGTGCGCGACCGGGATGGATTTGTCCCGAACCATGAAAGGCGACCCGATGGGCGAGAGGCCAGTCAGCGAGACACTGCAGATCGATCATTCTGTCTTCACGGAATCGACCATCAGTCAGGAAACGCGCGCCATCAATGCCGGTATCGTCAAGGCCCTTGCCGATCTGCCCGACCAATGGGCATTCGAGCCAAGCATGATCCGCGAACGCCGGCGGCTGGGGCTTGGTCCGTTTCCGCTGGCACCGAAGGCGCATCATGCCCGTATCATCGAGATCGATGGTCCGGCCGGACCGCTTCCACTCCGGATTATCAAGCCGATCAATCGGCCATCACGAGGGATCTATCTCCATGTTCATGGCGGTGGATGGACGCTCGGTGCGTCCGATGAACAGGATCCGCGGCTGGAAGCTATCGCCGAGGCGACTGGGCTGACGGCGGCAAGCGTGGAATACCGGCTGGCGCCGGAGCACCCCTATCCCGCCGCCAACGATGATTGTGAGGCTGCCGCCCTATGGCTCATCGAAAACGGCGATAGCGAACTTGGCGGCGGCGTTTTGGCGATCGGCGGGGAATCTGCCGGCGCCCATTTGTCCGTTGTGACGATGATGCGCCTGCGCGACCGCCACCAACTGAAACCATTCTCAGCCGCCAATCTGATTGCCGGTGCTTATGACCTGCGCATGACACCAAGTGCGCGGCACTGGGGCGATGAGAAGCTGATCCTCAACACCCGCGACATCAGGAAGTTCATCACCTGCTATACCGGCGATGGCAAAGCCGACGTCGGTGATCCTGACCTTTCACCGTTGCTGGGCAATCTATCAGATCTCTGCCCGGCCCTGTTCACCGTGGGGACACGCGATCCGCTTCTGGACGACACGCTGATGATGGCGCCGCGCTGGATGGCCGCGGGCAATGCGACCGAATTGGCCGTCTACCCCGGCGGTGCGCACGTCTTCATGGCCTTCGCTGGCCGTATGGCTGAGGCGAGCCTTGCGCGGATCAATGCGTTTCTGAATGCGGTCTTGGATGCGGACTTGTGCTGAAAAACGAAAAGGCCCGGGCGAAACGCCCAGGCCTTTCAAGCAGCTATTCTGATCTACCGGATCAGTTGAAAAGATTGAACCGGTAGCCAACGCCGAGGGTGAAGATCCAAGGATCCAGCGTGACGTCAGCCGTCACGCCATTGCCCCATGTGGCGTCCATCTCGAAGAATGTCTTCCGGACATCAGCGTTCAGGTACCAGCCGTCTTGCAGCTCGACATCAACGCCGGCCTGCAAAGTCACGCCGATTGAGTCATCGATATTCAGCGAAACTCCACCAAGGCCCGGGGCATTACCTTCATCAAAGAACGAAATGTACTGAGCTCCGACGCCAACATAGGGCTTGAAGCCCTCGAAGTTGGTGAAGTGGTATTGCAAGGTGACTGCCGGAGGGAAAATCCACGTATCGCCAAGATTGACACCTGCCAGCGCACCTCGGCCCTCGACACCATGCTGGGCAAAACAGCACAACAGCTCAGCCGCGATGTTCTCGGTAAAGAAATAGGAGATGGTGGCGGTCGGCACGACCTCCGTACTCACCTCCGCATTAGCGCCAGGAATGAGTGCGCCGCCAGGTGCAAACACATCAGCGCTCGAATCTGGATCAATCACGCTCACACCGGCGCGGATCATGAAGTTGCCCATATAGTCGCCGGCGAGGGCCGCCGTCGTTGTCAGTGCCATGGACCCAGCCACGGCAACAGCAGCGGAATATTTCAGGATGTTTGACATTGCCCAATCCCCAAGAATGTAGATTTCGGAACTCGCTGCCGAACGCCCCCAACAGACGGCCTCGATAGAAGAATTGGCTAGAACGAATGTTCCAACCGCTTCTTGAGATTGATCAATAAAATAGATGAACAGGTGATCATATGACGATAATGCAACACGTTAGTGCTGCAGATCGCCAAAAATTATGTATTTAAAACAAATAGAAGGCGGATTTTTGGGGCTGATGGCTGTCGCCGTTTTGCGCCCCAGATGAAGACATCAGATGCCTTCGCCATACTCCTCGCGGAGTGACTGGACCATTGCGAGAAAACGCCGGACCATGCCTTCGAAACCGCGCATGATTTCGTCCATCTGCTCTTCGCTGGGCATGAAGGACGGGAGATCGGAATTGGGCTCTGCAGTTTCACCTTCGCCGCTGGGCGCCTGAGCAACATCGTCGCCCGAGCCGGAGGGTATCTCACCGGCAAGTTCGATCTGGCGCTCGAGAATAACGAGCCGATCGTTCAGACGCTCGATCTCATCGAGCATCGCGTTCCTGTCGTCGGGAACCAGTTCGCATGAGAAGCCGTTGGAGCGTTCGGCGCAGAGCGATGCCTGGCCGGTCTGGGTATCGACCCTGAACCAGCCGTCTTCCGTCTTCTGCAAGATGTAGCGGCCGTTCTCAGAGGATGGCGCCATCTCTGCTGCGGCAGGAAGGACAAGAGCCGCCGATGCGGCAAGCAAGGCGGCAGCCGCGACTGATCGAACGAAGAAAAAGAGCTTCAAAACAGGCCCCTTCTGGGCAATTCACGTTTGTTCCGCTCGCCTGAACGCCGGAACCACTTCAGGATATAGGCGCTTGTCCGGCGGCATGCCAGGCGTTCCGCTCAATCAAGATGTAAGGACAGCGGTCTAGGCGGCCGCCTTGTCGGCTGATGGTGGCGGGAAACGGCCATAGAAGGTCTCGTCGTTCTTGGCCATGTCGCGCAGCAGCTTTGGCGCCTTGAAACGCGCGCCATGCGTCTTGGCGAGCCGATCGGCCAGCTTGACGAATGCGGCCGTGCCCATCGTGTCGATATAGCTCAGCGTGCCGCCTGACCATGGCGCAAAGCCGAAGCCGATAATCGAACCGACATCTGCTTCGCGAACGTCGACCACGACATTCTCGGCGATACAGCGCGCGGCCTCCAGAGCCTGGGTGACCAACAATCGCTGCTTGATCTCCTCGATGTCGATATCGGCGGCATCTTTTTGCGCAGGCAGAATGTCAGCCAGCCCTGGCCAGAGCCGTTTCTTGGCACCCATCTGCCCCTTCTCGGGATAGTCATAGAAGCCCTTGAGGTTCTTGCGCCCCAACCGGCCACGATTGACAACCAATTCTTCAAGCAGCTGCTCCTGCCGGGGGTCTACGGCCTCTTCACCGAGATCCTTCTTGGCCGCCTGCAGAATCTTCCAACCCAGATCGAGCGCCACCTCGTCATTCAGTGACAGCGGACCGACCGGCATGCCGGCCATTCGTGCCCCGTTCTCGACCATCGCCGGCGGAACGCCCTCCATCAGCATGATATGGGACTCAAGGATGTAGTTGGTGACGCAGCGGTTGGCGAAGAAGCCGCGGCTGTCATTGACCACGATGGGGGTCTTGCGAATGGCACGGACATAGTCGAGCGCCAGCGCCAGTGCCTCATCGCCAGTCTTCTCACCCAAGACAATCTCGACCAGCATCATCTTCTCGACCGGCGAAAAGAAGTGAATGCCGATGAAGCGCTCAGGCCGGGCCGAGGCGTCGGCCAGTGAGGTAATCGGCAATGTCGAGGTGTTCGATGCAAAGACCGCGCTCTCGCCGAGCACCGCTTCGGCTTTCTGGGTAACGTCAGCCTTGACGCCACGATCCTCGAAGACCGCCTCGATCACGAGATCGCAATCCGCCAGTGTGGCGTAGTCTGAGCCGGGATGAATCCGCGCCAGCTGCGCATCCTTCGCTGACGCATCAAGCCGGCCCTTCTGAACCTCTCCGGTCAGCAGCTTCTCGGCGTAGGCCTTGCCCTTGTCCGCACTTTCCTGATCGCGATCGAGCAGCACAACATGGATGCCCGCCCGCGCGGTGACATAGGCTATACCGGCGCCCATGAACCCGGCACCGAGGACACCGACCTTGGCGATCTTGCTTGGCGGCACTGCCTTAGGCCGTCGTGCACCCTTGTTGAGCTCCTGCATGGAGACAAACAGCGAGCGGATCATGTTGGCCGCCTGCGGTGTCTTCAGCACGTTTGCGAAATAGCGGGACTCGATCGTCAGCGCCGTATCGAACGGTACCAGTGACCCCTCATAAACGCAGGACAGGATACCACGCGCACCGGGGTAATTGTCATAGGTCTCGCGACGATAGATCGCGTTCGCCGGCGGGAAGGTCATCATGCCGGCAGGGCTGTAGACGCGGGCGGGGTTCTTGAATCCATCGACATCCCATGGCGCTACCGGCTTGCCGCCTTCGACAATCCAGGTCTTGGCTGCAGCGATAAGCTGTTCGCTCGGGACGACATTGTGGATCAGGCCCATGCCCTTGGCTTGTGCGACGCGGAATTCGCGACCCTGCAGCAGCGCCTGAAGCGCGCTTTCGGGCGCGGTCAACCTTGCTACACGTTGGGTCCCACCAGCACCGGGCAGCAGCCCGACCTTGACCTCGGGTAGACCGAGCTTGGTCGCCGGATTATCGGAGGCAATGCGGTGGTGACAGGCGAGGATCAGCTCAAGACCGCCGCCGAGTGCGGTGCCGTTGATCGCCGCAACGACCGGCGTGCCACAGGTCTCGAGGCGGCGGTAGATCTGACTGAGGCGGCGCGACTGGACGAACAACTCTGCGTTGGCGGCCTTCTCATCTTTCGTGTTTGCCGCATGAAAGTCCTTGAGCAGACTTTCCAGCATGGTCAGATCGGCGCCAGCGCAGAACGTCTCCTTGCCCGATGTTATGACGATCCCGCGCGGACCGTCCTCGGCGCTGGTCCAGTCGATCAGGGCCTCGAACTCGTCCATCACGGCGAGTTTGATGACGTTCATCGACCGACCGGCCATGTCCCAGGTCACTGTTGCGACGCCGTCGCCATCCACATCAATTGCGAAGTTGTCGAGTTTAGGTTGGCTGCTCATGAAGCGCTCTCCCGGTATTCGCTTGTCTGTCGTTTAGCCGGCGAACCCGGCGCTCACACCCGCTCAATGATCGTGGCCGTACCCATACCGGCACCGATGCACAGGGTGACCAATGCTGTGTTAAGGTTGCGCCGCTCGAGTTCGTCGAGCACTGTGCCGAGGATCATGGCACCCGTAGCGCCAAGCGGATGGCCCATGGCGATGGCGCCGCCATTGACGTTCAGTTTGGCATGGTCGACGTTGAAGTGTTGCTGGAAGCGCAGCACAACCGATGCAAAAGCTTCATTGACCTCGATGAGATCAATGTCGTCGAGCGTCATCTTGGCCTTCTTGAGAACCTTCTCGGTCACATCGACGGGACCGGTCAGCATCAAAGCCGGATCAGAGCCGATGTTTGCGTAGGCCCGGATCTTGGCGCGCGGCGTCAGGCCGTTTTTGCGGGCCGCCCCCTTCGAGCCAATCAGTATGGCTGCCGAACCATCGACGATGCCCGATGAGTTGCCAGCATGATGAACGTGGTTGACGGCCTCGACTTCTGGGTGCGCCTGAACGGCGACGGCATCAAATCCGCCGAACTCGCCCATCTGTACGAATGACGGATCTAGCTGGCCGAGCGACTGCATTGTGGTTTCCGGGCGCATATGTTCGTCACGGTCGAGAATGGTCAGGCCGTTCATGTCCTCGACCGCGATGACCGAGTTAGCGAACCGGCCGTCACTCCACGCTGCGTCGGCCCGCTTCTGACTCTCCACCGCATAGGCGTCGCAATCGTCGCGGCTGAAGCCGTACTTTGTGGCGATCAGATCGGCGGAGACGCCCTGCGGCATGAAGTAGGACGGCAGAGCAACCTGCGGATCAACCGGCCATGCCCCGCCTGAGGCGCCGATGCCGATACGGCTCAT
>JBCDCP010000037.1:0-23527 GCA_039181495.1 Pseudomonadota bacterium | reverse complement strand
GAAGCCGGTCAAATAGTAGCTGCCAAAAGGAAGAAGCTCGCCGCGGCTCAGCCCGATGAACAGGTCATGATACTCGCGGTCGATTTGATGGGCGCTGAACGTCGATGCCATGCGCGCCAACGTGTGGATTGTTTGTCCGACAGCACCCGCGCCCGGCTCGAGCCGGGCAATCGCTTCCAGCTTCTCGTCGTCGGGCGCTCCTGCAAGAAGGCCTGACAGAAAATCATACAAATCTGCCCGAAGACGTTCCTCTTCGGGAAGCTGTGGCAGCGTGGTGGATTCGTTCATTGCCGGATCGGTGGCTGTCTGCATGCTGCCTGTCGTTCCCCTCCCGTCGATCACGTCTTTTTTGAGTCTGTTTTTAATTATTCTTGGAATTACTCTCAACTGTAGCCAGCACAGATAACATTAGGGGTTCTGCCTATACGACCATCGTCTAGACGGCGGTGAGTGTGTGGTGGTGTTTGGAGGGCCCGAAAATCCGGGAGATTTCACGCGCTATCGAACCGAAAACGCATTCTCGATTTCGGTTTGGCGTCGTATTCAGTCGCGTTGTCGCCGGTTTCGGCGATATCACCCGACTTCATTGGAGGGGGAATAGCGTCAGCTGCACTTTCAACGGCTTCGACAGGTTGGGGCTGGTCAGTTTCTTTTTCGGCCGCAATGTCCGTCGGCGGTTCGCTGCTCAGTCCAGTATCTTCGGTTGGGGCATCTTCCGATTGCGGCTCGGTCGTTGCCTCAAGGTCGGCAGACGCCGCTGTGTCGTCTTCCTCAGCCGAATCGCCGTCGCCGGCTTGTTCTTCTTCAGTGAGAAATCCACGACCAACTTGATAGGCTGTTTGCAGGTTCTCGATCACGGTCGCAGCGTCCGTGAAGTCCTCACCATAGTCGACGAGTTCGTCGAGATTGGCGAGCACCGGGTTGGTCAGCCACAGTCGGCGCAAGGCGCGATTACGTAACCGTGTCGGGATCGCCGATCCCATGAAGGCTGAGAAATCGTCGCCTTCCTCGAGCGTGTCAGGGTCGGGCAGGCCCAGGCGCTCAAGCGCCTGTTCGTCGGTTTCTTCCGCTTCTGCTGGGGGCTCACCCTCAGTGCCAGCTTGCCTAAGGACTGCCACATCGGCAGCGGATGCCTCCTCTCGTTCTGCAGCTTCGTGCTCGGCCACAGCCTTGCGGCGTTTTGACCACCGGGCGAAGAGACTTTCGTTTTCTGCAGAGCTATCAGTCATTTATTTCTCAAAATCAATGACTTCGCGTTGGCTTGAGAGCGCCGGGTGCGCGATATACGTCCGCGATCTGGCGGATCCGTGGATCGCCCTTGCCGTCCTCGACCCGGTCTGTGCGGATCCTGTCGCGGCGGCGCTTGATGAATTCTTCCTCGACATGATGGGCGTCGCAGAAATTCTGAACCCAAGCGACCAGACCCTCCGGCATGGGCACGCCCTCAACGATCTCCTCGCCCGAATCGAGATAGTCCTGGGCATCGAAGGGAGAGGCGGTGATCGAATGCACGGCGACATCCTCAAGATCATCGGGATCTTCGGACGGCCTCAGTATCACCCAGACCATGGGCGGGTTGCAGGCCAGGGTGGCGAGATAGGCTTCGGTATCGGTCCGGTAGAGCTCGAGAGGAACCGTGGCGGCATGAAACTCGACCACGTCGCCTTCCTTACGCATCACCCGCCAGTCGGCGGGGGCCGCGCCAGGCAGAACAGCTGTGGCGCGCCAGTTGTAAGTTGCCCAACGTGTGACGCCGGGCGTTCGGGTCACGACCACGCCAACCGGCATCGAAATCGATTTGACCAGACTTTCGCCTGTGTCGGCGTCCGGGCCACTGCCATCCTGGTCCGGGACAGTGCCATCCTGTGGTTTCGTGTTGTTGTTTGTTTTCATCATATGCTTGGACGGTTCCTCCTCGCCCGTCCCGGCTCGATCCAAATGGGTGAGCCAGTCAAACGCACCACCGTGATCGTGGCATTTGTGCCGAAAACCCATGTAGTCGGCTGCCATCTGTTCCTTCGCCGCACTGTTGCGACATCGCTGGCGGTGGCGCTACATTCAAATTAGAAGAATTCGAATTCAAATGTCTACGCGATCTCCGCATCGCCAATGGCAAAAATAGAAAAGACTCATGCCGCAGCCCGTTCTGCGGTCGAGTTCCGGGAGGGGTTTTGGGACAGTACAAGTCTGCCCAGACCAGGGGCCATCTGCTGCTGTGCGATTGCGAAGCCAGCATGACTCTGGATGAGGACGCGCTCGCCCGGGGCGCGGCTGGCTTTGA
Source organism: Pseudomonadota bacterium (assembly GCA_039181495.1). GTDB lineage: Bacteria > Pseudomonadota > Alphaproteobacteria > Rhizobiales > Tepidamorphaceae > JBCDCP01. The sequence continues at coordinate 21,246 of JBCDCP010000037.1, read as the reverse complement.
CTGCCACAGCTACACCAATCTGTGCCGTAGCCAGGCTGAAGCCGCCATCAATGCGCTTAAGACAGGACGGCCAGTTACGGTGGCATGCGGCCAGGAAGCTGCATTCTTCCAGGAACTGGCAGACGAAGAACAGGCTGTCGACCGCCTTGCATGCATCGATATCCGTGATCGTGCCGGATGGTCGGAAGAGGGCGAACAGGCGACACCCAAGATGCTTGCTCTGCTGGCAGAAGCCGCAGTCGAGCGGGCTGCCGCGCCGGCCATGCCGATTACCTCGGAAGGCGTCTGCCTCGTCTATGGCAAGGGGCAGATCGCGCTCGATGCCGCCGCAAGACTGTCAGAAGTTCTGTCGGTGACTTGCATTCTGACCGATGCCGATGACGCCATGCCCAGGCGCAGCAATGACTTTCCCATCCACAGTGGCCGGATTGTCTCGGCAACCGGTTATCTGAGCCAGTTTGAAATCCGGGTGGATGGTTTTGCCGATCTGGAACCCGGTGGCCGTGGTGGTTTGAGATTTGGTGGCACGCGCGATGGTGCGATGTCCGAATGCGATCTGATCGTGGACCTGTCCAGCGGTACGGCTCTGTTCCCGGCGCACGAGAAACGCGACGGATATCTTCGTGCCGATCCTGGGGATTCCATCGCGATCGAGCGTTTGCTGTTCGATGCAAGCCAATTGGTTGGCACCTTCGACAAGCCGATCTATGTCCGCTTCGAGCAAAGCCTGTGTGCGCACAGCCGGGCCAGCCAGCCCGGTTGCACGCGGTGCCTCGAGGTATGCCCGACAGGTGCCATCACGCCAAATGGCGATCATGTGGCCATCGACCCCTATGTCTGTGCTGGCTGTGGTGCGTGTGCCAGCGTCTGTCCGACCGGTGCTGCGACCTATGACGACCCGCCTTTCACAACGCTGATGCGGCGGGTGCAGGTGCTTGCGGAAAGCTATCGCAATGCGGGCGGCGAGGCCCCGGAACTGCTGGTGCATGACGACAGCCATGGAGCCGAGATGATCGCGCTTTCCGCGCGATTTGGGCGTGGTTTGCCAGCCCATGTGCTGCCGCTGGACGTTCATGAGATCGCCGGTTTTTCCCATCAGGCCATGCTGGCTGCACTGGCGACAGGGTTTGCCCGTGTCACCTTGCTGGCCGGTCCGAAGACGCAAGTTGCGGAAACTCGTGCGCAGATAGAACTGGCAAGCGCAATGGCTCTGGCCTGCCGGTCCGATGATGGGCCGCGCATCCGCATGATCGATCCCATGGATCCCGACGGGTTGTCTGATGTGCTCTATGAAGACACCGCTGAGGCGTCCGGCGTCGAACCCATCCTGCCCTTGGGAGATGCCCGTACAATCGTCCGCTCGGCGATGGTGGCGTTGGCCGGAGATTCCGTCCCGGAGAACCCCGTTGCACTTGACGGCATCGAGATCCCCGGTGGCGTGCCCTATGGCGCGGTCGAGGTGAACAAGGATGCCTGCACACTGTGTCTGGCCTGCGTCAGCCTATGTCCGACAGGCGCTCTCGGCGACAATCCGGACAAGCCCGAACTTCGCTTCCAGGAAGACGCCTGCGTGCAGTGCGGCATCTGCGCCAATACCTGTCCGGAAGACGCGATCACGCTGCAGCCCCGATACAACTTCGACAAGGACGCACTGTCACACCGCGTGGTCCATGGTGAGGAGCCGTTCGCGTGCATCGAATGTGGTGCGGAATTCGGCGTCAAGAGCACCGTTGAGCGGGTCATGGAGAAGCTTGAAGGCCAGCACTGGATGTTCACCGACTCGCACAATTCGCGGCTGATCATGATGTGTGACGACTGCCGGGTGAAAACCCAATTCCACGGCGGAAGTGCCCCGTTCCAGATGGGCACACCACGCAAAGTGCGGACGACAGACGACTATTTGAGTGGCAAGGTCGAGGAAGACAGCTAGGCGCGGCCGTTGGGGTCGTTCAGACGCTGATCGATCTGGGAGAAGACCGATGAATGAAGACAGTTTCAATATGTCGATGCGGAAGTTCCTCAAGCAGGTAGGGGTGACATCGCAACAGGAAATTGAAAAGGCGGTTCGAGCTGCGGCCGACAACGGCACGCTGCCATCCGGGCCGCTGAGCGCAAAGATGGTTCTGACGGTCGATGGCGTTGGTCTCGATCACACCGTCGAAGGTAAAATCAGCGTCGGAGAAGACTGAACTTATGAGTATTGCCGAGATCGATGCACCGAGTGAGAGTGCGCTGACGGAGGCGGCGGTCCGAGACGTGCTCGAAGGCATTGTCGACCCCTCGCGTGGTGTTTCCATCGTTGAAGCCGGAATGGTCGCTGCCATTGTCATCAACAATGGCGAAGTACAGCTGATTCTCGAGGTCGAACAGCAGCGCGGAGAGGCACTGCGGCCCGTCGCCATGGCTGCCGAAAAAGCAGTCCGTGCGTTGCCGGGCGTCACCAAGGCGATGGCTGTTCTGACGGCCCATTCTTCGACCGGAGCAATGCCGCAGACTGGTGAGGTCGACATGTCGCCGCTCGCCAACCGGCAAATGCCAGGCATGGAGGGTGCCGAGCCGAGTTCTGGCAAAAAAGCGCACACGATCATTCCTCCACAGCCCAAGGTCAGGGTGCGTGTCGAGTCCGAACCGGAACCGACGCTGCCATCTGCCGCGCCGTCAGAGATGGTGCCCCTGAAGCAGGCCCCGGCACAGACCGGTCCAATTGAAGGCGTCGACCGGATCCTTGCGATCGGTTCGGGTAAGGGTGGTGTTGGCAAGTCCACGGTTTCGGCCAATCTGGCGGTTGCCCTGGCTGCCGAAGGACGCCGCGTGGGGTTGCTCGACGCTGACGTCTACGGGCCGAGCCAGCCCAGGATGCTGGGCGTTTCAGGGCGGCCGGCGTCGCCCGACGGCCAGAGAATCCTGCCGTTGCGCAATCACGGTGTAACGCTGATGTCGATTGGCCTCCTGGCACCTGAGGATAAGGCCACCATCTGGCGGGGGCCGATGCTGATGGGCGCATTGCAGCAGATGCTGCGGCAAGTGGCCTGGGGCCGGCTGGATGTGCTGTTGGTGGATCTTCCGCCAGGAACCGGCGATGTTCAGCTGACGCTGAGCCAGAAGGCGAAGGTGGATGGCGCAATTGTCGTGTCGACGCCGCAGGATGTTGCCCTTCTTGATGCCCGCAAGGCGCTCGACATGTTCGACAAGACCAGCACACCTGTCGTTGGCATGATTGAAAACATGTCGAGCTATTGCTGCCCGAAATGCGGCTATGAAGACCATATCTTCGGAACCGGTGGCGCCAAGGACGAAGCCGAACGGCATGGGATTCCGTTACTGGGCGCGGTCCCAATCGACATCGACATCCGGCTTTCTGGCGACGGCGGCGTCCCGGTCGTCGCGGCCAAGCCCGACAGCCCTCAAGCCAAGCGCTTTCGCGAGATTGCCCGCGGTCTTGTCGCCGACAATCTGGCGTGAGTTTCAGCCGCGTCCGATGATCTGATGGATTCCCAGCCGACATTCCCGCCGCTTCTCAAAGGCGAGCCTGTGCCTCCGGGCGCAGATCCTTTCGCCAAGGCCTGTGCTGCCTCTGTTGCCGGGATTGATGCGGGAACGGTTTACTGGTCACGCTCGACGGACATGATGGACGCAGCGCTTGTGCTGACGCCAGAAGCCCCCTTGCGAGATGTCATGGCCATGGTGATGGCCGTTGCCAACGGGCTCGGTGATGCCATCGGCGCGCTAGGTCCGCCGGAGACGGCGGTCACGTGGGATTGGCCGGATATTCTGCGGGTCAACCGCGCCTATGCCGGTCGGTTCCGGGCGGACGCATCAACGCAAGATCCCGATGCGGTTCCGGATTGGCTGGTCATTGGTGTCTCAGTGCAGATCGACGGTACCCCGCCGGGTGCCGGCAACGAACCGGGCGATCGGCCCGATCTCACTACGCTGGTTGAGGAGGGCTGCCTTGATCTCGATCGGACGCGGCTGATCGAAAGTTGGTCGCGGCACACTCTGACATGGATCAACCGTTGGAGCGATGACGGTATCAGGCCGTTGCATGATGCCTGGGTCGGCCGCCTCGAAGGGCGTGGCGAGACGGTGAGTCACGTTTTGCGGGAGCCGGAAAATTCGGGCCAGTTCATGGGGCTCGATGAACGCGGCGGAATGATCCTCAAGACCGATGCGGAGACACGCATCGTTCCTTTGAGTGACATGCTGGTTCGCCAGGTCGGATGGCCCGTGCCGCGTATGGCTGGAATGGAGGCATGGCAACCGGCATGAAACTCGCTCGCACCATCCGCTTCGACGAGAGTGATACCAACGTCTTTGATTTGCCCGCTGAGCCGGACGAATGGGCCATCTCGGGCGGCTTTGCATTCTCCAACTGGACCGAAGACATGATCACCGGCAAGTCGCGGCAGGCTTTTGCCAATGGCTGGCTCGGGCTTGAGAGTTTCGGGCGATCGACATTTGTTGCCGTGTCTCAGATCGAGGGTTTCGAGTTCGATACACTTTGCCGGATGCTGGCCGAGCATTTTGTGACAGCCTACGGTGCGCCGGACATCGACACCGCTTTGCCAACGGCACGCGAGGAACTCGAGTTCATGGCCGACCTGTGTAAGGACCACGAACCCAACACGTTGCTGGTGGTTGAGCGCACGCTCGGCGACGTCGGCGTCAAGGAAAGTTTCCGGGCCATCAAACCACAGGAGGCGGAACTCGAAGCCTTTGCAGTGCATGGCAGCTTCGAGTGATTGGATCGTGCGATTTGTCTGCGCCGTTCTTGCTGCACCCACGGTTCACGCGTTCCAGGACCGATGTTCCATTGCTGGTCGATAGCGTTGACAATCAGCGCAGTATTTTCCAGATGAACTGAACAAAAAGACATAGAATACATGATAATGCAGTTTCTGCGGGCTGGTTTGGAGTGAGCATCCTGCGCAGGATGTGAAGAGATGTAACGAGGCGGTAATGGGCCTGGCCCAGCCGAGCCGCCAGCATGGTGACCGGGAAAGAGCCGTAACACCATGATTGAGCCGCGGCATTGAAGCTGCGGTCTAGGAGGGACCCCGTGCAGGACTTTGGCGCTGCCTTTGGCACCGCATTTTCCCTCGTCTTGTCGGGAGATCCCGAACTGCTCGCGATCGTCGGGCTGTCACTCTACGTTACGTTGACTGCCGTCTTGATAGCCTGCCTGATCGGTCTGCCGATGGGAGCGGCGCTGGCCGTGACGCGCTTCCCGGGTCGCGGTGTGGTGGTTGCTTTCGTCAATGCGCTGATGGGCCTGCCGCCGGTGGTCGTTGGCCTGCTGGTCTACATGATGCTTTCCAATGCCGGTCCGCTCGGTCCGCTCAAACTGCTTTACACACCAACGGCAATGATCATTGCACAGGCGGTCTTGGTGACGCCGATCGTCGTTGCGCTGACCTGCCAGCTGATCGGCGATCTCGACAGCGAATACCGCGATCAGATGCGGGCCATGCGTCTGTCCTTTCGTGAAACCGTGGCAACGCTGTTGTGGGACGCGCGGCTGGCGCTGCCCGTTGTGGTTCTGGCTGGGCTGGGCCGTGCCATCGCCGAAGTTGGTGCGGTCATGATCGTCGGCGGTAACATCGCGCACGTCACCCGGGTCATGACGACGACGATCGCGCTGGAGACCTCCAAAGGTAATCTCGCTCTCGCGCTCGGCCTTGGCATCGTGCTGATCGGTATCGCGGTCATCATCAATCTTGCCGCGCAGACGCTCCGCGCCTCGGCGGCGCGCGCGGCTTACGCCTGAGGCTGGCCATGCTGTTCGATCCCCGTCATGCCAAGTCACACAGCGTTGGACTGACCCTGAATGGTCTCGTCTTCCGTGCCGGTGGACGCCCGCTGCTCGATGGGCTTACAGCGCAGATGTCCGCCCATGCCAAGACGGTCGTGCTTGGTCCCAACGGTGCCGGCAAGAGCCTGACGCTGCGTGCGATTCAGGGGCTGATCGATTGCGATGAAGGCGAGGTCGCCTTTCTGAGGGGCGAAACCGCGGCCGCGCCAATTTCGGCGCTGCATAAGCGCGAGGGTGGTGTCGGCATCGTCTTCCAGAAGCCGGTTTTGTTCCGCAGGACCGTTCGCGCCAATCTGATTCATGCGCTCAAGGCGGCCGGCATCGATCGGTCCGAACGCGATATGCGCGCAACCATTCTCTTGCGCATGGCTGGGCTTGAACCAATCGCCGAAAGATCGGCACGGGTTCTGTCGGGTGGCGAACAGCAGAAGCTGTCGATTGTGCGCGCCCTGGCGGCGTCGCCATCGGTTTTGTTGCTCGATGAACCGACGGCCAGTCTCGACCCGCGCGCGACACATGACATCGAGAACCTCATCGTCAAAGCACGCAGTGAGGGCGTGAAGATCGTGCTGGTGACGCATGATCTCGGTCAGGCCAAGCGGCTCGCCGATGAGGTTCTGTTCATTCATCAGGGGCGAGCCACTGAATTGACCGTGGCGGCGGACTTTTTCGCCAAGCCAAGATCACCTGAAGCGCGCGCCTATCTGGATGGCGAATTGCTGCTGTAAGCGGCAGTCGCCTGGCGCCCCATCAAGAACAAGGCAAGTAGCTGGAGGAAACCATGCGGTTGGGACGGGCATTGGCTGGACTTGTTGCTGTCGTGATGTTGTTTGTGTCAGCGTTCAGCGTCGAGGCCGATGAATTCATCCTGGTTCAGTCCACAACATCGACCCAGAATTCCGGTCTCTACGATCACCTTCTGCCGCAGTTTACCGAGAAGACCGGCATTGAGGTCAGAGTCGTTGCCGTCGGTACGGGTCAGGCCATCAAAAACGCCAGGAATGGTGATGCAGATGTCCTTCTCGTGCATGCCAAGCCGGCGGAAGAGGCATTTGTCGCGGACGGCTATGGGGTTCGTCGTTCCGACGTGATGTACAACGATTTCGTCATTGTTGGCCCGGCCGCCGATCCGGCCAGCGTGCGCGGCCTGACCGATGTCACCAGGGCACTTTCCATTATTGCCGAAGGGCAGGCTGTGTTTGCCTCGCGCGGTGATGACTCCGGTACGCACAAGAAAGAGCTGGCGCTTTGGGCTGCCGCCGGCGTTGATCCGTCCGCGGCCTCCGGCACCTGGTATCGCGAGACCGGATCAGGAATGGGAGCAACGCTGAACACCGGCGTCGGCATGGACGCTTACGTGATGACCGACCGTGCAACCTGGATCAAATTCGGCAACAAGGCCAGCCACGAAATTCTGGTCGAAGGCGATACACGCATGTTCAACCAGTACGGCGTGATCCTCGTGAATCCGGAACGGCACCCGCATGTGAAGGACGAAGCCGGGCAGTCCTTTATCGACTGGCTCTTATCCGATGAGGGGCAACAGGCCATTGCGGCCTATCAGGTCGGCGGCAAGCAGCTGTTCTTTCCCAACGCCAATGCCGGCGGCAGCTGATCAAACCGGCTGTTTTGCCGACCCGGTTCCGATCATGCTGTCGCGGGTGACAAGCCCTGCCAATGCGGCTTCGTCCATGCCGTCTGTTCCGTCGGGCCGGACGGGAATGACCAGGAAGCGCATGTCGGCCGTTGAATCGACGACGCGCAGTTTGGTGGCGGCCGGGAGATCGACGCCGAATTCCTCCAGCACGCCGCGCGGGTCGCGCACGACACGCGCGCGGTAGGCCGTGCTCTTGTACCAGGCTGGTGGAGGCCCGAGCACCATGCGCGGGTAGCAGGAGCACAGCGTGCAGACGACGACGTGATGCAGGTCGTCTGTGTTCTCCAGCACCACCAGTTCGGCAACCTTCCACATATCGATGCCGAATGCGCTCTCGATCGTTGCGCGCGGTTCGGCGATGAGCCGGGCCCTGAAGCCCGGGTCCGACCATGCACGGGCGACAATCTTTGCGCCGAGGCCCGGATTGCGTGACTCCATTGTGTCGATCTGAGCATGGACCTGCTCGGCGGTGATGACGCCTTTCTCGATTAGCAGTTCGCGCAGGGCGGTTTCCAGAACCTCGTGCTTCGAGACAGGACTATCGCCATCGCTGATCGGCGCGTGATCATGGTCGCGACCGTGATCGTGTGTGGTGCTCATTCTTGCGTTCCTGTGTCTGCAGATTCGAGCCAATTCTCATAGACATTGGCTTCGAGCATGTCCGTCGCATCGCCACCATAAGCCGGCCAGAGATCGGTCTGCGGAAAGCGCACCCGATAGAGATACTGTGGCGGCAGGCCTGGGCGGTTGTAGGCAATGCGCTCCGGGTCTCGGAAACACCCCTCGACTGAAACCACCTCGCCGATTTGCCCGCGCAGATAATGCGGCGTCCGGCAATGCCCGATGCTGCCTCTGCCGGACACGCGAACAATCGTTCCAGGAGTAAATCGAGGTGGGAGGTTGGCAGTTGCGGTGGTCATTGTCGCCTCAGGCTACGGGCTCACGGTCGACCGATTGCCCCTCGGCTTCAAGGCGGGCGTAGATTTCGGCGATCTTCTGGTCGAGTTCATCCTGGCCGATCACTTCCTGCTCGAGTAGCAGGTCGCGAACCGCCTTGATCCAGCGGTCATAGTAGGGCGTGCCGTCATATTCCTGGTTGGCATAGGCTTCGACAACGCGGCGCACGGCGTCGATTGTGAACGCGCCGCGCGCGGTCATCAGCATGACCAGCGCATCGACCCTCTTGTCGTAGAAGGAGAGCTCGTGCTCGTCGCGATCGATGGGGCCAAGATCGAGCCCGGCCACGTCATGCACAGGCAGGCCGCTTTCGGGGCGAAGGCTGTCTTTCCGGGGCGCGGACATTGCGATCTCCAGACTTCTTGTTTTCTTTAATGCTAGCCCACCGAGCCGTGATATCTCAACTGGCTGGCATGGTTATGCCGGGGATTCCATGTTCGACCGTTTGCAGCGCCGGCTTCTTTGTCGATCGTGGCGTTGGGCCGCCATCAACATTCGATTGACACGGCAACGCACTGTGCGCAGCAATGCGCAATCAAATGTATGATGGCGGAGTTGGGGCGCCTTGATGCAGCGTGGACGGATGATAGCGGCGAGCCCTGCCAGCCTTTCGCGCGGCTTGATATCGTTGCCGGCCGGTGGCGCAGCCTGGCCACTGATCTATGGCTTGATCCTGCTGGCCTGGATGATGGTCTGGGTGATGGACCCGCTGGCGGATCTTCCGCCGGGAGCGCAGGCCTTCGGTGCGGAGTATGTCCGCGCGTTGTGCCTTGCCGCCGTGAGCGGCGCGTCTTTCACCGCGTTATGGGCGATGTGGGCGATCATGGGTATTGCCATGATGTTGCCCAGTGCTGTTCCGGCTTTGCGCGACTACGCCCAGATTGCTGAAACCGCGTCCGCCAGGAACGTCGAATCTCAACCCGCAAGTGCTGTCTTGGCGATGGCTGGCGGCTATGTCGCGGTCTGGTTGGGTTTTGCCGTGGCGGCCGCGCTGGCCCAATTGGTGTTTGCCAGCGCCGATCTGCTGGACTGGACCGGCACATCGACGTCATTGTGGCTGTCCGGGCTGCTGCTGGCGATCGCCGGAGCCTGGCAGTTCAGCACCTTCAAGGACGCCTGTTTGTCGGCCTGCCAATCGCCGATGCTGCGGTTTCTGGCGGGGTGGAAGCCCGGGCCGCTGCCTGCTTTTCGCATGGGCCTGTCTCTGGGTGCGCATTGCGTCGGCTGTTGCTGGGCTTTGATGGCACTCGCCTTTGTCGGCGGCACCATGAATCTGGCGTTCATGGGGCTTGCCGCGCTCTTGATGACACTCGAAAAACTGCCGCAGTGGGGCGGCTGGCTGACACGGCCGATAGGTGTGTTGCTGCTGATGGGATCGGCCGCCGCATTCGGGGCCGGTCTGGCTATCTGAACAATCAAAGAAAACAGTATCGATAGAGGGAAACGCCATGGCCAAAGCACAAGATGACTGGTCGATCGACGGGGAGCTGATCCTCAATTGCAACTGCACGGTGTTCTGTCCCTGCGTTGTCAGCCTGGGCAAACATCCGCCGACCGAGGGTTATTGCCAGGCCTGGATGGGCGTGCGCATCGACAATGGCCAGTTCAATGGCGAGGACCTGTCCGGTCTGAATATCGGCATGCTGATGGATATTCCCGGCAACATGGCCCGGGGCAACTGGAAGGCGAAAGCCTATATCGACGAGCGCGCCTCGGATGCTGCCTATGATGGTTTGCTCAAGATCTTCTCAGGGAAGGCACGCGGTACGACGGGGCTGTTTTCGGTTCTGGTTGGCGAGTTCCTCGGCGCCGAGCGCCAGCCGATCAGCTTTGAGACCGAAGGCAAGGAACGGCGGCTGACGGTTGGGCGCAAGATCAAAGGCGCCATCGTTCCCATCGAAGGCACCGATCCCGAAACTGATGTCGTGGTCAGCAACACCGGCTATTGGATGGGGCCGGACGTAATCATTGCACAGGCCAATCAGGGTCGCGTTCGCGACGAAGGCCGGGTCTGGGATTTCGATGGCCGCAGTGCCGAGATCTGCCAGATCAAATGGGGTTCCCAGCAGTGAGCTCGCCGTCCTATGGCGACGGCATTGCACTGGCTCGTACTCGGCGCATTCGGGCGACCCCATTCACCGAACGCGTCGAAGCCGCAGGTGTTTCGGGTTGGACCGTCTATAATCACATGCTGTTGCCGACAGCCTTTGGCGCGGTGGTGGATGACTACCGGCATCTGAAGACCGCCGTTCAGGTCTGGGATGTAGCCTGCGAAAGACAGGTCGAAATTCGCGGACGCGACGCGCAAAGACTTGTGCAAATGCTGACGCCGCGAGACCTGCGCGGCATGACAGCCGGACAGTGTTTCTACACCCCGATGGTCGATGAGACCGGCGGGATGCTGAATGACCCGGTGACGCTGAAACTGTCTGAGGACCGCTACTGGGTCTCCATTGCCGACAGTGATCTGCTCTACTGGATCAAAGGTCTGGCCTATGGCTTCCGGCTCGAAGTTGACGTGACCGAGCCGGATGTGTCGCCACTCGGCGTCCAGGGTCCACTGGCTGACGATCTCATGTCGCGCGTGTTTGGCGATGTGGTTCGCGACATCCGATTTTTCCGGTTTGCGCCGTTGAAGTTTGAGGGGCGCGATCTTGTGGTGGCACGCTCGGGCTATTCGAAGCAGGGCGGTTTCGAGATCTATGTCGAGGGCTCGGATCTGGGCGAGCCGTTGTGGGATGCTCTGTTCGAGGCGGGCAAGGATCTCGACGTCCGAGCGGGCTGCCCCAATCTGATCGAGCGGATCGAGGGGCGGCTGCTCAGCTATGGCAATGACATGACGCGCGCCAACACGCCCCATGAATGCGGACTCGAGAAGTTCTGTAACACCTGGGTCGCCATCGGTTGCGTTGGGCGGGATGCCCTGATGCGCGTCGAACGCGAAGGTCCGGTGCGGCAGATCAGAAGCCTGTCGGTCGATGGTGAGGCGGTTTCGCCCTGTGTGGAGCCGTGGCCGATGCACGTGAATGGCGTCCCGGTCGGTCAACTCACCTCCTGCACGTGGTCGCCTGACTTTCAGACCAATGTGGCCATCGGCATGGTCAAGATGACCCATTGGGACGATGGGACGGAGCTAACGGTGGAGACACCCGATGGCCCGCGCAAGGCCACGGTCAAGGAGGCCGCCTTTATCTAGTCCGCTCGCTCAGAGCGATTGCACATCTCTTGAGGCGTCACGCAGATCAATCCAGAGGCGGGTGTGCGCTGCCTTGGCGCCAACCCGTCAGCTTGCCCTGCGCGCGTCGGCGAGGGCCTGGGGCAGTGTTTCGGCAAACACATCGAGATCGCCTGATGTGCCTGCGGTGACGCGAATGCAGCGGTCCTGCGGTGCGACGAAGGGCATGCGCACGAAACACCCTCTCTCGATCAGTCCATCCAGAACCTTGCGGGCGAAATCGCCATCACCACCGCAATCGATTGCGACGAAGTTCGCGGCGCTGGGAAGCGGTATCAGACCGTTGTCGCGGGCAATGGCCGCAATGCGCCCGCGCGACGCTGACACTCTGCCGGCAACGTCGTCCAACCAGGCCTGGTCATGAAGCGCAGCCAATGCACCCGCCTGGGCGATCCGGTTGACACCGAAATGGTTGCGGATTTTGTCAAACGAGCGGATCAGATCGGCATGGGCGATGGCGTAGCCGATCCGTGCGCCAGCCATACCATGGGCCTTTGAGAAGGTGCGAAAGCGGATGACATTCTCGATGCTGACATCGATCGGCGGCGCGGTGCCTTCCGGCGCAAACTCGATGTAAGCCTCGTCGAGGCAGAACACTGCGTCGCCGGGCAGGGCGTCTATCATGGCGGTGATCGCATCGGCGGGATGCCAGCTTCCCATTGGATTGTCTGGATTGGAGACATAGACCAATGCGGCTTGTTCCGCATTGGCCGCGGTAACGAGCGCATCGAGGTCTTCTGCGTCATGCTTGTAAGGCACTTTGACCAGCCGCCCTCCAAACCCCGCCACATGGTAGTTGAAGGTCGGATAGGCGCCATCCGATGTCACAACCGGCGCGCCTGGTTGGACCAGGAGCCTGGCGAGAAACCCCAGAAGCCCGTCGATGCCTTCGCCGACGACGATGTTCTCAGGCGCCACACTGTGATGAGCGGCGAGGGCGTGGCGCAGCTCATGGTTTTCCGGATCGCCATAGCGCCAAACTTCGTTGGCAGCGTGCTGCATGGCGGCAATCGCCTTTGGCGACGGGCCAAACACGCTTTCATTGGCGCCGATCCGTGCCCGAAATTGTTGACCCCTCGCTCGTTCCTGAGCCTCCGGGCCGACAAACGGCACGGTAGCGGGCAGGCCCTCGACGATCTGTGTGTAGCGAGGCGCCGGACCGGGCAGCTTGGACTTTGTGGTGATGTCGCTCATGGCCGGCGGTTTTAGGAGGTTCATTCCGCCGTGCCAAGCTAGCCGCGCAGATACGCCCGAGTTATGCGGCTTTGTTCGTTCGAAGGCAGGTGCGTGGAGCGGTTTCTACGCTGCCGTGGAACTGAGCGGTTTCAGTTCTCTGGCAGCAGACAGTTTCTCGCCGAGCAGTGCACGCAGGCTGTGTGCCCGCGAGATCGCATCTGCCAATGCGTCCCGGGCTTTGGCGTCAGAATTCTTGGCGATGAACCGTTCAGCCAGCACCGTGGCACAATGGATATGCTCGAGATCTGACAGGGCGTCTTCGAAGGTGCGCACCACATCAAGGATCTCGACGGTGGTAACGGGCAGCACTTCGACAGGATTGAAATCGCTTCCCGACAGAAGATCCACGATCGTCTGGTCCAATGTGGCGGGCGAAAGTTCTTTTTTGGACAATAATGCTACAGCGCCAGCGCGCATGCCGATATCACGGATGTCGCGCGTATCGATGTTGGTGAGCACCAGAAAAGGAAGGCGGGCGTCGATTTCGCGCAAGCCGTAGATCAGCGACACGATCGTGTCTTGTCCAAGCCAGAAATCACCGATCGCAAGGTCGAAAGTGTCACCGGCAACCAATGTTGCTGCCTCAAGTGGATCGGCGGCAAATGTGAGCGACAGGTCGTGGTTTGGAAGATGATCGACGATCCAATTCAGAGTTTCGATCTCGCCCCGATCGCTGGTGATCGCAAGGGTACGAAGACTCTGTCTGGCGGAAACGCGATCCGAAGCGGCTAATGTCATGATTCGCTGGAGTTTTTGGGCGAAGCGGAGCAGTGAACGCGAATCAAGGTTGGCTGATTTGGTTAACAAAAGGTTAACGCACGACTCTCTTGTTAATCTTGGCTTAGCAAAGTGGGCTGAACGGTCGAGACGGCTTGCCTACATGACCATTGGTAGAGATTGATCGTCAGCTTCTTCCACATCGTCGAGATCAAACAGGACGGCCCGCGACTCCACAACTTGGGGGAGCTCTCGCGATTGGTGCAGGACGGTCCTTGGAGCGGGGCCAAAGTAGGTGTCGCTGCGGATAAACTGTCGTGGAAAGCGGACTGGCCAGTAAAGTCGGTCGAGAAGGCTGCGGGCGGAGTATGGCTTGGTGACGATCTCGTGCACGCCAGCCTGCGCTGCATCGATGACACCGTTTCTTGTTGGATTGGCCATCAGGTAGATGATGGGCAGAAAAGCAACGTCGGATGATGTGCTCTGTCGGATGCTGCGGACTATTTCGAGCCCTGTGGCGCCCTCGAAATCGCTGTCGACAATGACCACATCGACCACACCTGCCGCCAGAAGATCGGCGAGTTCATCGTCAGTTCTTGGTGTATTGACCCGGGTCGCACCGGCGCTGCGGAGAATTCCCGGGACGATGCCGCGCTGAAACAGAGAGTCGGTAGCGAATGCAAGGGTCAATCCTTGCAGGAACGTCTTATGAGGCATGTGAAATATTAGTACTTTTACTTAATCTAAATCGGCTTCGAGTACGTTGGGGCGTCCCTTACCAATAGTGGTCAGACTACCCTTTCGGACTTACCCAAGGGTAAACTTGGCCCGACCTAAGAGTTGCGTGATCTGGGTCGGTCTGGCAGTGGCATGGCAGCGTTGCGATGCGTTGGCTGCCGATCATGTGGCCAACCGCCTAAGCTTCGGTCCCAGTCTTGCTGCGCTTGCCGATGGCCGGTGAGCCATTCGCACCTTTCGGGAACATGTCGCCACTTAGAGGTATCGCCTGCAAACTGATCGCGGTTGTCTTGCTGTCGAGCATGTCCGCGTGGATCAAGTGGATCGGTGATGCCGTGCCGACAGGGCAGGTGGTGTTCTATCGCAGCTTGTTCGCAATCCCGCCGATCCTGGCCTACATGGCCTGGTCGGGCATGTTTCCCGTCGCACTCAAGACGGGGCGCCCGCTTGGTCATGCCTGGCGGGGATGTATCGGCATCACGGCCATGGGGCTGTCCTTTGCCGCGCTGACGATGTTGCCATTGCCCGATGCGGTAACGATTGGTTTCGCAGCTCCACTGATCACGGTCATCCTGGCGCCTTTCATGCTGAATGAGCGCGTCGGCATTTACCGTTCGACTGCGGTGGTCGTTGGTTTCATTGGCGTGCTGATCGCACTTTCACCGCATCTGGTTGAGGGTTTTGGAGCGCCGCGTACTCCAATCGAGCGTCTGGGTGCCATCATCGCGCTTGGTTCCGCGGTTTGTGTTGCACTCGCCATGATCCAGATCCGCAAACTGACGTCGACCGAGGCCAGCCACACGATCGCGTTCTATTTCTCCGTCTCGGGTGTCGTGATCGGGCTTGCAACGCTGCCATGGGGCTGGGTCTGGCCGAGCACAACCCATCTGGTTTCGCTGATCATGATTGGCACGATCGGTGGGGCCGGTCAGATTTTTCTGACCGAGTCCTATCGCTATGCACCAACCTCGGTCATCGCGCCGTTCGACTATACCGCGCTGTTGTTTGCGATTGGTTTCTCGATCGTGCTGTTTGCCCAGCCACCCGAGTTGGTCGTGCTGTTGGGCGCGGCAATCATCATGACCGCAGGGCTTTTCGTGATCTTCAGGGAGCGCCGGCTCGGTCTCAAGCGCGGCAAGGGACGCAGCGCGGGCTCAGCGCAGTCTGTCTGACGGTTTCCATGCGTGGTGACGT
This sequence comes from Pseudomonadota bacterium, assembly GCA_039181495.1. GTDB lineage: Bacteria > Pseudomonadota > Alphaproteobacteria > Rhizobiales > Tepidamorphaceae > JBCDCP01. Next base: position 5,700 of record JBCDCP010000037.1, on the reverse strand, counting down.
CGAGGTCAGAAAGATGGTCGACCGAAGTCAGAATGCCTTGAACGTGATGATCGTGCGGGTGTCGCGGATATGGTCAAAGCGATGCACGTTCTCATTGACGAACTTGCCGATGTCGGTCTCGTGCGGGACGTAGAACTTGATCAGCAGATCGAACTCGCCGGCCGTCGAATAGATCTCCGAGGCGATCTCGGAATCAGCGATCTGGTTGGCCACGTCATAGGCTTTGCCCAGTTCGCATTTGATCATCACGAAGAAGGCGATCATGTGCGCTAAAAGCTCCAATTTCCGGCAAGATTCCCTTGCCAACACCCTAGGCAGTTTCTAGCGTCGGCGCAATTTGCTGGCGCAGGATCGGCGCGCCGCAGAGTGAGCTGGCGCCGGGGCGACCGGAGACATCAATGAGTACCGACGACATCATCCCTGCCGCGGCCCGCGCGCTGGCGCATCTGCGTGAGCGGCGTCCGCGGGTGCATGTCATCACCAATTCGGTGGTTCAGGGTTTCGCAGCCAATATGCTGCTCGCAGCGGGAGCAGTGCCCAGCATGACCATCGCCGCTGCTGAGATCGCCGACTTTGCGGCCAGTGCGGACGCGCTGGCGGTCAATCTCGGAACACTCGACAAGGAACGCGAAAGGGCCATCGATGGCGCCGTCGAACTCGTGCTGGACACGGGGACCCCATGGTTGCTGGATCCGGTCTTTGTCCATGTTTCACCGTTGCGCTGCGCCTATGCCGCAAAGCTCGCGCGCCGCGAACCAGCCGTTGTGCGGGGAAATGGCGATGAACTCACAGCCTTGATTGCTGCTCTGGAAGATCGTGAGCCCACACCGGACTCTTCAACGTTACGGGCATCGACCATAGCCTTGTCGACACTGGCTACGGCGGTCGAAACCGGAGCTGTTGATGTTGTCAGCGATGGTGTCCGGACGATCGGCGTTTCCAATGGCCATCCTTACCTTGCGCAGGTAACGGGCAGTGGCTGTGCCGGCGGTGCATTGAATGCAGCCTTCCTCGCCGTAGAGCCAGATCGCCTGGTTGCTGCGGCAGCGAGCCTGTTTCTCATGGGAATCGCCGCCGAGAATGCCGCCACTGCGAGCGATGGACCCGGGTCTTTCGCATGGCGCCTGCTTGATGCGATACACCAGGTTTCGCCGGCGGATCTGGCGCGGCGTGCTGCTCTCGTCGCGAATCCATCGCCATGATCGAGGATATTGCAGTCTATGTTCTGCTCGATCCCGAGCATGCGGGTGGGCACGCGATACCGGACCTCGCATCAGCCGCGGCCCGTAACGGCGCATCCCTGCTGCAAGTCCGCGACAAACATGGGCACGCGCGCGGCATGATCGAATTGACGCGGGCTTGTATCGACGCGGTTGCCGGGACTGGCGTGCCCGTTGTGGTTAACGATCGGGTCGACGTTGCCATCGCCGCGGGCGCTGCAGGGGTTCATGTTGGCCAGACCGACATCCCACCAGCGCAGGCACGCGCAATGCTCGGCTCCGAGGCGATTGTCGGTTTGACCGTGAAGACAGAAGATCATCTGCGGGAAGCACCGCTGGATGTTGTCAGCTATTTCGGGATGGGCGGGGTTTTCGCGACTCAAACGAAACAAAATCCCAATCCGCCTATCGGTCTGAGCGGGCTGACGACGCTTGTTGGTGCGGCGCGAGCCGTAGGCTTCCAAGGCCCGCTTGCCGGGATCGCCGGCATTGATGCGAGCAATGCCGCCGATGTGGTGAGAGCCGGTGCCGATGGCGTCTGTGTCATCAGCGCTGTCTCTGCTGCGCGCGATCCGGGTGCGGCGGTGAACGAACTCGTCCGGATCGTTCGAACCGCCAGGAACAGCGATCGCGGATGAGTGGGCTCCGCGTGATTTCGCAGCGCTGATAGACTACCCTCAAGCTCGAAAGCGGATGCATGAGCGAGACGATGTCCAAGCTTGATCCTGTGCCGGCAGCCTTGACAATTGCTGGATCAGATTCCGGTGGTGGTGCCGGGATTCAGGCTGACCTGAAGACGTTTTCAGCTCTGCGCGTTTACGGTGCGAGCGTCATCACGGCGCTGACGGCGCAGAACACAACCGGTGTCAGCGGTGTGCATGATGTGGCGCCCGACTTTGTCACTGCACAGCTGGATGCCGTCTATTCCGACCTGACCGTCAAGGCAACCAAGATTGGCATGTTGAGTGATCCGGACACCATTCGCGCGGTCGCTGGAGGGCTGAATGCGCACGCACCGTCGAACATTGTGTTTGATCCTGTCATGGTCGCAACCAGCGGTGATCCGCTACTCAAGCCTGAGGCAGTCGCGGTGCTGAAGTCGGTGCTGATTCCGATGGCTGATCTGATCACACCAAATCTGCAGGAAGCTGCCGTCCTTACAGGTCGTGACATTGCTGTTTCGATCGAAGAGATGATTGCCCAGGCCAAGACCATCCAGCAGGCAGGCGCCAAGGCAGTACTAATCAAGGGCGGACACTCTGGAGGGACCGAAGTGGTTGATGTTCTGTCCTTTGGTGATCAGGTCGAGCGTTTCTCGGCGCCACGTATCCGGACCGACAACACGCACGGAACCGGTTGTACTCTGTCGGCCGCGATTGCGGCTGAGCTTGCCAAGGGACAGGGCTTGGTGCCAGCCATCGCGGCATCGAAGAGCTATCTCACCGATGCGCTGAGGCATGCGGACCTTCTGCATGTCGGTAAGGGCCATGGCCCGGTGCACCATTTTCACGCGCTATGGTCATAGACAGGAAGGCGACGATGAATCGATCCAAGAGTTCGGGTGTGATGACGCGGCGACAGGTGGTCGCCGGCGGTGCAGCGGCAACGGTCGCGGCTCCTGCAGTAGCGCGGGCTCAGGATACGGTGAACTGGCGGATGGTGACCTCGTGGCCTAAGAACCTGCCGGGTCCGGGCGTCACAGCTGAGCGGTTGGCCGCCCGAATTGCTGCCGTAACAGGAGGCCGACTTCAGATCGTCGTGCATGCAGCAGGCGAGATCGTTCCGGCGCTTGAGGTGTTCGACGCCGTGCAGAGCGGTGTCGCGCAGATGGCCCACACGGCCAGCTTCTTCTGGCAGGGCAAAGCACCGGCAGCCGCGTTCTTCACGGCAATTCCTTTTGGCCTGACCGCGCCTGAGCATGCCGCCTGGATCCTGCATGGGGGCGGACAGGACTTGTGGGACAAGCTCTACCAACCATTCGGCCTTAAGCCCTTCATGGCGGGCAACACCGGAATGCAGATGGGCGGGTGGTACCGGCGCGAGATTTCCGGTCTGGCTGATATTGAGGGGCTCAAGATCCGCATGCCCGGCCTGGGTGGCGCTACGCTTCGCAAGCTCGGCGCCGAACCGGTCACATTGCCCCCCGGTGACATCTTTCAGGCCCTTGATACGGGCCTTGTTGATGCGGCGGAGTTTCTCGGCCCCTGGTCCGATTTGGCGCAGGGGTTCTTCCGGGTCACACCTTATTACTACGCGCCGGGATTTCATGAGCCGAATGGAACCGGTGAGTGCCTTATCGGGCTCGAGGCATGGGACGCGTTGACGCCCGATCTGCAGGCGGCAGTGGAACAAGCCTGCGCGACGGAAAATGCCTTTGCGCTTGCCGAGGCCGATTGGATGAATGGCGAAGCTTTGGCCGTTCTGGTCAACCAGCATGGGGTGCAGCTTCGTCAATACCCCGAAGAAGTCCTTTCCGCCGCGCGGATTGCTGCCGAAACCGTTATGGACGAACGCGCCGAGCAAGACCCACTGTTCAGTGAAATCTTGCAATCTTACAGGGCCGCAAGGCAGCGGCTGTCTGCGTGGTCACGCGCCGGGACCTTGCCGTTCTTCCGGGCCCGAGGCGAGTAGGCCGCCTAGCGAGTCCTGATCGATTCTGCCGCCCCGACGCAGGCGTCCAAACGCGCCCTGTAGCAATGCTGCCTGTTCCCTAACGGCATCCGTGACCTTTGAGTCACAGTTGAGGTAAAATACAAATCCGCAATCTTCCGTTGGGGAAGCGCTTCAGGTTGTCAAAACCGGGACAACTTGTCGCAATCTCGCGAGTTTATTTGATCCGATCCCGAAACGAAAACTAAGTTCCGTGAGGTCATGGCTTCAATTTTAATTTGCGTTGAAGTCTGAAACTGCATTCAACTTACAATCAAAAGAATTGCCGGCTCGCTCAGAGCACGGTTATTTGTTGTCATGAAAATGACGAACGGTCTTGGGGGACGCCAATGAGAGGGTTTGTGACGGGAACTGCCCGTATGGCTGCAGGGTTCGCGGTTGGGGCGGCGGCGATCAGTGCATTGCCGCAGAATGCGGATGCCGGTGCGTTCGCGATCCGTGAACAGAGCGCTTACAGCCAGGGTGCGAGTTTTGCTGGCAACGCGACCTGTGGCGAATCCGTACAGGGCATGTTCTGGAACTCGGCGATTGTGACTTGTCATGGGGGGCGCAACTTCGAGGCATCCGCCAGCCTGATCATTCCGGACGCCGAAATCACAACGCTGGCAGGTACGGCCGTACCGACGCTCGGCGATCCCGGCAGCTACGGGCAGTTCGGTTTTGTGCCGTCCAGCTCGAGTTCCTGGCAGCTCAATGAACAATGGTATGTCGGGATCACAACCAACGGTCCCTATGGCTTGGGAGTCAAACCCGATTTCCCGAGTTCGGGTATGTCCTACTCAAGGGAAGGCAAGATCTTCTCGCTGAATTTCAACCCGACCATTGGATACAAACCGACAGACTGGTTGTCGCTCGGCTTTGGCGTTCAGATCCAGTATTTCGATTTGCTTGAGTTCTCGCGGTCGGCGGTACCGGGCGGTGGCGGAATCATCAATCTCGAGGGTGATGATTGGGGATACGGGTTCACCTTTGGTGCTCTGATTACACCGATGGAAGGTACCGAGATTGGAATCGGATACAGGTCCTCGGTAAAGCATGACATCGAGGGAACCATAAACGCGCCAGGCTTGTTCACGGCGATTACCGCAGAGGCGGACATGCCAGAACTGGTGACGGTCAGTCTGCGCCAACGCCTGAACGATCGCTGGACCGCTCTGGGCACATTCGAATGGACGAATTGGAGCAATCTCCCCGATGCCAAGATCATTGCTCCGGCAGCCGGCGGGCAAATTGCAACACTGCCTTTCAACTACGAAGATGGCTACTACTTCGCGCTTGGTGCCGAGTATGAATACAACGATGATCTGACACTTCGGGCGGGGGCTGCTTGGGAGATATCTCCGATCGGCGATGAAAGCCGTTCGGTTAGCCTGCCAGATGATGACCGCCTGTGGTTAAGCTTCGGCGGCAGCTACGACTACGATGAGCGGCTGACTTTCAATTTCGGCTACTCATTCATCACCACGTTCAATACCCAGATTGCCCTCCAACCTGGCAACCCCTGGTTCTCGGCGGCGCAAGGTACTTTCTTCGGTGACGTGGATAACACGGTCCATATTCTGAGTTTTGGTGCCCGCTACAAATTCGGTGATCACGAACCTGAATTGACAAAATTCTGATCAGACAGTTCCGAAACGCCCCGTACCTTGGTGTACGGGGCGTTTCGTTTGCGCGGACCCGGCCAGAACAGAAGACAACGGGTCAAGCGCCGGCGCAGCTATTCTGTGCCAATCTCAAAGGCCGGTGCGTTCCCAGCAGGAACCTCCGGCCTTTTGTTTGTTGCCCTGTTGTCGCTCTACCAGCAGCCGTT
>JBCDCP010000036.1:0-24313 GCA_039181495.1 Pseudomonadota bacterium | reverse complement strand
GTTTTCATCGCCAGTCCTTACGGAAATCTGACAGCCGTCAGCATCGCCAGCGGTCAGCAGGTCTGGCAGACCAAGATGTCCGCCCCGGGCCGCGGCGCCCCGACGGTGGCCGGTGGCCGGGTGTATGTGGTGAGCGCCAATAACGTCGTGCATGCCTATGAGGCAGGAACCGGTACCGAAGCCTGGCAGTATGCCGGGATCCCGGGTGAAGCCGGCATTCTGTCCAATGCCAGCCCGTCTGTTTCCGGCGACCGTGTGGTGGTTCCGTACACTTCAGGCGAAATTATCGGCTTTGAAGCGGCCGAAGGACAGCCGGTGTGGTCCGACCAGTTGTCCGGTACGAGCAATTTTTCTGCCGTCTCCGGCATTCGTGATGTCGCCGCGCGGCCCATCATTGCGGATGGCATCGTCTATGCCGTCGGCGTTGCCGGCCGGATGATTGCGGTTCGTGCCGACAATGGCGAACGGTTGTGGGGCATCAACATCGCTGCGTCTTCGACGCCAGCAATCGGCGGCAACTCGCTCTTTGTTGTCACCCTCGACCGGAAAGTCGTTGCGATTGATCGGGAAGATGGCAGCGTACGCTGGGCTGCTGATCTGCCAAGCGAGTCCAATTGGGTGGGCCCGCTATTGGCCGGCAACGCGCTCTGGATCGGCGGATCGAATGGCAGCCTTCTCAGGGTTGACCCAAACACCGGCTCGACGATCTCGACCAGCACATTGTCGCGCGGCGTCCTCATTCCGCCTATAGCTGCGGGAGGTCGCGTCCTGGTTCTTGACGATTCAGGCAAGCTGACCGCGTTCAACTGATTCATTCTATCGGCCGTGCACCGGTTGCCGGCGGAACTCTGCCATGGCACTGACCATCGCCATCATTGGCCGGCCCAATGTGGGAAAATCGACGCTGTTCAACCGGCTCGTCGGCAAGCGTCTTGCGCTCGTCGATGACAGGCCCGGCGTCACCCGTGACCGCCGCGAGGGCGAGGGGCGCATTGGCGATCTGCGGTTCCTAGCGATCGATACGGCCGGCCTCGAAGACGCAGCTGATGCAACGCTCGAGGGTCGTATGCGTCAGCAGACCGAGGCAGCCATTGCGGAGGCAGACGTCGTACTGTTTCTGATCGATGCGCGGGCTGGTGTAACACCAGTCGATGAGCATTTCGCCGATCTGTTGCGCCGGCAGGGCAAACCGGTGGTGCTTGTCGCCAACAAGGCTGAAGGCCGGTCAGGCGAGGCCGGCTTTATGGAGGCCTATGCGCTTGGTCTGGGCGATCCGGTCCCGCTGTCGGCCGAGCATGGCGAGGGCATTGCCGATCTGTATGAAGCAATTCGCCCCATCTCTGATGCTGCCGATGAACATGCGGCATGGGCCGAGAAGCAGGCACTGGAACTCGGCGGTGCGGACGCGGACGAACCGGGCAGTGCACTCAACCAAACCGATGATGCCCGCCCTCCGGGCCTTGTCCGGGTCACGGTTATCGGCAGACCGAACACCGGCAAGTCCACTCTGATCAATCGCCTCATCGGCGAGGACCGACTGCTGGTTGGGCCCGAAGCAGGCATCACCCGCGACTCGATCTCGCTGGATTGGACGTGGACAGACCGCAGTGGTGCCGAACATGCATTCCGCCTGGCGGATACGGCCGGGTTACGGCGCAAGGCGCGGGTGACCGACAAGGTCGAGCGGCTTTCGGTTGCCGATACATTGCGGGCATTGCGCTACGCCGAAGTGGTCGTTGGCCTGATCGACGTGACGCAACCCTTTGAGAAGCAGGATCTGCAGATCATCGATCTGGCCGTCAAGGAAGGCCGCGCATTGGTGATCGCGCTGTCGAAGTGGGACCTGATCGACGATCCCGACCAGGCCATGCGCACTCTTCGCGAACAGGCCGACCGCCTTCTGCCGCAGATACGGGGCGTGCCGCTCATCCCGGTTTCCGGTCTGACCGGCAAGGGTCTGGGTCGTCTTATGCAGGCGATACTGGATATCCATGCCCGCTGGGACACCCGCATCGGTACCGCGGCGCTCAACCGATGGTTCGAAGATGCAGTCACAGCCCATCCGCCGCCTGCGGTGCAGCGGAGGCGGCTGAAGATCCGCTACATCACCCAGGCGAAGTCGCGCCCGCCAACGTTTGTTGCATTCTGCTCGAGGCCCGATGCACTGCCCGCATCCTACAGACGCTATATCGTCAATGGCCTGAAGGAGACGTTCGATCTGGGCGGTGTTGCCGTGCGCCTGATCCTGCGCAAGACCGACAACCCTTACGTGAAGCGCTGAAGATCAGTCGGCCGGAGCAGCAGACCCGCTTTCGTTGGGCATGGGACGGTTAAGAAAGCAGTCTTTGGGAACATCGTATATCAGGCCGTGCGCCGTTACATCCGGACCGCAGAGGCTGACGATATTGGCTACGATATCCGCCGGCAGCACCAAGCTCTCGGGGTCTTCGCCTGGAAAGGCCTGGGCACGCATATGGGTCCGCACCGGGCCTGGATTGATCAGATTGACCCGGAGAGGCGACGACGCCACCTCTTCGGCATATGTCAAGACCATCTGCTCGAGTGCCATCTTGGTGACCGTGTAGGGCCCCCAATAAGCCCTTGGACGATAAGTGGCGCCGGTTGTCATGAAGACCGCTCGCCCGGCGTCAGACTGACGCAACAGCGGATCCAGTGACGCGATCAGACGCCAGTTCGCCGTGAGATTGATGCCGACGATCTCATCCCATTTGTTTGGCTTGACGTGGGCGAGCGGCGTCAGCGGACCCAGGATAGCGGCATTGGCAACCAGAATGTCGAGCTTCTTCCAGCGCTCGAAGATGGCAGCCCCCAGACGGTCCAACGCCTCATAGTCGGTGAGATTGAGTGGAACCAGCGTTGCGGAACCGCCATCGGCCTTGATCTCGTCGTCAAGCTCTTCGAGGCCGCCGGACGTGCGTGCGACCGCAATGATATGCGCACCCGCCTTCGACAGCGCACGGGCCACGGCGTAGCCGATGCCACGCGATGCACCTGTGACGACGGCGACACGGTCTGACAAATCGATCCTGGGATTATCGGTCGCCGAATTCGAGCTCATGAAGGTTCGGCAAGAAGCGAAAGTTGGCGCATGGTATCGGCTGCGCTGTCGCGGTCGGTGAGATTGGTCGGGTAATCGCCGGTGAAGCAGGCATCACAGAACTGCGGGTGCTCTTCATCCCGCTTCTCTTCGCCGAGTGCTTTGTAGAGTCCGTCAACAGAGAGAAATGCCAGGCTGTCGACCTTGATGAACTTGGCAAGTTCATCGACGGTCATTTTCGCGGCGATGAGTTTGGCCTGCTCCGGCGTGTCGATTCCATAGAAAGACGGGTGCATTACCGGCGGGCTGGCAATCCGCATATGAACTTCAGTTGCCCCGGCATCGCGCACCATCTGCACGATCTTTAGAGATGTGGTGCCGCGGACAATGGAATCGTCAATCAGAACAACACGCTTGCCGGCGATAACGTCCCTGTTGGCATTGTGCTTGAGCTTGACACCGCTGTGACGCACTTGATCGGTCGGCTGGATAAATGTTCGGCCGACATACTGATTACGGATGATGCCCAGCTCAAACGGCACCTGCGCGGCCTGAGAGTAGCCGATCGCAGCGGGTGTCCCGGAATCAGGCACAGGAATGACAATGTCAGCTGGTGCTGCGTCCTCGATCGCCAGCTGCGCCCCGAACCGCTTGCGCACCTCATAAACATTTCGCCCATCAACCACTGAGTCAGGGCGGGAGAAATAGATGTATTCGAAGACCCCGAGCTGTTTGCGTGTCTTGGGAAAAGGCTTGATCGACCGGATGCCCTGGTCGGTGATGACAACCACCTCGCCAGGTTCGACATCGCGAATGAACTGAGCGCCGATGATGTCGAATGCGCAGGTTTCCGACGCCAGAATATAGGCATTGTCCAATTTGCCGAGAACCAGCGGCCGTATGCCGAGCGGATCGCGCACGCCGATCATCTTCTTCTCGGTCAGGCAGGCCAGTGCATAGGCACCTTCGATCTGCATCACGGCATCCACCAGACGGTCGGTGATTGGCCCAGCCTCCGACATAGCGATCAGATGGATGATTGTCTCTGAGTCCGACGTCGACTGAAAAAGTGCGCCGCGCTTTTGCAGATGACGTTGCAGGGTTAGAGCGTTGGTCAGATTGCCGTTGTGTGAAATGGCAAATCCGCCGCCCACGAACTCAGCAAATAGCGGCTGTACATTTCGCAGCACTGATCCACCGGTCGTGGAATACCGCGTGTGCCCGATCGCCCGATCTCCGCGCAATCGATTGAGAACACTGACCTTGGTGAAATTGTCGCCGACAAGGCCAATATGCCGTTCTGAGAAGAACTGATGCCCGTCATAGGAGACCATGCCTGCAGCTTCCTGACCGCGATGCTGCAGGGCGTGAAGACCAAGCGCTGTTAGCGCCGCCGCCTCAGGATGGCCGAACACGCCAAACACACCGCACTCTTCCCGCAACGCTCCGTGCAGGAACGGATGGCTCGTAATGGCATCGATTTCGTCTGGGGTCAGTTCGGTCCGGCCGTTGGCCTGAGCATCGGTTTCCGGTTTGCTCACGGTTCCCACAGGGCCTCATATCCAGATGCGCACCTGTTGCGCTTTATAGGGATTCGACTCTCGTCCGGCTAGGGCTCGTTTTGAATAAGTCTATTCGATTGGCCCGAATAGCTTATCGGGAGCACCGGTCAGTTGTTCTGGTTCTCGATCAGGTTATCGATTCCATCGGGCGTTTGCTCGGCATCTGCGCCATCAGGCGTCGGCGGTTCGTCAAGATCGAGTTCACCACGCAGCCTGTCGAGAATCGCGCTCTCAGGGTCTTCAGGCAGCATGTTGATCAGCATATCACCGGTAGACTGGATCATAGGCAGTGACCGGGCGGTCCGCACCCAGTCCGGCTGGCTCTGTTCGGGGACAAGCCAGGAAAAGAACAGATAGCCAATCACGACAAGGACCAGCCCGCGCAGGGCACCAAAGCCAAACCCCAATGTCCGATCGATGGCGCCGACACGGCTGTCGAGAATGAAGTCCGAGATCTTCATCGTGATAAACGACACCAGAATCAGCACGATGATGAAGGTGCCGGCGATCAACGCGATATCCGCAAGCGCATCAGGGTCAATCCTCTGGCGCGCAAACTCGCGGTAGTTGGTAAAGGCGTACAGGGCGGCGAGCGCGGCCGCCAGCCATGATGCGATCGACAGCACCTCTCTCGTCATGCCGCGCACCATCGCCAACAGACCGGAGATGATCGCAACCGCGAAGAGGATCAGGTCGAGGCCGGAGATAAACATGCACACCCTTTCGCATGGGCACCGGCGCACGCAGCCCGGCAGCCATTCTGGCTCATCGGCGGTGCCATAGCGCAAAAGAATTGGCGGTGCCAGTGCACGGACTGATCACAGAGCATAGCTGCTTCACAGTCAGAGAATTTCGCGCCCACAGTGCCAAACCGGTCACAGGTGAAATCAAGCCTTGGTCAGAATCATGGCAATTCATCCAGAGCTGGTTCAGGCCTGTCTTCGTGCCGATTCTGGCTGCCTGATTGCCGCGGTGCGCTGGCCGCGATTCGGGCAACCAGGTCACTCAGAGCGGAAACCCCTTTGCTTTCAATACCTTTCGGCACATCTTCGGCCGCAGCCTGCGGTATGACGGCGCTGGTGAAACCAAGTTTGGCAGCTTCCTTCAACCGCGACGCGCTCTGGCTGACGGGGCGGACGGCGCCCGACAGGCTGACCTCACCGAAATAAACCTGGCCCGAGGGTAGCGGCGCGCGCGCCATGGACGACACAAGTGCTGCGGCGACCGCGAGATCGGCAGCCGGCTCAACGATTCGCAACCCACCGGCGACGTTGAGATAGACATCCTGAAGCCCGATCTTGAGCCCGCAATGGGCATCAAGCACGGCCAGAACCATCGACAGGCGGTTGGAGTCCCAGCCCACGACAGCCCGCCTCGGTGTTGCAAGGGGCGAGGGGGCCACCAGCGCCTGTATCTCGACAAGGATCGTTCGCGAACCCTCCAAGCCTGCAAAGACGGCCGCACCCGGGCTGCGTGCATCCCGCTCTCCAAGGAATAGCGATGATGGGTTCGAGATCTCAGTCAGACCGCCGCCGGTCATTTCGAAAACCCCGATCTCATCGGTCGGACCAAACCGGTTTTTGACTCCGCGCAGGACGCGGAACTGGTGGTTTCCTTCGCCCTCGAAATACAAAACTGCATCGACCATGTGCTCGATGACCCGTGGCCCGGCGATTTGCCCGTCCTTGGTGACGTGCCCGACCAGAACCACCGAAGCTCCGGTTTTCTTGGCATAGCGGATCAGCATCTGCGCGGCAGCGCGCAACTGACTGACGGTCCCAGGCGCAGATTCTACCGCATCGGTCCACAATGTCTGGATCGAGTCGATGACCACGAATTCGGGCCTGTCGCCGTGATCGAGCGTGGCCAAAATGTTCTCGACATTGGTTTCGGCCGCGAGCGACACCGGGCTCTTGGCCAATCCAAGTCGCTGGGCGCGCAGCCGAACCTGCGCAATGGCCTCTTCACCAGAGACATAGACCGTACGGTGTCCGGCGGTGGCGAGTGCTGCAGCGGCCTGCAGCAGCAAGGTGGATTTTCCGATGCCCGGATCACCGCCGACAAGCAACGCCGAACCGCGCACGAGCCCGCCGCCTGTGACCCGGTCGAGTTCGCCAATGCCGGTGACGATGCGTGGCGCGTCTTCTGTGTCGCCATCGAGGGCCGTCAGTGCCACTGGCGCGCCGGCACGGGCTTGCCGTTTGGCACCGGCAACAGGTGGTCCTGCGCCATCCTCCTCGACGAGCGTATTCCAGGCGCCGCACTGGTCGCAGCGGCCATTCCACCGGGCATGCCTGGCGCCACAGCTCTGGCAGACGAAGGCGGATGCGCGGCGTGCCATCAGCGGCCAACTTTGCCGGTCTGCCGGGCGAAGCGCCGGCCGAGCGATGTCATGACTTCATATGTGTTGGTGCCAAAGGCTGCAGCGGTCTCTTCAAGCGGGATCAGCCCGCCGAGCACGGTCACCAGTGTTCCCCGTACGACTCTGTCTCTTGGCAGGTCCGTCACATCGATCTGCAACAGATCCATATTCACCCGGCCGATCAGCGGGGCGCGCTGGCCCCCGATCATAACCTGGTAGCCCGGGCTGCCAGGGCGCGCACTGGCAGAACGGTGGAAACCATCGGCATAGCCGACACCAATGACGGCGATGCGGCTATCGCGTTGTGCCAGTGTCGCGCCGCCATAGCCAATGTTGTCGCCTTTGGGGACATCACGAACCGCGATGACCGGCGCATCGAGCCGGACCACCGTTTCGAACGGGTTCTCTTGGTGGCCGATGGCCTCACCGCCGAAAAGGGCCATCCCGGGCCGTGCCAGATCGTAATCTGGACCGGCATCGAGCCAGGCAAGCGATGGGGAATTGCACAACGATGTTGGAACGCCTGGAAACAACGCGCGCAACGCATTGAAGTCGCTTTGCTGGCTGGCATTGAGCGGGCTGTCGGGAATATCGGCGCATGCCATATGTGTCATCAGAAGGTCGGGCTTCAGCCTGTCAGTAAGCTCTTGCCGATCTTTGGCGAGTTCACGTGCCTCGTCCAATGTCAGTCCCAGCCGGCTCATGCCCGTATCCACATGCAGCGCGGCCCCCGGAGACGCGCCGCCGCCGACAGTGCCGCACCAGTCTTCAATCTCGGCAATTGAGCCAAGAACTGGTCGCACGGCGAGATCCGCGAATGCCTGCGCCTGACCCGGCAGAAATCCGTTCAGCACATAGATCACGGCTTCCGGGGGCAGGGCATCCCGAGCGGTGTGGGCTTCGTTCAATGTGGCTGTGAAGAACGTGCGGCAGCCCGCAGCCCACAGTGTTTTTGCCGCTAAGGCCAGACCGGTGCCGTAACCATCGCCCTTTATCACGCCGCCGCATTCGGACGCACCACACAGTGATCTCGCCTTGTGCCAGTTCCGGGCAATGGCATCCGGGTCGATCGTCAGCGTTGCCGAGGCTTCGATTATCGGCATGCGGGTTGCGAGCGAGACAGTCGGAGAGGAAGTCTTCTGCATGGGCCGATGTAAGGCGGTTGGTGGCAGGCGGGCAAGCGCTGCGTTCGCCGAGGCTTCAAAACAGGACCGGCGGTCAGTCCATCTCCCGCGGCATGTGGCCTGGTTGAACAAGATCGTCGAAGCGCGTGAACTCACCGGTGAACTGGAGCGAAACCGTGCCAGTCGGGCCATGCCGCTGTTTACCAATGATGATTTCCGCCATGCCATGCAGTTCTTCCATGGCGTTCTCCCAGGCGATGAACTCCTCGGTGCCTTCCTTCGGCTTCTTGTTCTTGAGGTAATACTCCTCGCGGTACACGAACAGCACGACATCGGCGTCCTGCTCGATCGATCCTGATTCGCGCAAGTCTGCCAGTTGCGGGCGCTTGTCCTCCCGCGATTCCACCTGACGCGATAGCTGCGACAGGGCAATGATTGGAACATTGAGCTCTTCGCCAACGCTTTGAGGTTGGTCGTGATCTCGGTGATCTCCTGAACCCGGTTCTCGCTCGAGCGGCGTGATGTGCCCTGCAGGAGCTGGATGTAGTCTACCACCATGACATCGAGGCCCTGCTGACGTTTTAGCCGGCGTGCACGTGCGGTGAGTTGTGCGATCGAAAGGCCACCAGTTGCATCGATGTAGAGCGGAATTCGCTCGATCCTGGCAGCGGTTTCGACCAGCACATTAAACTGCCGTTCGGTGATCTTGCCGCGGCGGATCTCCTCAGAGGCGATTTCGGCCTGCTCGGAGATGATCCGTGTCGCGAGCTGTTCGGCCGACATTTCCAGTGAGAAGAATCCGACAACGCCACCATTGACGGTTTTTTCGCGCCCATCGGCGCCGCTCTCGCTCTTGTGCCGGTTGGCGATGGTGAATGCCATGTTGGTAGCGAGCGCGGTCTTGCCCATACCGGGTCGCCCGGCGACGATGATGAGGTCGGAGGGTTGCAGCCCGCCCATCATCTCGTCGAGATCCCGCAGCCCAGTGGCAATACCGGCCAGCCGACCGTCGCGCTGATAGGCATTGGCGGCCATATCGAGGGCGGCAGTGGTTGCCTCGACAAAGCGCACGAAGCCTGCGCCATATTTGTCGGCTTCAGCCAGTTCAAAGAGGTTCTTTTCGGCCTGTTCGATCTGGTCCTTCGGGCCGTAGTCAATCGGTGCGTCATAGGCCGTGTTGACCATCTCCTCGCCGATCCCGATCAGGCTGCGGCGCAGTGCAAGATCATGGACGAGCCGGCCATAGCCTTCGGCATTGATGATCGTCGTTGCCGCCGTCGCAAGACGGGCGAGATAGCCAGGGACCGAGAGCTCACCGATCGGCGCTTCGGACTCGAATTCGGTCTTCAGCGTGATCGGCGTGGCTGTCTTACCTTGACCGATGAGACGCTTCAGCGCTTCAAAGATGCGGCCATGCAGCGCTTCGTGAAAGTGTCCCGGCTCAAGGAAGTCGGAGACCCGGAAGAATGCGTCATTGTTGACGAGAACCGCCCCCAGCAGCGCCTGCTCGGCTTCGAGATTGTGGGGAACGGTTCGGTAGTCGGGCTCATCCTGCGCGGGGTCCGCAAGGCGCGGATCGAATGCGGCAACGGATGGGCCGGACATGGCGCGTGGGCTCCTGATTCGCGGGTGAGCGCTTAGGATAGGGCGATGGATTGGAGCCGCCAAATAGACAGGGGCGCCCTGGATTTTCCAGACCGCCCCTGCGTTCAATGTCGAAATCCCCGTTATCCCGGGGGCAAAAAGTTTTTGGCCACTGGGGCCAATTAGGCTTGACTTTCGTCCTCGTCGTCCGCGGCCGAGTCGCTGGCTTCCGCAGTGTCTTCGGCCGGCGCTTGATCGATATCTTCAAGGCCGGCTTCGTCGAGTTCAGCGGCGATTTCGGCGTCCTCGAAGAACTCCTCGGCCGAGACCACATCCTCTTCCCGCTCGCTGGCAACAATGTCCTCACCGGCCGCCTGCCGTTCGGCTTCATCGTCCGAACGCGCGACGTTGACGGTCACGCCAGATTCCACTTCCGCATGGAGCCTGATGACGACGTCTGACAAGCCGATTGCCTTGATCGGGTTGTTCAGCAGCACCTGCGACCGGGCAACCGTGAAACCGGCCTCGGTGAGTGCTTCGGCGACATCACGCGCGGTGACCGAGCCGTAGAGCTGGCCGTTGGTGCCGGCTTGCCGGATGAGAATCACGGCCTGGCCATCGAGCTTGTCGGACACTGCTTCAGCTTCCTGGCGGCGCTCAAGATTGCGCGCCTCAAGCTGGGCCCGGTCATTCTCAAAACGCTCGAGATTCTCAGGCGTCGAGCGAAGTGCCTTTCCCTGGGGCAGGAGATAGTTGCGGGCATAGCCGTCTTTGACGCGCACTGTGTCGCCCATTTGTCCGAGGCGCGGAATACGCTCAAGCAGAATTACGTCCATTGTGTTGGTCCTTTCAGAAGTGTGTCCGGTTCAAAGCGTGTTGGTTATTCAGTGTCATGCGGCGATCGGCCCGATGGCGGCGCCGGCGGTGGCGTCTTGCCCGCTGCGCGCCGACGAAGATCGAAGCCCGCATCGGCAAAACCGAGAATGATGATCAGGACGGCGACCCAGATGAAGACCAGCGTGAACAGATAGACTCCGAACAGGATCAGCCCGCGCATCGCCATGCCGCGCGTCAGCAAATGAATCGTCGCCAGCCCCACGAGGAAATAGACGATCGAAAGGGTGGCGACCGCGAGCCATCCGAAATAGCCAATAAGGCCTGGCATGAAGGTCAGCAGCACGGCGGCTGCGGTCAGTATCAGGACCGGCCGCGGCAGCTCGACAAGAGCGAGATCGGGCATTGGGCGCGCCGTCAGCCCAGACGCTGTCGCAACCCGACCAGCCAGCCACATGTTGACCACCGTTGTCAGAGTCCAGAGCGCTGCAGCGACCGGGCCAACGAAACTGGCGACCCCACTAATGAGGGCTTCGATATCGACGTTCTCCGGCAGTTGCAGGGCGGGCGCGTCTCCGGTCAAACCCTCGCGCAAGGCATCCATAATAAGTGTCTTGAATCCGGTGACGGACCCGCCAAGCGCGAGCACTAGTCCTGCAACCATGACCGTCCCAATCGCCGCGCTCCAAAGCAACAAGCGTCCTTCGGGGTACCATTCGAGTACGGAATTGGGGTCGTCGGCGTCAACGGGTCTGGCCAGAAGCGCAAGCTGCGTCAGGAAGGCAACGGGAGCCGCGATTGTCGCAACAAAGACCACGCCAAGCGCGGGCCCTACAGCGATTGCGGTCGCTCCAGCACCGACGCCACCGCCGATCAGGGCAGCCAGCACGCCCCACCCAAAACCTGCGATGAAAAGTGGCAGCGGCGCAATATAGAACAGCAACATCGCCAATGCCGCGCCCGTCGAGATTGACAGATACAACAGTGCCGATGCGAGACCGGCGGCGAGGCCGATGAAATAGGCGTTTCTCATGTCGCGTCGCTGTCCCGTCTTGGCCGGTGGTGCCCCCCGGCAGGCGGTTAGAGGTGGATCGCTATGCCCGCCCCAACTTCGAACCTTTGTTGCGGGCAGTTACGCCGCCCGCAGGAAGTGTCGCAGTGCCACGCTGGCTGGCGTGACCGATCAGTCTACCTTGTAAGGCAGTAGCGCAAGAAACCGGGCGCGTTTGATGGCACGGGCCAGTTCGCGCTGCTTCTTGGCTGAGACGGCCGTGATCCGGCTCGGCACGATCTTGCCGCGCTCGGAGATGTAACGGCTCAGCAGCTTGGGATCCTTGTAGGTGATCACCGGTGCATTGTCGCCAGAGAACGGGCAGGTCTTGCGCCGGCGGTGGAACGGACGCCGCACCGGCAATTGGGCGATATTGGGAAGGCTCATCGCAAATTCCTTTCGGTGCGGGGTTATTCTGCGCTTGCTTCGGCAGGTGAATCGTCACGACGCGGGCGATCGCCACGATCACCCCGGTCGCCGCGCGGGCCGCGATCACCACGGTCCCCACGATCGCCACGGTCTCCGCGCCCGCCGCGCCCGCCGCGTTCTTCACGACGCGTCAGGATGGCAGACTGCTCATCGTTGTGCTCGTCGACCCGGAAGGTCACGAAGCGGATCACATCATCATTGATGCGCATCTGCCGCTCCATTTCGATAATGGCATCGGCATTGGCATCGATGTCGATCAGCGTGTAATGCGCCTTGCGGTTCTTCTGAACCTTGTAGGCCAACGTCCGCAGACCCCAATATTCGGTCTTGCCGGTGGTGCCGCCATGCTCGGTGATGATAGACTTGAACTGCTCGGTCAGCGTTTCGACCTGACTGGCCGAAACGTCCTGCCGGGCCATGAAGATGTGCTCATAGAGCGCCATGGGCCAACTGCTTTCATATCTCTGGAGACGCGCACGCATGGCTCTGGATAGAGCCTGGCATGCGAAGACGCCTCGGTTGCTCTCGTTTCCGCAAGTGTGGCGCGAAGCCTCGGCCGAAAGCCTGTGTGAAGGGCAAAACCCTGGCAACGGAGGCGGTTTCAGCGGTTTCGACGAGCGGAGACACGGAGCCTGTGATGAATGCCCACCACACCGAACACGCGTTCGGTTGCTCTTTCAGCCACCAGCCATCCTCGACGGAAGCGGAGCCTGTGCCACGAAAGTGGATCGAAAGCAAGGGCGGGGGTGGCCAGCATTGCCAAGCCGTCTGCCATGCTAAGGCCCTGTCTTGACATCACCATGCATTCCCGTGTTTGTCCGGCGGTTTCCCCGTCAATTTCACAAATCACAGGATGTGCGGCATGTCCGCCTGTTTCATGTTTCCCGGACAGGGCAGCCAGAAGCCCGGAATGGGCAAGGATCTAGCGGACGCTTTTCCCGCCGCCAGGGCAGTCTTTGACGAGGTCGACGATGCTCTGAACGAAAAGCTGTCGACGCTGATCTTCGAGGGTCCCGAGGACGAATTGACCCTGACCCACAATGCCCAGCCGGCGCTGATGGCGGTTTCGATGGCTGTGTTGGCCGCACTGCAGACCGAAAAAGGTGTCACCGTTGCAGCGAGCGCCTCCCACGTCGCAGGGCATTCTCTTGGCGAATACTCCGCCCTTGCTGCTGCTGGAACGTTCACTCTGTCCGACGCGGCAAGCCTGTTGCGGTTGCGCGGCCAGGCGATGCAGCGCGCTGTGCCAGTTGGTGCAGGTGCCATGGCGGCACTGATCGGGCTTGACTACGACGCCGCCGTGGACGTCGCGGAAAACGCGACCCAAGGGGAGGTTTGCCAGGCGGCCAATGACAATGCACCCGGTCAGGTCGTTGTGTCGGGCCACAAGGCAGCCGTCGAGCGGGCGGTCGAATTGGCCAAAGATGCTGGCGCCCAACGCGCGATACTTCTTCCGGTATCCGCACCTTTCCATTGCGCACTGATGCAGTCCGCTGCCGATGAAATGGCCGAGGCACTGGCCGGCGTTGCCATGAACGCACCCGCCGTCCCATTGATAGCCAATGTGACGGCCAGCGCGTCATCGGACCCTGACACCATCCGCAACCAGCTGATCTCGCAGGTCACTGGCACGGTGCGCTGGCGCGAGAGTGTCGAGGCGTTGGGTGGTCTGGGCGTCGACCGGCTCTACGAAGTTGGCGCCGGCAAAGTCCTGTGCGGACTTGCGCGCCGCATCAACCGGGATATGAAGGCATCAGCCATCGGAACCGTGGCCGACTTCGACTCCATCGATATATGAGCCTCGTAAAGGCAGTTGGACCAAGAACGAGAGGTCAGTAATGCTCGATCTGACAGGCAAGACAGCACTGGTGACCGGTGCGAGTGGCGGCATTGGCCGCTCCATCGCAGAGCGTTTACATGCGCAAGGCGCAGTTGTTGGCATTTCCGGAACACGGCAGGCAGTTCTCGATGAGATAGCCACCGGGCTCGGTGACAGCGTTCATGTACTACCTTGCGATCTGACCGACCTCGAGGCGGTGGATGGCCTTATCGGCCGGGCCGATGAGGCGATGGGGCAGGTCGATATCTTGGTCAACAATGCCGGCATCACGCGCGACAACATCTTCATGCGCATGAAGGATGACGAGTGGGATCAGGTCATCCAGGTCAATCTGACCGCGATGTTTCGCCTCACGCGCGCAGCCGTTGGCGGCATGATGCGCCGCCGTTCGGGCCGGATCATCTCGATCACTTCCGTCGTTGGCGTTATCGGCAATCCCGGCCAGGGCAACTATTGCGCCTCCAAGGCTGGTATGGTTGGCATGACCAAATCGCTTGCATTCGAAGTGGCGAGCCGCGGAATTACCGTGAATTGCGTGGCGCCGGGGTTCATCTCAACCGCCATGACCGATGCACTGAATGATAAACAGCGCGATGCAATCCTCTCGCGTGTGCCGGCCAAACGTCTGGGTGCGCCCGAGGAAGTCGCCAACGCCGTTGTCTATCTCGCCAGCGATGAGGCTGCCTACATGACGGGCCAGACGCTGCATGTGAATGGCGGCATGGCCATGATCTGATCCGCGGTCAGGGCGGCTTTGGGCCAAGAGGTGATCCCGGCTGGCCAGTTGTCCGTAAGGTAGAAAAATATCGCGCTCAGGCATTGACGCCGGGGCGCCGGGGCGGCTAACGACCACTCTGAAAGCGTCTGGAAATGGCCGGAGTTTCTGGCTGACGATCAGGCTGAAGTGCCTTGCGGCAGTACCCACAATCGGTTGGGCGAGCGTCGCCAGGCATGACGATAAGGTCATTCCGGCAGCGGCAGTCGCCCTGCCTCTAAGGACTGGGACTAATAATATGAGCAATATCGCCGAACGTGTGAAGAAAATCGTCGTGGAACACCTCGGCGTCGAAGCCGACAAGGTTGCTGAAGGAGCCAGCTTCATTGACGATCTTGGCGCCGACAGCCTCGAAACCGTCGAGCTTGTTATGGCGTTCGAAGAGGAATTCGGATGCGAAATCCCCGACGATGCGGCTGAGTCTATCCAGACGGTTGGCGATGCGGTGAAGTTTCTCGAAAAGAACGCCGCCTGACGCTGCAGCAACACTCCTGAGCGATGTAGCAGCGCCGGGCCCCGGCGCTGTACTCTTTTTGTGACAGGCCAACAACGATAATGTTCCGACGTGTGGTCGTGACTGGAATGGGGATGGTGTCCCCGCTTGCCATGGGTTTTGAGCGCACATGGCAACGCATCCTTGCTGGCGACAGCGGGGCCGTGCAGGTCACCGACTTTGACGTTTCCGATATCCCCGCCAAGATTGCCTGTCCCGTCCCGTTCGGCGACGGGACGAACGATACGTTCAACCCCGACGACTACATGGCGCCGAAGGAACAGCGCAAAGTTGACCGCTTCATCGTGCTTGCGATGGCTGCTGCTGACGAAGCGTTGCACGATTCTGGCTGGAAGCCTCAGTCCTATGACGAACAGGTGCGGACCGGCGTCTTGGTCGGGTCCGGTATCGGTGGCCTGATGGGCATCCAGAGCGCCACGATGGTGATTGAAGAAAAGGGGCCGCGCCGGCTGAGCCCGTTCTTTATCCCCAGCTGTCTGATCAATCTTGCATCCGGTCAGATCTCGATCAAACACGGTCTCAAAGGTCCAAATTCGTCGGTCGTGACGGCTTGTTCAACCGGGGCTCATGCCATCGGCGATGCGGCACGGATGATCGCTCTGGGTGATGCGGACGTTATGGTGGCGGGTGGCACAGAAGGCGCGGTAAGCCGCATCGGGATCGCCGGCTTTGCAGCCTGTCGCGCGCTGTCGACGAACTTCAACGACGAGCCCACCAGGGCCTCTCGCCCCTATGACCGGGACCGCGATGGCTTCGTGATGGGAGAGGGGGCAGGCATCGTCGTCCTTGAGGACTATGATCACGCCAAGGCACGTGGTGCCAAGATTTATGGTGAGATCATCGGTTACGGTCTATCGGGTGATGCCCATCACGTGACTGCACCCGCCGAAGATGGCGATGGCGCATACCGGTGCATGACTATGGCGCTCAACCGCGCTGGGATTGACGCCGGAGACATCGACTACATCAATGCCCATGGAACATCGACACCGCTCGGTGATGAAATCGAATTGCGTGCGGTTGAGCGCCTCGTGGGCAACAACGCCGCCAATATCACAATGTCATCGACCAAATCGGCCATCGGCCATCTGTTGGGCGCTGCTGGCGCTGTTGAGGCAATCTTCTCGCTCTTGGCTATTCGCGACGGCGTGGCGCCACCGACGCTGAACCTCGACAATCCCTCGGTGGAGACCGAGATCGATCTGGTTCCGCATGCGCCGCGCGACAAAGAGATCAATGTCGCACTTTCGAATTCATTCGGGTTCGGGGGGACCAATGCCTCCCTCATCATGCGTCGCGTGAACTGAGGCTCGTAGGGAACCGGCCAGTGGTGTGTCGTGAATTGACTGCAGATCTGGCATGTTTGTGAGCTTGGGTCGTCGCGCGTTTTTGCCATAATCGGCTGCCAGTGCTCGCAACGTATCTTGGAAGTCGGGGCGTCTTGGTAAGACCTCTCACAGCCGATTGACCGACGGTGGAAACAGGAGAATTCACGTGTCGCAACGCGACTATGATGATCCCGAACAGGGCTACTACCGTGAGTCAAACGGATCCGGACACGGCCATGGTGCTGATCGTGGCGAAAGACCGCCTCGTCGTCGTCGCCGCAGGTCGACATTTGTCAGCGTGTTGTCCGGACTCTTCACACTGCTTGTTGTCCTTGCAATCGCGTTCGGCGCACTGCTCGGCTACGGCCAGATCAGTTTCACCGCTGAAGGCCCGCTTACCGAGGAACGCGCGGTGATGATCCCGCGCGGCCAGGGTGTGCGCACCATTGCCGAAACACTGCACCGAGAAGGCGTCATCGCGTCACCGTGGATCTTCATTGGCGGTGTGTTG
Organism: Pseudomonadota bacterium; assembly: GCA_039181495.1. GTDB lineage: Bacteria > Pseudomonadota > Alphaproteobacteria > Rhizobiales > Tepidamorphaceae > JBCDCP01. Next base: position 7,341 of record JBCDCP010000036.1, on the reverse strand, counting down.
GCCTACAAGGCCCAGGGCAAATTGCAGGCTGGCGAATTCATCTTTCCCGCCCGCGCGAGCATGAGTGACGTGATGGATAGGCTCGCTGAAGGGCGAGCGATCCTGCATCGCCTTACCGTGCCCGAGGGACTCACGACGCAGCAGATTCTGAGACTTGTCGAAGAGCATCCGATCCTTGCCGGCGAGGTCACTCTGACGCCAGTCGAAGGCGAGTTGATGCCCGAGACTTACAAGTTCTCGCGGGGCACCACACGGGACCAGGTTGTCCGGCAAATGGTGCAGGCCAAGGAAAATGCACTGGAGGAGGCCTGGGCCAATCGCGCTCCTGGACTGCCGCTGGAGAACCCGCGCGAATTGCTGATCTTGGCATCCATCGTTGAGAAGGAAACGGGGAAGGCAGAAGAACGGCCAAAGGTGGCGGGCGTGTTCATCAATCGTCTCAATCGCGGCATGAAGCTGCAGTCGGACCCGACAATTCTCTACGGACTATATGGAGGCGACGCCTGGGTTAGGCCGCGAATCATTCTGCGATCCGAACTCGATGCACCGGACAATCCCTACAACACCTACCAGATCGACCGTTTGCCACCCGGACCCATTGCCAATGTCGGGCGCGCGGCTCTTGAGGCCGTTGCGCAGCCAGAAGAGACAGATGCGTTGTTCTTCGTCGCGGATGGCACCGGCGGGCACGCCTTTGCAACGACCCTTGAAGACCACAACCGCAACGTCGCCGAGTGGCGCAAGATTGAGCGCCAGCGCGAAGCCGCCACAGCCGCTGGCGACGAATCCTCACAGACGTCCCAATAGCCGCACACCTTCCCAGTTTGATTGGAACCACGAATGGCTAAAGCCGCTCAGACGATCCAGAGCATGACCGGCTTTGGCGCGGCCGACGGCCAACTAAGCAACGGTGCGGCCTTTTCCTGGACACTCCGTTCGGTCAATGGCCGTGGCCTTGATCTTAAGATGCGCCTGCCGACCCTGGCCGAGCCACTGGAACAGTCTTTGCGGGAAAGGCTCGGCAAGGCACTTGCGAGAGGGTCGGTGTCTGTCAATCTCAGTCTGCGCGACGCCGCTGACGAGGCCCCTCAGCTGACCCTGAACCGTGATGTGTTGGCCGCGGTCATCGCAGCTTCAGAAGCTATTCGCGCAGAAGTCGGTGGTGAACCGCCATCCACAGAAGCTCTTCTGGCGGTGAGGGGCGTTCTGGAAACGGCCTCCACAACGCCGGACCCGGAAGAAGACGAACAACGCCGACAGGCCCTGTCAGACGCATTTGACGAGGCTTTGCAAGGGCTTGTGGCTTCGAGGTGCAGCGAGGGCGCTGCGCTTGGTGAAACGCTATCTGGTCTCTTGAGCGACATAGACACTGCAACCGGCGAGGCCGACGCATTGCCATCACGTTCGCCGGAAGCGATTGCCATCCGCCTCAAGAAGAGCGTCGCTGAGCTACTGGAGACCGACCAGGCACTTGATCCGGACAGACTGCATCATGAAGCAGTGTTGCTGGCGTCAAAAGCTGACATTCGCGAAGAAGTCGACCGATTGTTTGCCCATGTGGAGGCTGCGCGGGATTTGCTTGGCAAAGGCGGTGCTGTAGGGCGCGATCTGAATTTCCTGGCGCAGGAATTCAATCGCGAGGCCAACACGATCTGTTCCAAGTCCGGCGACATCGCATTGACCCGGATTGGTCTTCGCCTGAAGGGAACCATTGATCAGTTGCGCGAGCAGGTGCAGAACATCGCGTGATCGGCGTCAGCCGCAATACCGCCAATCTCTGGCTTCGTTTGGCTCCTCTGCATGCAAAGCTCGTCATCGTCAGGCTCAATTGAACCATTCCCGCGTCGCGGGCTCATGCTGGTTTTGTCGTCGCCCTCTGGTGCGGGAAAAACCACTATCTCACGTGCCCTCATGGACCAGGAGGCCAAGTCCAATCCCGGCGGCCTGGTGTTGTCGATTTCGGCCACGACGCGCGAAAAACGGCCCAGCGAGGTCGATGGGGTTCACTACGACTTTCTGAGCCGTGGTGATTTCGAAGCCAAACGTGATTCCCGGCAATTCCTCGAATGGGCAGAGGTACATGGCAACCTCTACGCAACGCCCAGAGAGAGGGTGGAAAAACTGTTGGACGAAGGCATCGATGTGCTGTTCGACATCGATTGGCAGGGCACAGACCAGATCCGGCAGCAGATGCCCGACGACGTCGTCAGCGTGTTCATATTGCCGCCCAGCGCTGACGCGCTACGCCAACGGCTTGAACGTCGCGCCGAGGACAGCGACGAGGTCATTCAACGTCGCCTGCGCAACGCTTGCACCGAGATGGAACACTGGGGCGACTATTCAGTCGTTCTAGTCAACGACGATATGGAACGGGCGGTAACCGCAGTGCGGGCCATCCTGCAGGCTGAACGCCTTCGACGGACCGATAAAGCTGGAATTGCGGCCTTCGTCGATAGCTTGATTGACGATCTGTCCTGACATCATCGTCCTGCCATCGGCTAAGACTCTTGAAGGCTGCGGAAGCCATTGGCGAGGTCGACAAAACCCTCAATGGAGATTTCTTCGGCACGCGATGTGCCGTCGAGATCGGCGAGCTTGAGCAATTCGCCAACATTGACTCCTAAGCCCTTCAGGCTCGCGCGCAGCATTTTTCGCCGCTGTCCGAACGCCGCACGTGTCACAGCCTCCAGATCTGGCAGGGCGCATGGAAGCGGCTTCGGTTTTGGGATCAGTTCGACAACGGTCGAGGTAACCTTCGGCGGCGGCGTGAAGGATTGCGGCGATATATCGAACAGCCGGCGCGAAACACTGCGCCAGCCGCAGAGGACTGAAAGCCGGCCATAGAATGCGTCGCCTGGTCGGGCAATGATGCGGTCGGCTACTTCTCGTTGAAACATCAGCACCAATCGGCTGAAGAACGGTGGCCAATCGGCCCCCGACAACCAGCCGGTCAGAAGTGGTGTGGCGATGTTGTAGGGCAGGTTGGCAACGATCCGCACGTCCTGGCCGCTTGTTCGGTCAAGACCGTTCTGTTCAAGCAGTTGTCGATGATCGATCGCGAGCGCATCGCCTTCATGGATCGAGAGCCGTCCTGCGTAATGCGTTTGAATCTCGGCAAGAGCATTGAGGCAACGGTGATCACGTTCGATCGCCACAACCCTCTCGGCGCCTTCGTGCAGCAATGCGCGGGTGAGCCCACCTGGTCCAGGTCCTATCTCAAGGGCGGTAACGCCTTCCAGTGGCCCGGCTGCACGGGCAATGCGTCCCGTCAGGTTGAGATCGAGAAGGAAGTTCTGCCCGAGACTGCGCTGGGCTCTCAAACCATGGTGAGAAATGACCGAGCGCAAGGGGGGAAGGCCGTCCACCGCAGGTGGTGCGGCACCTGCCTTAGGCATTGTGAAAAGAGTGTTGGGAGCGCGAAGCCATGTCTGAAGCCAGTCGGATTGCCGCAAACAGGCTATCAGGGCGTGCTTTCCCGGTGCCGGCAATGTCGAGGCCGGTGCCGTGATCAGGTGATGTCCTGATGAAGGGCAGGCCAAGCGTTGCGTTGACGCCGACATCGAAACCAAGCGCCTTGGCCGGTATCAGCGCCTGATCATGATACATGCAAATCGCCACGTCGTATCTCCGGCGCGCCACCGCATGGAACATGGTGTCGGCAGGTAGTGGTCCTCGAATGTCCACGCCTTCGGTCAAGAGCTGCGACACCGCCGGCGCGATGATGTCTTGGTCTTCCGTCCCAATTGTGCCGCCTTCGCCCGCATGCGGATTCAGGCCGGCAACGGCAAGCCTTGGCTTCCCGATCCCGAAACGGTCAGCCAGATCCCGGGCGGCAACACGGCAGGTCTCGATAATGAGTGTCGTGGTCAGGGTCGTTGGCACTTCGCGCAACGGGATATGGATCGTGATTGGAATGGTGCGGAGATCGGGCGTGTGGATCATCATCACAGGGCGGCAGCTCTGTTCAAAGATACGGGTTGCCTGTTCCGCGAGATACTCAGTGTGTCCAGGAAAGGCGAAATCTGCCGCGTACAGCGTTTCTTTCTGGATTGGGTTGGTAACCAGCGCCGATGCCTGCCCATCGCGGATCATTTGAAGGCCAAGATCAATAGCTCCGATCACGACTGGAGCATTGGCGGGATCGGGCTGCCCCGCAATGACCTTGGACACACAACAACTCGCTTCAAGAATTGGCAGTTTCGATGGCTGACCGACAACCTCAAGAGCCTCGGTGGCGCTGGCACACTTCACGAATGAATCTGAACTACCGGTCAGTTCATTACTGCGCGCAGATATCACTGCGTGGTCGCCGGTAACGATGATCGATGGCAATTTCGCCGCAGCTTCAGTGCGGCTGAGCATGCTGATCAGATCCGGCCCAATACCGGCGGGTTCGCCCATGCTCAGCACGATTGGTTTCAATGTGAGGTTCGGCATGATCGGCAGTGCGCCTGCAATGTGCGCGTCGCGCACCGGGCTCAACGACGATCTATGATCGCGCTCTGCTGCAGGTCGATCAACAGGCGCCGGGCGAGAATATTGCCGCGTTCACTCATCAACTGGTTTTGCGCCTGTTGCCGTTGCGCGGTGTCGTCTTCGATTTCGCGTTTGTTGCACACCGCGACCATTTCAAAGCCAGTCGGTCTATCTCGCGGTTCACCCAGTCCGCCAACTGGAATGGCATTGAGGTATTCTATGTCGGCATCACCAAACTGGGTGCTGGTTCGCCTTCCCAACGCCCGAAAGACGACATCGCGATACTGCTGCACCAGCGCCTGGGTGCTGCCGCAGCCCGAAAACCGGGTGCGAAACTGATCGGCAATACCTCGACGCCTTTCTTTTTCGGCTTCGCCCGCCGATTGGGGCACGATCACCACAACCTGCTGCAACTCGTACTCGGTAGAGGTTTGCGGCGCATCAGATCCGGCGCCAGCCGTCCCCATAGCATTGATGACATCCTGCTCGCGGATCCGCACTTCCTGGCGGAAGCGTGACTGGACAACCTGCCGCCAGGCCAGATCAGACCGAATTCGACGCTTGAGTGTATTGGGATCGACCCCTGCAGAACGAAGCGCCTGCGACAGTTGGCTTCCATTCATATCCATGCGCTGGGCCATGCGGCCAAAGGCACTGTCAATCGACCCTTCTTCAACCTCGATACCCAAACGTTTGGCTTCCTGCAGTTTGAGCTGTTCTTCGATAAGTTCCTCTAGTGCTGAGTCGCGCAGGGCGTCGTTATTTGGTCGGCGCGAGGTGACCGACATGAATTTAGCCCTGGCATTGACCTGAAAATTCGTTAGCGGTTCATCGTTGACCAGGGCAACGACCTTGGTCTGAGCATGAGCAGGCATGTCGTTCGCCGCGGCGATCAGGAAGCCACCAACCATCAGAGCCGCAAACAATCCGCGTATCATCATTCCAAGCTACGCTCTTGTTATCCACGCTTTGCGCCAGGACCAGATCCTACGGTGGATCGATACACATTCAAATGGGCCATACGATGGTCCATTCATGTTTCCCGGTGCTCCGATCGTGCTTTCACCGATTTGATCAATCAAACGGTGATGGGCGCCTGTCATTGCCGATATCGCCGAGATGTTTAACCGAGAAGCGGAAGAGGAAGCGATTGTCCGGTTCGCGGAATTCGGTGCTCACTTCCTGACGCTCATAGGTGAACGAAGCGCTGAAGCACAGGTCATCATATGTGATGCCACCGCCATAAGAGATGGGGTTCCCACCCTCGATATCATAGCGGGCATTGGCCAGAACGCTCCAGTAATCATCAATTTGATATCGAGCAGCGCCGAATATCTCCTGGCGGTCCTGCGCAAAACCAATTGTGGGCTGCGCTGAAGCATATGCATAACCGACGGTGCCGCTGACTTTACCGCTGATAAATGAGGATTGCAGCTCTGCGCGCTCGACCGAGAAGTCGGCTTCGTCAAACCGAGCCTTGGCGGCAAACTGCAGGTCCGGCTCGGGGGAGAAATACACGCCTGCGACGTAATCAGAACTGTCGGTCGCAAGCCCGGTTCCGGGTGTGAAAGAATTCTGTCCGCCAAGGTGATAGGACTGACCAAACGTTGTGTCGATCGCCATGCCGTTGTCGAACGTCGTACGGGTCTTGAAGCCGACATTGGCCCTCGTACCACCTTCAATCCGATCGTAACCAGAGAACTTGTTGATCTTGAACAGATTGGTGTCGTCGAAGACGAAGCTCTGGGCATCCTCATTCAGAACGGTCGTGGCATGGGCTTCGTCAGGCCTGACAATCATCTGCGCGATCGGCTCGATTACGGTCCGCCCACCAGAGAACCCAGTCAGAATCGGGTAGCGCCATTCGACGCCTCCGACAGCCATACCGCGACCAACGGTACGGTCACCAAGCGTACGAAATGCGGCAACCGGCACAATGTTGTCGTTGTTGATGTCGAGGTTAATGACATCGCCCCGAACCGACGTGAAAGGCGTCACGAGATGGCCGTTCGCAACATTTGCCGTGGCGCGCCATTCGAGTTCGGCGGTGCCCCGCGTCTGGTTGCCAGGCACACCAGTCAGCACACAGTTAGCTGGCAACAAAGCGCCAGCGACACACGCGGTGTTTCTGTTGTCCAGATCAGCCTCGGCCCGTGAAATGCTGGTGAAATTCGCATTGAACGTTGTCGTGCCGCCGAGCACCGATTGGCCAAATATGTAGTTGTAATCAACGACCGGATGCACGACCGCTATCTGGTTGTCGTAGTCGCGGCGATTTGACAGAACGTCATAATGGATCGCACGGGCGTCGAAGTAGTTTCGTGTGCTCAGGCCCGTAAGGAAGAACTGGCTTTTGCCGCCGGTGTCGGAATCAAGGTCGTAATTGCCCGCAAAGGTCGAATCCGTTGCCAGGTAACCATCGAAACCCCAATTCCAGAACTCATTGATCTCGAACTCGCCCGTTGCCTCGATCATCCCGCGATTGAACCGGTTGCCCGGTTGTTCGAACTCGCCCGGGTCGGACTGGTGGATGCCCGCTGCCGAGACCCTCAGCATGCCGCTCTCGAATCGATGGCGGTACCGACCCTTCAACATTGCGCCCTGGTTGGTGTAACCGACGGGTGTGATGGTCAGGTCCTTGTTGTCGCCTAGCACCCAAAAATAGGGTGTACCCACTCCTAAACCGCGGCGGCTCGAATAGGAAATTTCGGGGGCCAAGAATCCTGACTTGCGGCTTGCCCCGGGACCTGGATGAAAAAACCGCGGCAAGACGGCGATTGGTACGCCGAGAAACTCAAAACGCGCGTTCTCGTAATAGACCATATTGGTCTCTTGATTGTAGATTACGCGCGCGGCCTTGATTTG
>JBCDCP010000035.1:0-24499 GCA_039181495.1 Pseudomonadota bacterium | reverse complement strand
GCCGTGACCGTTGCCTATGGCGCGCTTGATGGCCTGCAAGTGACTGCAGCCGTTCAGGATTTCGAGTTCATGGGCGGTTCGCTGTGCATGGCTGCAGGTGAAGCTGTGATCACCGGTATGGAGCATGCCCTCGACCACGCCACTCCGTTCATCATGTTTGCAGCATCCGGCGGTGCGCGGATGCAGGAGGGCATCCTGTCGCTGATGCAGATGCCAAGAACGACGGTCGCCGTACATGGGCTTCGCGAGGCCGGACTGCCCTATATCGTTGTGCTCACCCACCCGACAACAGGCGGCGTGACAGCGTCTTATGCCATGCTGGGCGACATCCATATCGCTGAACCGGGTGCACTGATTGGCTTTGCCGGGCCGCGCGTGATTGAGCAGACCATTCGAGAAAAGCTGCCGGATGGCTTCCAGCGTTCCGAATATCTGCTCGAGCACGGCATGGTCGACATGGTGGTGCAACGCAGCGAGATGCGCGAGACGCTGAGCCGCCTCTGCCATTTGCTGACCAACACCTCAAGGACAGCGATGCCTGCCGATTCTGAAGCGCCCACGACCGAAGAACCGCCCGTGGCTTCGGGTGCCGATGCAGCGGTTGTGGCGGCGGCGAAGGCACAGGAATCGTCCTCGGCCGGCGACAAAGCCAGTGCCGGCTAGGATGACACAGTTCGTGGCCCCCGAGCTTTGACCGACACGACACGTCCATCAGACGCAATAATGCAGCGTCTTACGGCGCTTCACCCGCGCAAGATCGACATGTCGCTTGGCCGCATGCGCCGTGTGCTGGCGGCGATGGATCATCCCGAGAAGCGCCTGCCGCCTGTCATCCATGTGGCTGGCACCAATGGCAAAGGCTCAACGATCGCTTTCATGCGTGCAATGCTGGAAGCGGCCGGCTACTCCGTTCATGTCTATACGTCGCCACATCTCGTGCGCTTTCATGAGCGCATCCGGCTAGGACCACTTCCAGGGCATGTGGGAGGCGGCGAGCTGATTAATGAGGCAGCTCTGACCGAGGCCCTGGCCTTCGCTGAAGAGCGTAATGATGGCGCGCCAATCACGGTATTCGAGATCACCACGGCCGCCGCCCTCCACGCATTTGCCAGCCGGCCAGCGGATGTCCTGCTGCTCGAAGTCGGTCTTGGCGGACGGCTTGACGCAACCAACGTGATCGATAAGCCGCTCTCAACCGTCATTACCCCGGTGTCGCACGATCATGCGGAGTATCTCGGTAGCGAGATCGACGGAATAGCGCGCGAGAAGGCCGGTATCATCAAGCCGCAGCGGCCGTGCGTCGTCGGGCCACAACTGAATGATGCCCTCGATGCAATTCTGGCCGTTTGCGTTGCGCAAAAGGCGCCCGTCTTCGTCGCTGACCGCGACTGGCAGGTTCGGGAAGAGCACGGACGGCTCGTGTTCGAGGATCAGCATGGCCTGCTGGATCTGCCGTTGCCACGCCTGCCCGGCCGGCATCAGATCGCCAATGCCGGAACCGCCATTGCCACGCTTCGGCAAACGCATGAGAAGTTGTCAGAACGTGATATTGCCCAGGGGGTTGAAACTGCCGAGTGGCCAGCGCGGCTTCAACGCGTTTCGTCCGGCCCATTACTGGCGTCGCTTCCGTTGGGCTCGGAGCTCTGGATAGATGGCGGCCACAACGCATCCGCGGGAAAGGCCTTGGCGGAAGCGTTGGCGGACCTGCAGGATCGTGCACAAAAGCCGCTGGTTCTCGTTTGCGGCATGCTCAACACAAAAGACCCTATCGCCTATCTTGAGCCGTTCTCAGGGCTTGCCGGGCAAGTTCTCACCGTGTCGGTCTCTGGCAGCGAAGCCGGAATTGCGCCGCTTCACCTGGCCGAAGTCGCACAGCAGTGCGGCATTCCCGCCGAAGCAACAGACGGTCTCAGAAATGCAATGACCCGCGCCGGAGACAACGGGCCGGCGCGGGTCGTCATTTGCGGGTCTCTGTATCTGGCCGGTGAAGCGCTATCGCTTCTTGCGGCGGAACCGGCCTAATGGCGGCGGGGCCTCAGCTCAGACCGCGTCCTTCACCCAGCTGACAAGCTTGCTCTTGGACTGAACACCCACCTGCGTCGAGGCAAGCTCACCACCCTTGAAGAGCATCAGTGTGGGGATCGCTCGGACACCGTATTTCGATGGTGTGTTCATGTTCTCGTCAATGTTCATTTTGACGATCTTGACATCACCGCCCATCTCTTCGGCGAGCTCATCAAGCACCGGTGCAATCTGCTTGCATGGACCGCACCATTCGGCCCAGAAATCGACCACAACTGGCGTGTCGGCACTGAGAACGTCGCTATCGAATGTGGCATCGGTAACCGGATTGGTTGCCATTGATCAGCTCCTTAAAGGGCAAGGGGACAGATTTCCCGGTTGCCTTGGACAACAGGTCATTACTGCCGCAAATTTGCGATTCTCTGGAGCCGGAACGTAGGAATGCGTCATGGTGCCGTCAAGGCGAGCATCCGATACCAACAGCTTGTCGCGCACGCGCAGGACGCTTGGCCCACGAGGAGCTCGGGCTACTCCATCTCAATCACGGCTGAAACGCGCGGCACGAAATAGAGATCCTCCGAAAACTGGATCGAGCTGCTCAGAACCAACCCGAAGAGCGGCTGGTATTCATATGCACCCTCGACGTAAACCAGCCCCAGTGTGTTCTGAAGCAGCGCTTCAGGCACATCTACAATGGCGTCGTCGGCCAAACCTGCCATATTGCGCGCGCGACTCCATTCGACGCGCGCTCTCTTTTCGCCGCCATTCTCTTCGACCCTGAGACTGGTGACGCGAATATCCGCGAGGTCAGCATTGTAGGGCGTCATTAGCGGCGCAACTGCATCAAATATCTGATCCATGGTGCCGGATTGCATGGCTTCCTCGCGCGCGACGAGATCGCCGACGGAGCTGGCCATGGCCGAGAGCTTGCGGTCGGCCATCATGGCACGGGTCACGTCGACACTGCCGAGAAGCGCCAGCAGGAGCAACGGAAAGATCAGTGCGAATTCGACAATTGCCACACCCTTCTCGTCTTTCCCGATCCGGACAATCGGGTGAGACGTGAGCCGGGCAACTAACCCGCGAATGGCCAGCTTAAACTGCAAGGACATGATCCGACCTCAGGAAAATGGCTCGTTGCGAAACACGAGAGCACTAGTCAACAGGAAGTTGCCGCTATCCAAATCGCCATATTTGATCGGCTCGCCGTCCGGTAGCGCGAGGAATGGCACCCAAACCGGCCATTCATAGAATGCGCGTACAACGATGATCTCGTTGGCTGCGCCGATATCAAATCCAAAATTCTCATCGTCCAACTCACCGTCGACGATCTCTCCCCTCATCGCGGCGTCGGAGAAGTTTGCTACGCGGCGAACGTCGATCTGAAGGCGGCCGCTGCAATCGGGCAGAATTGATGTACTGCCACAGATCATGTCACGGAATTGGTTGGTTCCCATGCCAGCATCGTGGGCCTCACCCGTACGGATCATGCGCGAGGCTTCGGAGGTTGCGGCGTCCAGCGACTGTCCCGCCATGAATATGAGACCTATCTGCAATATAGCGAAGATAACAGCCAAGAATGGCGCCGCCACGAGCGCGAATTCTACTGCAGCCACACCGTCCTCGTTGCGCCGAATTGCGACCAGAATGTTGCGGTTTTTGATGTTTCTCGCTGGCCGCCGCATATCCGAACCCCGTAGCTGACTCGGATGTCTCCACATGAGACCCGCCGAGCATCACTGATGGTCTAACGGAAAAAGCTTGCCACTCCGTTGCTTTTCAACGGTTAAGGCCGATCGGACTGATTCACCTTCGATCAACCATCTCGTGAGCTTGAGAAAGAACATAGCGCCGGGTTTCTCGGGTCATCACCGTGCGGACTGTCCACCTGTATTCAACCCGATAATGGCCTGGGTCTGGGATAGTGTTGCGTCGAAGTTCTCTGGCTGATCGCCAATCCGCAAGGTGCGTGAACAGTGGGGCGCGCAAGAATAGGTGGTCTGACTAGCACCCCGGTTGATGACTACAACATCATTTGGCTGGCCAACCCGAATGTCCGCCGCCCGGATCACATTTCCCATTGAGTCGATAACGATGATGTTTGTCTCGCCAAACGCCTTGCCGGTCAGAACGAGCGTTGACTGATCATACACGGCCGCGTCTGCAATGACGGTATTGCCGATCACGATCGTGTCGACTGATCCGTCCAGGCGCATGAGTTGCGCTCTGTCTATGCCAAGTATGATGCGCCGCGATTCATAAGGTACAGGCACCGCATCCAAGAAAGGGGCATCCTCAAGAACCGGTTCCTCTTCGACGATGTCAAAAGGAATGTCGGCACTGGCCAGGTCATCTTCTTTCTTGGTGTGAATCTCTATCTGCCGGATCTCGCGCTCCAGCACATCGGATTCCATCGACGCTCCATCGTCAGCCCTCGCCGTAACGCCAGAACTCAACAATAGAAGAATCGCGAATCCTACAAAGATCGACAGGCAAAAGAACGCCGTGACCGCGGTGCCTACTGAAACGCTGCGCGTGGACACTGTTCACTCCAGGAAGAAGGTGGCAGACTCTCCGCATTAGACAGTGCCGTGGTTAATGAACTCCCAACGCGCGCAACCGCTATAGGCCAATCTCACGTGGTGATTCCAAGGAACATGCGCCTGATTCACTAGCACCTTAGCGAACCTGATAAGCATTCGATAATCATAGCGCCGCTCAATCCGATCTCGATCGATTCGATTCATGATTTCGGAAGACCCCCCGCTCATAGTGCGGGCATCGGATCACGGAACACCGTGGCCGTTGGTTGAAGAACGGAGTTAGAGTCATGACCATGATCAAGCGTTTCGCCAAGTGCGAATCGGGCGCGACCGCCATCGAATATGGCCTGATTGCCGCTGGCGTTTCTGTCGTCATCATCGGTGCCGTCCAGGCGCTGGGTGGCACGCTGAACGGCGTTTTCACAGGCATCAACACTGCCCTTACCGGTGGTGGCGGCGACGGCTAATGCCGTAGGGCATGTCAGCCAGTTGGTCTGGTCGGCATGCTGCCAGAAAAAATGGGACGCCCGGCACCAAACCGGATCGTTCACAGGGAGGCCGGCGCAAGCGTCGGCCTTTTTGTTTGTGCCTGCTGTTGCGTCTAACCTCACCTGAGGACCTTCCAAGTCCGGAAACAAACGTCTTCTTCATCCCTCGCTGCTATGAACTCATCTAGAGCTGAGCATTAATCCAAGATTGGATCTCTGATGAGCATGATCCTGGCGTACACTTTCCCTTTCTCAATGATGATGGCCGCGATTCTGGACTTTCTCACCCTGAGGATCCCGAACAAGTTTGTGTCGTTCTTTCTCGCGATGTTCTGCCTGGTTGCACTACTGTCAGAGTTGTCACTGCCAGAGTTGGGCATGCATTTCGCCGCTGGCGGATTGTGCCTACTCATCGGTTTTCTGCTCTTCGTGCCTGGATGGATCGGAGGGGGCGATGCAAAGTTCTTTGCGGTGGCCGCGCTGTGGGTTGGTTGGGACCAGTTGTACGCATTTGCCGCGCTGTCCACCGTTCTTGGCGGTCTGATGGCCTTAATTCTGGTACTCTACAGGGCGTTTCCACTGCCGGTTTTCTTGATGCGGGTCGATCCACTTGATCGGCTGCATCAGTCTGAAACCGGGATACCCTACGGCGTGGCCATGGCGATTGCCGGGTTGGTTGTTTTCGGGGACACGCGCTGGGCCGAACTCACCGGTTTCTAGTCTCGTTTGGTTGCGCGCCCCAAGCTTCGCAAAAATTCGATAGACCCTGTTAACCATAATTTGACCGAACGCGGACTAGCCTCCCCTCAGGTGTAGGCACGGCCGGATGCGGCCTTGCCCTTTTGTCTGGAGTAGGCGGGTCATGCGTACGTCGAAAAACATCGTGCTGGCCACAGCGATCGGCGCCGGCCTTATTGCCTTCTTGCTATTGCGCTCTCTGGGCGGCAGCGAGCCGGAAGTGGTCCGCGTCGAAACTGCCGTGGGCGCTATGACCGTGCTGGTCGCTGCTCGTGACATCCGGGCCGGTAAACGCATTTCGGAAACGGACCTCGAATGGCAGGACTGGCCGGAGACACAAGCGGCAAATCTCATCCGCAAGGATAGTCAGCCCGATGCAATCGAAGAATTCGTCGGTCGGGTCAGCCGCGCCTCACTTTTCGGCGGTGAGCCCATTCGCGAATCTAAACTTGTCGAGTCGGGCTCCGGCGGCTTTTTGTCGGCCATTTTGCCAAAGGGCAAATTGGCCAGTGCCACGCCAGTTTCGCCTGAAACCGGCGCAGGCGGCTTCATCCTACCCAATGACCGGGTCGACGTGATCGTCACTCGGACAATCGAAAACGCAAACTCCGCGTCACGCCAGACTTCGATCTCAGAGACAATTCTGCGCAACGTGCGCGTGCTGGCCATCGACCAAACGGTTGAGGAGCAAGATGACGAGCAGGTGGTTGTCGGCAGCGTCGCAACGCTGGAGTTGAGTCGTCGCGAAGCCGAGGTCCTCGCACTGGCCGCCAATGTTGGTGAAATCTCGCTGGCTTTACGCTCGGTGCTCGATAGCGCCGAGGACGATGAAACTGCGTCGGATCTCAATAGCGGGCCTACGGGCACCGTGCGGACCGTCCGGTTTGGGCAGTCCGGCCGGTTGGAAGGGGGACAGTAAGTCCATGACACGGTTCCAGTACCGCACAAAATTCTTGCACGGCGGGCTGTTCGCCAACCTGCGTGTGCCACTGTTGGCATATGGGCTTGCGGCGACAATGGCTGTTTTCATATGGATGTCTACGGCTTCGTCTGCTGGCGCTGTTGATGCGCCGATCTCGATGCATGGCCAATCGGAGTCGGTTCGCTTGGGGCTGGACAAGTCGCTCGTGATCGATCTACCGCGCGATGCACGCGATGTTCTGGTGTCCAATCCAGCAATTGCGGACGCAGTGATGCGGACGGCGCGCCGCGCGTATCTCATCGGCATGGAAGTCGGACAGACCAACGTGTTCTTCTTCGATGAACACGGGACCCAGATCGCAGCACTGGAAGTCGACGTCGAACGCGATCTGACGACGCTACGCCACAAGATTCAGACCCTGATCCCCGATTCATCGGTCATCGTCGACGCGATGAACGACAATATCGTTTTGTCAGGTTCGGTCCGCACACCACTCGACTCTCAGAAGGCCGTTGAGATCGCACAACGCTTTATTGGCGATGAAGAAAAAGTCCTGTCGATGCTGGCTGTGCGCAGCAAAGAACAGGTCCAGGCACGAGTGCAGATCGTTGAAGTGCGACGCACGGTCCTGAAACAGTTTGGCATTGATTTTCCCAGCGCTGTCAATGGTATAGCCACTAATGTCATTAATGGTGGCGTTCCTGGCGGCGCGCTCCTCAGCCTCAACAATGCTTTCAGCGCTTCCAACACTCTGCCAACCAATGCCCTGATCGGCAGTTTCGATGTCGGTAGCAACGGTAACATAACAGCCGTCGTCCAGGCGATGGAACGCCAAGGGCTGGCACGCGTGCTCGCCGAGCCGACGCTGTCAGCGATCTCTGGTGAAGCGGCAAAGTTCCTGGCTGGTGGTGAGTTTCCCATTCCGGTCGGGCGCGACGAAGACGGAAACCTGACCATTGAGTTCAAGGAATTTGGTGTCGGTCTGGGTATGACCCCGGTGGTGATGTCCGAGGAACGGATCAGCCTGCGCGTGAACACCGAAGTATCGGAGCTCTCCGCTGAAAATGCACTGGTGCTCCAGGGGGTGACACTGCCGGCGCTGACGGTGCGACGCGCCGAAACCACGGTCGAACTGCCCAGCGGCGGCTCCCTGGTTATGGCCGGCCTCATCCGCCAGGACCGCAACTACGTGATCAACGGCCTACCTGTGGTGAAGGATTTGCCTGTTATCGGGCAGCTGTTCCGCAGCCAGGATTTCGTCAACAACGAAACCGAGATGCTGGTGATCGTCACACCTTACATTGTCGCCCCGGCGGCCAGACGCGAGTTTGATCGCCCCGACAAGAACCTCACAGTCCCGAATGACTTCGAGGCCGCTCTGTTCGGTCGGCTGAACGAGGTCTACGGCGTGACCGGAGCCAATCCAAGCGGCACCTATCACGGATCGGTTGGGTTCATCGTTAAGTAACTTGCCGGCATTGGAAATCAGTTCCGCCGGGATATTGGAGTAAGTGATCATGAGTGGGGCACTGAAGCAGGCTCAACGACGCTCCCGTCTTTCAACCCGTTTCGGGATCGCGGGCGCGGTTGGGATCGCGACCCTGGTGGCGGGCTGCAACGCGCACCACCAGTATCGACTATCCACGCCCAGTCTCACCTATGAGCAGCGCCATCCGATTGTGATCGGTTTCCGGCCAGTCGGCGTGAACCTCTATGCCGATCCGTACGAAGGCGGGCTCAATGCGGTGGACAAGACCGAGGTTGCCGCCGTTGCCCGGCAATACCGCAACAATGGCTATGGGCCGATCTGGCTTCAGGTGCCGCCTCCAGGCGTCCATGATCACGCGGTGCAGCGGAGCATTCATCAAGTCCGCAGTATCGTTGCACGTGAAGGCGTTGATGGTTCGGTGGTTCAGGTGCGCAGCTACGGCAATCTGGCGGCCGACCCACACGGGCCCGCGCCACTTCGCCTCGTGTTTCAGAGGTACGCGGCCGAAGCGGGACCCTGTGGTGAGTGGCCGGACAACGTCGCACACGATCCCGACAACGAAGAATACCACAACTTCGGATGCGCCTATCAGCGGGCCATGGCCGCTCAGATTGCCGATCCCCGGGACCTGCTAGGACCCCGTGGTCATGGCGAACGGAATTCGGTGCGCCGAGCCGACGTGTTCGAGAAGTACCAACGGGGTGAGGTCACCTCCGCTGACCTGGATGATGCGTCCCAGGCGACTGTTTCCGACGTCGCCGAATGAGGATTCACCTGATTACAGTGATGGACGGCAAGGCCACGCCATGCAGCCGATGAACGAGACGAGCGCCGAGATGGGATCGCCCGCAGAGACGGACACCAGCGATGTGTCCGCGCTGCCGCGCATCTCGATTCAGGCATTCTGTGCTTCGCGCGATGTGCATGACGCGGTTGGAACCGCATCGCAGGATCGCCGCGCGAGCCGCTCGCAGATGACGGTTGCAATGGGCGGACTACCAGCCGCGGTCGAAGCCTACGAGGATTCGCCAACGCCCAATGTGATCATCGTTGAGTCGGGTGATGCGGCACAGACTTTGCTGTCTCAACTCGATGAATTGGCCCAGGTGTGCGATCCGGACACGTCGGTGATCGTGGTTGGTCACACCAATGACGTTCTGCTCTATCGACAGTTGATGACGCGAGGGGTCAGCGAATATCTGGTCTGGCCATTCGGGCCGATGGATATGATCTCCTCGATCGCGCGGCTGTTTGCCTCGCGCGGGCTCGAGAATATGGGACGGACGCTGGCTTTTGTTGGTGCAAAGGGTGGTGTCGGTGCCTCAACCATTGCCCACAATGTCGCCTGGGCGATCTCCAACGATCTGGCCAAAATCGCCACGATCGTTGACATGGATCTGGCGTTCGGCACCGCTGGGCTCGATTTCAATCAAGACCCGCCTCAGGGCATAGCTGAAGCCATTTATGCCGGCGAACGGCTTGATACCGGCTTTATCGACAAGCTGTTCTGGAAATGCAGCGACAGGCTAAGCCTTATCGCCGCGCCATCCACGCTGGAACGCGACTACGACATTGCGTTCTCCTCCATCGAACCGGTAATCGACCTGGTTCGCACGACAGTGCCCTATCTCGTGCTGGATCTGCCGCATCAGTGGACCAACTGGACCCACCGCATGTTGGCCACCGCGGATGACGTGGTGATCGTTGCCGCACCCGATCTGGCCAACCTGCGCAACACCAAGAACCTCATCGATAAGTTGGGCAGGGCTCGCAGAAATGATCGTGCGCCGTTCCTGGTTTTGAATCAGATGGGCGTTCAGAAGCGGCCGGAGATTCCGCCGCGTGAATTTGCGTCCGCCGCCGGGATTGAGATTTCGGCCGAGATTGCTTTCGAGCCGCAGCTGTTCGGCGAAGCGGCCAACAGCGGGCAGATGATCTCAGAAGTGCAACAAAATGCGAAAGCTGCGGAGACCGTTCGGCAACTGGCACGGCGGATTATCGGTCACACCGAGCCGGAACCCGAGACCACGTCATTGTTAAAGTCACTACTGGAGCGCTTGCCAAAGCGCGGAAGCTGATCTGGTTGACTGCCAACGATCGGGTCGGTTCACAACCCACGACGAAGAAGAGCAAGGCTGATGTTCG
Organism: Pseudomonadota bacterium; assembly: GCA_039181495.1. GTDB lineage: Bacteria > Pseudomonadota > Alphaproteobacteria > Rhizobiales > Tepidamorphaceae > JBCDCP01. The sequence continues at coordinate 14,152 of JBCDCP010000035.1, read as the reverse complement.
GCAAACGAGGTGTAGAGAGAGAGCGGGGGACGAGCCAACACGCGAACCCGTCTGCTGCGCCGCCAGAGGCGCCGATGCCGCGTGCCGAACCGGTCCTGCAAGAGAATGCGGCGCCGGCTATTGCTGCTCCCGAGCCCGTCTCGGAGCCATCCGCCAATCATGCCACTCCAACCGAAAGCCTGGCATCGCCGTCTGTGATGGACCCCGCGCGGGACCAGATTACGCGTGCACCAGTGCCCGAGACATTTGCCGACAAGGCCGATTTGCCTGAATCGGACGTACCTCTGGCGCATGGCGCTCCACCGCCGGTGACCACGCCCATATCGGCCATACCTGCGCCGGCGAGCTCAGCCGGAAACCGGACGGACAGCTATTACGATATCAAGACCCAGGTCTTCACCGCCCTCATCGATGCCATCGACATTACTCAGCTTGCATCGATGGAGCCAGAAACAGCCCGCGATGAGATTCGCGACATTGTCAACGAGATCATCGCGCTTAAACGCATCGCCATGTCGATGGGCGAACAGGAAGACCTGCTCGACGACATCTGCAATGACGTACTTGGCTATGGCCCGCTGGAGCCACTCCTGGCCCGCGACGACATTGCGGATATCATGGTCAATGGCGCCGACACGATCTACATCGAAGTCGACGGCAAGATTCAGAAGACCAATATCCGCTTCCGCGACAATCAGCAGTTGCTCAATATCTGTCAGCGGATCGTCAGCCAGGTCGGTCGCCGGGTCGATGAAAGCTCGCCGATATGTGATGCCCGCCTTGCCGATGGCAGCCGCGTCAACGTCATTGCTCCGCCACTATCGATTGATGGCGCCGCACTGACGATTCGTAAGTTCAAAAAGGACAAGCTCACACTCGATCAGCTCGTCAATTTCGGATCCATCTCGAAAGACGGCGCGAAGATCCTCGAGATCATCGGACGCTGTCAGTGCAATGTTGTCATCTCCGGCGGTACAGGTTCGGGAAAGACCACCCTGCTAAACTGCCTGACCAGCTACATAGACCATGGCGAGCGCGTCATTACCTGCGAAGACGCCGCCGAACTGCAGCTCCAGCAACCCCATGTGGTTCGCCTCGAAACCCGGCCTCCCAGCCTCGAAGGCACCGGCGAGATCACGATGCGCGATCTCGTCAAGAACTGCCTGCGTATGCGACCGGAACGGATCATCGTCGGCGAGGTACGCGGACCGGAGGCTTTCGACCTCCTGCAGGCGATGAATACCGGCCATGACGGCTCGATGGGTACGCTTCACGCCAATAGCCCGCGCGAGGCGCTCTCCCGTATCCAAAGCATGATCACAATGGGCGGGTTCAGCCTGCCGGCCAAAACCATCCGCGAGATGATGGTGTCGTCCATCGATGTGATTGTTCAGGCCCAACGTCTGCGCGACGGTTCACGCCGCATAACCCACATCACCGAGGTTCTAGGGCTTGAGGGCGATGTGATCACCACACAGGATATCTTCATCTTCGATGTCGATGGCGAGGATGAAAACGGCCGTGTCACCGGCACACACCGCTCAACCGGAATCGGCCGGCCGGCCTTCTGGGATCGCGCCCGCTATTTCAACGAAGAGAAAAACCTTGCCATGGCGCTCGATTCGGCGAATGCCGAAATCGAACAGGACGAGTTCTAGACGATGCTCGACGGTCTCCTCGCCCAGGCTGCTATTGCTCTGTTCGCAACGGTATCGGTAGGCGGCATTGCCTATGCGCTGCTTGGTGGAAAGGCCGAGGCACGTACCAAGCAGCGTATAAGATCGGTCTCTGACCAGCAGGGCGTGAAACGCGAGAAAGACCAGAAGGCAAGGCGCCAAAAAACTGAAGACGTTCTCAAGGACATTGAGCGCCGGGCCAAGAACAGCCGCAAACTGACATTGGAGGATCGGATCAAGGCAGCAGGCCTCGATTGGTCCAAACAACGCTTCCTGACGATATCGGCAATTGCGGGCGTGGCGGCCGCAGCGTTGGCACTTATTCTCGGTGCGCCGCTCTGGCTTGGCCCGGTGCTACTCGTCGTGGTTGGTCTAGGAATTCCACGCTGGATTCTTGGATTCCGAAAGGCACGGCGCGAGAAGAAGTTCCTGGAGGAGTTCGGTAACTCAATCGAGGTGATTGTGCGAGGCGCAAAGGCCGGGCTGCCGATCATCGACTGTATGAAGATCGTCGCTACGGAGTCGGCCGAGCCGGTACGCAGTGAGTTCCGGATCATGGTTGAGACGCAAGCACTCGGCATTCCATTGCCTGATTGCGCCGAGCGGATGTTCCGGCGCATGCCGCTGCCCGAAGTCAGCTTCTTTGCGATCGTGCTGCAGATCCAGCAGAGGTCCGGCGGCAATCTCACTGAAATTCTCCAGAACCTCGCCAACGTTCTGCGCGACCGCAAGAAACTGAAGGCCAAGGTCGTCGCTATGAGTCAGGAAGCGAAGGCCTCGGCAATGATTATTGGGGCTCTGCCGTTTGTCGTTATGACGTCAGTGGGTATGACGAGCCCCGACTACATCAGTCTAATGTGGACCACGCCGGCCGGTCAGTTGATGATGATGGGCTCTGCATTCTGGATGCTCTGCGGCATCCTCGTCATGCGGCAGATGATCAATTTTGACTTTTAGAGCGGAAATGAGGGAGCAGGCCAGCCAGGATCGGCGGGCCGCCAACCGACAATGAATATCGCTGTACAGTTTCTCGACCCAAGTTTCCTCGCCGGCGTCTTCGGTGCCATTGCTGTTGCTGCGACGGTGCTGACCGTCATGGGCGGTGCAGTTGAGTCCGACAAGCTCAAGCGGCGTATGAAGATGGTTGGCGAGGAGCGAGAAGCACTGCGGCGCGTGCAACGTCAGGAGATGCAAGGCGAAGCCAGCGGGACACTACGAACCAAAACCACCGGCATGATTCCCAGGATTGTCGAGTCCTTCAACCTGCGGCGGCATCTTGAGGACGAGAACACAAAGCAGATTTTGCAACGGGCCGGCCTGCGTGGCGACAAGGCGCTTTATGCTTTTGTCTTCTTTCGGGCAGTAGCGCCGATCGCTCTGTTTGTGCTTGCGTTATTCTATTTCTTCGTGATCGGCGTCATGCCGGACCGACCGGCCTTTTTCCGCTTTTCTGTCTGTGTACTCTCTGCGTTGCTGGGCTACTACGTACCCGGAATCTACGTAAAGAATCTCACCAGCAAGCGGCAGACGGAAATCAAGCGAGCCTTTCCGGATTCCCTCGATCTGCTGCTGATTTGTGTCGAGTCGGGCATGTCAATCGAGCAGGCCATGCGCAAGGTTGCCGAAGAAATCGGAACCCGATCGGTCGCGCTTGCTGAAGAGTTCACTCTGACAAATGCCGAACTGTCCTATCTGCAGGACCGCCGCCTCGCTTACGAGAACTTCGGAAACCGGACGGGCCTTGATGGGATCAAGGCGGTGATGACCGCACTGGTCCAGGCTGAACGTTACGGTACGCCATTGGCGCATGCGTTGCGTGTGATGGCCCAGGAAAACCGGGATATGCGTATGGCGGAGGCCGAAAAGAAAGCTGCCGCCCTGCCGCCAAAGCTGACGGTGCCGATGATTACGTTCTTTCTGCCGGTTCTGTTCGTTGTGATCATGGGCCCGGCCGTAATCCAGCTTATGGCACTCTAATCAGACGGCGGCCTGCCGTCTCGCATTGCCAATTCCTCAGGTATCTCAGGATCGGCCCACGTCAGCTTGCGATGATCGAACGCCATGGCAAGCGATGGCTTGATGATCTCGAAATAGGGCGAAATATCAAAATCGCGCGGCGCGAAGAGTGAGTGATGGCGGATGTGCAGGATCTCGCGCTTTGTGTAGCCGGTGTGGCTGTCACTCTGACTGTCGATTGTCTCGATCGCAGGCAGGATCGGGTAGCGGATGGACTGGAAGGCCTGAGCGATGAGTGTTGAGCAGATGGCGCGGGTCGGATCTCCGGAGCCCAGCGCGATCATCCGCCGGCGAAACCAGGAGGGGACAGGTGGCGTCGGGACCAGATACCGTGCCAGATCGACAACATTCTTGACGTCATAAGTCTGACCGACACGGGCCAAGGCATAGTCGCAGATCGCCTGCCGCTCGCCCTGTGAGAGACTGACTGCCCGGCATATTCGGGTATGGTGATTGGCATAAAGCGACAGCGGCTGGGTCACGACGCCAGTGTCGAGTGTCACATCCAGGAGTTCGTGTGGCTCTTCCGCACTGCCCGCGCCTTCCACGGGCCCGACATAAAGCGCGGCATGCGACCATGTTGACATGGTCAGATACTTGATTGCGGTCGAGAGATATTGCGTGCCTTCGACCAGAAGGACATCGCCGGGTTCCAGAGCGGTGCGTAACCGCACAATATCTTCCTCGCGGACCGGATCGAGATCGACAACGGTCGTCTGGAGGATGCCGACAATGCGCCGTCCGATCCAAGCAAGCGGATTCAGGCTGCCAATGCGTTGATTGTTCCGGCCAGAGCTATGTCCCGACATGGCGTCAATTTAGAAGCGCGGGAGCGCCGCGATAAGGCACAACACGCGGGTTTTACTGGTTCGCAGTCGCCCTAGCCACGTAGCATCCCGCCCGTTGCCTTGGTGATCTGGGCAACCACCTTCTCTCCGACCGCGTCGATTTCCGCATCGGTGAGCGTCTTGTCGCGCGGCTGCAATGTCACCTCGATGGCGACCGAGACATGATCGGCGCCGATACTCTCCCCTTCAAACAGATCGAAGACCGTTACATCAGCAATCAGAGCCTTTTCCGCTCCGCGCGCAGCCCGTACTAGGCTATCGGCTGCCACATCCTTGCCGACAATAAAAGCAAAGTCGCGCCTGACTGGCATAAGGTCTGGCATATTGAGCGCCGGTTTCGCCCGGGTGGGCTTGGCTTTCGGCGCCGGCAAAGCGTCGACGTCAAGCTCAAATGCAACAGCCGGACCCTTGATGTCCAAGGTGTCCAGAATGGCGGTGTGCAACTCACCAAACCGCGCCAAAATCAGTTTGGGGCCCAGTTGCAACGTTCCCGAACGGCCAGGGTGATACCAGGCCGGCGCATTTCGGGCCGTCTGCAGTTGGTTGGTGGGCGCACCGAGCGCATCCAGCATGGCGATGGCGTCGGCCTTCGCCTCATGGGCGTCGACAAGCGCGCCCTGGCTGCGCCAATGCCGGCCTCCACCATCATGACGTGCGGTGCCCACACGAACCCCGGCCGCACTCTCGTGCTGATCCTCGGGCGCATCGCTCGAATATATCGCACCAACCTCGAAGACGGCCGAGTCACCCAGGCCCCGATCAATGTTGCCACGTGCGACTGCGATCAGGCCCGGCAACAGGCTTGGCCGCATATCCGACATGTCAGCGGAGATCGGATTGGACAACGTGACTGCCTTGTCGCCACCGCCAAAAAGCGTTGCCGATTTGCCATCGATGAAAGACCAGGTCACCGCTTCGACCATTCCGCGCGCCGCGAGTGTCCGACGGGCATTGCGCGCGCGGGACTGGCGCAGTGTCAGTGTCCGTTTCGGCACACCGGACGGCTTTTCCATCGGCGCCGATTGAACGCGGTCAACCCCAACGATGCGGGTGATTTCCTCGACAAGGTCGGCCGGTTCATGAACATCGGGCCGATAGCTCGGCACTGCCACCTTCATGGCATCGTCAGGCCCTGACATCCAGAAGCCGAGTGCGCGCAGAATGGCTTTGATCTCCACCACATGCAGATGCATGCCGGTAAGCCGCTGGACCTCGGCGGGGTTGAAATCAATGATGCGATCTTCGTCGGGCACTTCACCGGCGACCATGATCTCGCTTGGCTCGCCACCGCACAGCTCAAGTACCAAGCGGGTGGCCTGTTCGAGACCCGGAACCATGTAGGCCGGATCGACATTGCGCTCGAACCGGTAGCGCGCATCAGACTGGATCCCGAGCTTGCGCCCGGTGGCGGCGGTGCGGATCGGATCCCACAGCGCACTTTCGATCAGCACATCGGTGGTGTCCTCATCGCAGCCGGACACCTCGCCGCCCATGATGCCGGCGATGGATTCAACGCCATTGTCATCGGCAATCGCGACCATGCTAGGATCGAGCCGATAGGTCTTTCCGTCGAGTGCCAGCACCTCCTCGCCATCGCGCGCCATGCGTACGACGAGATCGCCGCTGACCTTGGCTGCATCGAATACGTGTAGCGGCCGGCCGCGGTCATAGGTCACGTAGTTGGTGATATCGACCAGCGTGTTGATCGGCCTCAGTCCGATCGATTTCAGCCGGCGCTGCAGCCAGGTCGGGCTTGGCCCATTCTTAACCCCGCGTACGAGCCGGAGCCCGAAGGCCGGGCAGGCGCCCTGGTGCGCCTCATCGAAATCGAGCGTTACCGAAACGGGGCACGGGAAGGTACCCTTGACGGGCTCGGGCCTGATGTCCTTGAGTTTGCCCATACCCGCGGCAGCCAGATCGCGCGCCACGCCATGGATCCCCAGCGCATCGCCGCGGTTGGGTGTGATGGCGATATCAACGACAGGGTCGTCAAGCCCGAGAATTTCAGCCAAGGGCGCGCCGATTTCGGTCTCCGGATCAAGATCGATTATACCGTCATGCTCATCCGACAGGCCCATCTCGCGCTCGGAGACGAGCATGCCATTCGACTCGACGCCACGAATCACACCGGGCTTGAGATCGAGGCCAGTGCCGGGGATGTGCGTGCCGGGCGGCGCGAACACCCCAACCATGCCAGTGCGTGCATTCGGTGCTCCGCAGACCACCTGGAACTCGCCATCCTTGGTCTGCACCCGGCAGACGCGAAGCCGGTCGGCATTAGGGTGTTTCATGGCCTCAATGACGCGGGCCGAGGTGAATGCGGCCAGCCTCTCGGCAGGGTTCTCGATGTCCTCCACCTCCAGCCCGATGAGGCTGAGCCGATCTGCGATCTTGTCCAAAGGTTCGTCGGTATCGAGATAATCCCGCAACCAGGAAAAGGTGAACTTCATCGGCTCAGTCCCCCAGCAAGACTTGGGATATCAAGCGCAGCGAAGCCATAGTGGCGCAGCCAGCGGAGATCGCCGGAAAAGAAAGCGCGTAGATCCGGCATGCCATATTTCAGCATGGCGATGCGGTCGATGCCCATGCCCCAGGCAAAGCCCTGATAAACGGAAGGGTCGAGGCCGACATTGCGCAACACCTGCGGATGCACCATGCCGCAGCCGAGAATCTCCAGCCAGTCATCGCCCTCGCCGATGCGAACTTCGTCGCCGATGCGAGCATAGCCAACATCGACCTCCATCGACGGCTCGGTGAAGGGGAAGTGTGAAGCGCGGAAGCGCAGCTCCACATTGGGTACCTCGAAAAAGGCCTTGAGGAATTCTTCGAGCACCCATTTGAGATTTCCAAGATGGGCAGACTTGTCGATGACAAGCCCCTCCACCTGATGAAACATAGGGGTGTGGGTCTGGTCGTAGTCGCTGCGGAAGACACGGCCCGGCGCGATGATCCGGATCGGCGGCTCCTGCTCCAGCATGGTGCGGATCTGTACCGGACTCGTATGGGTACGCAGCAACATGCGTGAGCCGTCTTCTTTCTCATCGAAGTAGAAGGTGTCCATCTCGGCGCGGGAGGGGTGTTCCTCCGGAATGTTGAGCTTCGAGAAGTTGAAATCGGCGGTCTCGATATGCGGACCCTCGGCGATCTCGAAGCCCATGTCGGCGAAGATTGCAGTTAACTCGTCCATGACCTGACTGACCGGGTGGATCCGGCCTTGCTGGATCGGTCCCTCGGCGATCGGCAGGCTGACATCGATGGTCTCGGTCGCAAGGCGCGCTTCGAGCGCTTCAGCCTTGAGGACATCGCGGCGGGCGGCGATGGCATCTGTGATCTTGGCTTTCAGGCCGTTGATCACCGGGCCCTGTACCTGACGCTCTTCCGGCGTCATCCCACCGAGCGTCTTGAGCAACTCACTGATTGCGCCTTTCTTACCCAGCGCGGCGATGCGGAGTTGTTCCAGGCTCGCTTCGTCAGCGGCCTTCTCTATTGCCGCAGTCAGTTCGGCCTCGAGCGAGACAGGGTCTTTGGCTGTCACGGCGTTCATGGCGGTCAGCCTTTCGGGCTCTCGTTCTTCAAATTCTCGGGGCGGGGCATGCAGATGGTGTTGTAGCCTGAGTCCACGTAGTGAATTTCTCCGGTCACGCCTGACGACAGGTCCGAAAGGAGGTACAAACCGGCACCGCCGACATCCTCAATGGTTATCGATCTGCGCATTGGTGCGTGGTCACGCTGATAGTTGTACATGAAGCGCGCATCGGTGATTCCAGCACCGGCCAGGGTTCTCACCGGCCCTGCCGAGATTGCGTTCACGCGCAAGCCTTGTGGTCCGAAGTCTGAGGCGAGATAGCGCACACTGGCCTCAAGTGCAGCCTTGGCTACGCCCATGACATTGTAATTGGGCATGACCCGTTCCGCTCCGCCATAGGTCAACGTTAGCGCGGAGCCACCATCAGACATCAACGTGGCAGCACGCCGGCAGGCCTCGGTGAAAGCGAAGCAGGAAATCACCATCGTGTTCGAGAAATTCTCACGTGTGGTGTCGGCATAGTGGCCTTTGAGCTCGTCCTTGTTTGAGAACGCGATGGCATGGACGAGAAAATCCAACTTGCCCCATTTCTCTGCAATGACATCGAAGACGGCATCGACGGTGGAAACATCCATGACATCGCACGGTTCCACGATGGAGGAACCGACACTCTCGGCGAGCGGCCTGACGCGCTTGCCGATCTGGTCACCCTGATAGGTGAAAGCCAGTTCGCCGCCCTGATCTGCGATTGCCTTTGCAATACCCCAGGCGATTGAGTGGTCGTTGGCGACGCCCATGACGAGGCCGCGCTTGCCCTGCATGAGAGGTGTGGTCATTGGTGGTTTCCGGAACTGAAGTGAGCAACGAGCAGGTGACGAAAGATAAGGAGGCGTCAGCCGGTAAATCGCTCAAAAACAAGCGTTGCGTTGACCCCGCCGAACCCGAATGAATTCGACATCACCCGTTCAATAGCGACGTTGTCCAGCCGTTCACGCGGGATGTTCATGTCGGCGAAATCAGGGTCGATCTCATCAATATTGGCCGATTCGGCAACGAAACCGCCATGCATCATCAACAGCGAGTAGATCGCCTCCTGGACACCGGCCGCACCCAATGAATGACCGGTGAGCGACTTGGTGGCCGAGATCGGTGGGCACTTGTCGCCGAAGACCTCGCGCATCGCCTCCATTTCCTTCTGATCGCCGACAGGCGTCGAGGTGGCGTGCGGATTGACGTAGTCGATTGGTCCTTCGACTGTGGCTAGCGCCTGCCGCATGCAGCGCACCGCGCCTTCACCGGATGGCTGCACCATGTCGTAGCCGTCGGTGGTCGCACCATAGCCAACGAGTTCGGCATAGACCTTTGCGCCCCTAGCCTTAGCATGTTCGAGATCCTCGAGCACGACGACACCGGCGCCACCTGCGATGACAAAACCATCACGGTCTTTGTCGAAAGCGCGGCTGGCCACTTCGGGCCGGTCGTTGAAGCCTGATGACATGGCACCCATTGCATCGAACAGGCACGACAGCGTCCAGTCGAGTTCCTCGCAACCGCCCGCAAACATCACGTCCTGACGGCCGAGCATGATCTGTTCGGCGGCGTTGCCAATACAGTGCGACGACGTCGCGCAGGCCGACGAAATCGAATAGCTCAGGCCCTTGATCTTGAACCAGGTGCCAAGCGTCGCCTGGGCCGTCGATGACATGGCCTTGGGAACGGCGAAGGGGCCGATGCGCTTGACGCTCTTTTCGCGTGCGGTGTCGGCTGCATCAACGATGGCCCGTGTCGACGGTCCGCCTGAACCCATTACCATGCCGGTTCTGTCGTTGGACACCAGATCATCATCCAGGCCTGCATCAGCGATCGCCTGGTCCATGGCGATGTGGTTCCAGGCCGTACCGCCGCCATGAAAGCGCATCGCCCTGCGGTCGACCACGCCCGAAGCGTCGAGATCAGGCGCGCCATGGACCTGGCAACGGAACCCGAGCTCGGTGTAGTCAGGTGCAGCGCGAATACCGGATTTCGCTTCGCGCAGCGAAGCATTCACTTCCTGGGTGTTGTTGCCGATGGAGGAGACAATCCCCATGCCGGTAACGACGACGCGCCGCATGCTGGAACTCCCGATCTTTCTCTAACTACGCAGCCGACCAATTTTTGGGCGGCGTGGCGGCCTCGCCTCAGACTTCGTCGGGCTGGAAGAGGCCGACTTTCAAGTCACTTGCGGTGTAGATGGTTTCGCCATCTGCTTTCAACCACCCATCCGCAATCCCCAGCACCAGTTTTCCTTTGAAAACGCGCTTGAGATCGACACCATACTCCACAACTTTGACGTCCGGCGTCACCATTCCGGTGAACTTGACCTCACCAGTCGACAGGGCACGTCCCTTGCCCGGTTGACCGAGCCAGCCCAAAAAAAATCCTGTCATCTGCCACAGTGCATCAAGTCCGAGGCAGCCCGGCATCACCGGGTCGCCGTGGAAATGGCATGGGAAGAACCACAGATCGTCACGAATATCGAACTCCGCGCGGACATGACCCTTGTCATAGGCACCTCCTGTTTCCGCAATCGACGTGATGCGATCGAACATCAGCATCGGGGGCAGCGGCAACTGAGCGTTACCCTGACCGAAAAGATCGCCTTTGCCGCAAGAGATAAGCTCGTCATAGTCGTAGGCGTTCTTTCGGTCGGTCATGGAGCGGGGGCCGATCTTCGTTCTTGGCGCGATGGCTGGCCTGGCAGCCTGCGCGGTCAGGCGTGTGCATTGTTGCCTAGCATACCGTTTCGGGAGCCGAAACCCGCTGACCACCGTGGTGACGTCCCGGTGGCGTGACAAATCGAGCGCGGCAAACTGTCGCCCAGAACCGTGCGTTTCTTGGGTTTGATCGGGTGGTGCCAACCGCCTTTCACGGCCATCGGTCGGCATGCGAGGGTCCGGTTTGGCCCGTATTTGTCAGATATTGCGTGAAAAACGCCACATATGCATAGTTAGTTTACAAAGAGTCGCGATTTTTGCGCCACAAAAGACGAGTTTAGAGTTATTATCTTGTGTCGATGGTGCAGAACGTGGTTTAGAGTTCTTTTCGTTTTGGCGCCGCACACAAAGCGGCGCTTATGGTGCGTTACAGGAACCGGGTGGCACGGACATGACGATCAGCGGTGCAAACGAGGCTATGGAACGCCTCAGCAATATGCGTAGCCCGACCGAGGAAAGCGTTGCGACCATATTGCGCATGGTTGGTCTGCGCCCGACGAGGCAACGGACAAGTCTCGGCGGCCTTCTGTTCGACGGGCGCGACAAGCACATCACAGCTGAATCCCTGCACGAGCAGGCCGTTGCCGCTGGTGTGAAGGTGTCGCTCGCGACTGTTTATAATACGCTGCACCAGTTCATCGGCGCCGGCCTCTTGAGAGAAGTCGCTGTCGATGGCGCCAAGAGCTATTTCGACACCAACACGCGCGACCACCATCACTTTTTTGTCGAGGGTGAGAATCGTCTGTTTGACATCGATGACGGCAGCATCAGCGTGAACGGGATTCCGGCGGCGCCGGAAGGTCACGAAGTGACGCATGTCGACGTGGTCATCAGGTTGCGCCGTAAGAGCTGATCTCAGCCAATCTGCCGAAGTCGTAATGCAGGGCGATCGTTTCGGCCGCCTGCGCTATTCTATTGCTTCACCGGGATAGACACCCCAGAGGTGTTCTTGCCGGATATGACCTTGCGTGCCGCGGGCTGACACCCGGCACCACTCACCATCGCAGTTCATTACTTTCAAAGCAGCACGGTTCTCGACATAGGCCGCGATCTCGCCGTTGGCGTCGGGCTGGCTCCTCAGCGTACCCGGCACATCGGTCTGCCAGGGATCATACTGCACTGTGCGCTCGCCCGAGAGCAGAGAATGAAAGATCCATCCCTCGTTGCCACCGCTGTCGCGAATGCGACGCCAATTTTCGGACTCAGCGATGATCTCCACCGGCAGTCCCGACCGGGTGAAGGTCCAGGCAACATCGTGCTGGCGTGTCGGCCCGATGCGGACATTGGCACGTTGTGCCTTGAGGCTAACGAAGCGTGGTAACAGCAGGCCACTGGCTCCTGTCGCAACCGGCTGAGCTGTCGTCCCGGTGGTCAGATCTGACGTGCTGTTGCCATCAAAGATAAGGTTGACAGGCGTCAGCCATGCGATCGCCATCAATATTGCGCCAGCCCCGAATCCGAACCAGATTCGGTACCTAACTTGCGTCAGCCTGCTGCATTGGTCGTCAAGCCAACGGGCAAATGCAATCACGCCTTGCGCTCCCAATTGTAGCGGTGCCGCCAACATCCAGCGGGGTCCGGCATCCGGGTTTTTCTTTGGCGGGCCATCTGATATGCACGGTCGAAGAGAACCTGCCGCCTTCCGGGCAGTATCCAGCAGGTCCGTTAAATGCCCGTTTATGCCGTCACAGGGCGGCTGCCCATATCGTTACGCCCAACCGGCGTGGTCAGGACCGGAAAAACTCGTCGCTGCACCGCGTCGGTGTTCAACACACCGGAATGAAGATGTCCCAGAAGAAGCCGCTTGTCGTGGTGACCCGTGAACTGCCTGACGTGGTCGAGACTCGAATGAAGGAACTGTTCGATGTGCGGCTTAACGAGGACGACACGCCGATGACGCAGGCCGCCTTGGCTGAGGCCGTCAAGACGGCGGACGTGCTCGTGCCAACTGTGACCGATCGGATCGATGCCACGGTGCTGAGCCAGGCAGGGGAACAACTGCGGCTGATCGCGAATTACGGCAACGGCGTCGACAATATCGATGTCGGCAGTGCGACACAGCGCGGCATTACCGTCACCAATACACCGGGCGTACTCACTGAAGACACAGCCGACATGACGATGGCGCTGATCCTCGCGGTCCCGCGCAGGTTGGTGCATGGCATTCGCGCCATCGAGAACAATGAGTGGTCCGGATGGTCGCCGACCTGGATGCTTGGCCGGCGGATCAACAGCAAGCGGCTCGGTATCATCGGCATGGGGCGGATCGGCCAGGCAGTTGCCCGCCGCGCAAAAGCCTTCGGTATGCAGATCCACTATCACAACCGGCGCCGCGTCAGCGAAGCGACCGAGGAAGAGCTGGAGGCCACCTATTGGGAGAGCCTCGATCAGATGCTTGCCCGCATGGACGTGATCTCGATTCACTGCCCGCATACCCCGGCCACCTACCATCTGTTGTCGGCCCGGAGGCTGAAACTGCTGCGCCCGGAGACCTACATCGTCAACACCGCCCGCGGCGAAATCGTCGACGAGAATGCACTGGCCCGGATGATCGAAGCAGAGGAAATCGCCGGCGCGGGCCTCGATGTGTTCGAACATGAGCCGAGCGTCAGCCCCAAGCTCGTTAAGTCCGACCGGGTGGTCCTGCTTCCGCATATGGGATCGGCCACGATCGAGGGTCGCATCGACATGGGTGAGAAGGTGATCATCAACATCAAGACCTTCGCCGATGGGCACCGGCCGCCAGACCGGGTTCTGCCCTCGATGCTCTGATCGGGAACCCGCTCAGCCATGGCAGACAGGCTCGCTCGATCAGCCCGCGACATTGCGGAGCGCCGCTCCACGGTCTATCCGCCACCTTATGATCAGACCACAAAGGGCCGGGGCAAACGTGCCCTGGGCAATGTGTTCGGGCTGGATCAGTTCGGCGTCAACCTGACAACGCTTGACCCCGGCGCAGCGACCGCGCTTCTACACGCGCATTCGGCCGAAGACGAATTTGTCTATGTGCTCGAAGGCACGCCGACATTGCGTACCAAACGCGATGGCGAAGCCGCGGAGGAGCAATTGATGCCCGGTGACTGCGTGGGGTTCAAGGCCGGAGAGGGAACAGCCCATGCCCTCGTCAACCTGACCGATGCGCCGGTCATTATTCTCGAAGTCGGCAGCCGGCGGATCGATGAAGATTACGCTACTTACCCTGATGCCGACCTGGCCGTAGTTCCGGATGGATCAGGACAGCGTCGAATTATCCGGAAGGACGGAACACCGATCTAGGACGCCCGATTGCGCCGGTACCTGATCTCATCAAAACGTGCAGCGAGCGCATCGTAG
>JBCDCP010000034.1:0-24774 GCA_039181495.1 Pseudomonadota bacterium | reverse complement strand
GCCGCTGGCGTCCGCATCCGGCGAATCAACTTCCATCGTGACTAGAACCTGCGGCGGGCCGTTGCCGTCCCGCTCCGCAATGGCGGCGGTCTTGCCAATGAAGTCGTTCTTGTCCCAGGCGATCCAGCGATCCATCCCGGTCATGCCCGGCGTGTATCCTTGAGTGAATTCCTTGGACCAGACGCCGAAGCTTTTCTCCAGTCTGAGCGACATCAGCGCGTTGTAGCCATACTCCCGGAGGCCATGTTCTGCACCGGCCTCAAGCAGCATTCGCCGCAGCGCGACATGTTCGGCCGCCTGGCAGTGGATTTCATAACCCAGCTCGCCAGCCACCGACAGCCGGCCGACCTTGGCTCTGATCAGTCCGATATCGAAGTCGCCACAGGCCATGAACGGCAGCGCGCCGACCTCGGCGTCGGTGAGCGTTTCGATCACCTTGCGGGAATTCGGGCCCGACAGCGAGAAACCGACAATGTCATCACCCAGATCGCGGATCGCGACACCGTCTTCCATGTGGTCGTGGAACCAGCGCATGTGCCAAGCGCGCAGGTAGTACGACCCCATGATCCACCACACCGGATCACCGTCCTCGCCGGGTCCCCAGTTGAAGATCGTCAGATCGCCCTTGAGGCGTCCATCCGGACCAAGCATGGGTGCAAGGCGGGCGCGACCCGGCCCAGGCAGCTTTGAGGCCATCATCCGATCAAGCCAGGCCGTGGCATTGGGGCCGGTGACCTCAAACCGCGAGAAGCCTGTAATATCGAGCAAACCGACCTGCTCGCGTACCAGATTGCTTTCCGCGGCTTCGATCTCGAATGCATTGGAGCGCCTGAGCGTGGGGGTCTCCTTGAAGCCAGGCTCAGCGAAGTAGAGCGGAACTTCGAGACCCCAGCTGACGCCCCATTGTGCGCCAGCCGCGGTCATTGCGTCATGGGCCGGGGCCATCTTGAGCGGACGCCCGGCGGGCAGCTGCTCATTGGGATAGGTCATCACGAAACGGCGGGAGTAGAACTGCCCTGTCGTTTCCTTGATGTACTGCTTGTTGGCGGTGAAGCCGCCGTAACGGGCGATGTCCATCGGCCAGGCGTCGGCTTCAGGCTCGCCATGGATCATCCACTCGGCCAGTGTCTTGCCGACACCGCCGCCCTGCAGGAATCCGGCCATGACACCGCAAGCGAGCCAGTAGCCAGGTTTACCGAGCACCGGGCCGACCAGCGGGTTGCCATCTGGCGAGAAGGTGAAAGCGCCGTTGACCCAGGTCTTGACGCCGACCTCCTGCAACACCGGATAACGCTCGAAGCCGAGGATGAGCTCTTTCTCGATCCTGTCGGTCTGCTCCTGGAACAGCTCCATGCCGTAATCCCAGGGTGCGCCGTCCATGGCCCAATGCTCGTGGTCGATTTCGTAGATCCCGAGCAAGACGCCTTTCTGGTCCTGTCGCAGATAGGTGAAACCTTCAAGATCGACCGTCATTGGCATCTCGAAGTCGACTTCGTCGAGCAACGGAATCGAGTCCGAAACCAGATAGTGGTGTTTGAGCGGGCTGAGCGGCAGTTCAAGCCCAACCATGCGGCCGACCTGCTTGGCCCAAAGACCAGCGGCATTGACCACGTGCTCGCAGGTGATGGTGCCCTTCTCGGTTACGACCTCCCAACCATCATTGGTCTGATTGAGTTCGAGCACCCGGTTGTTCTCGATTACCTTGGCGCCGCGTTTCTTGGCCGCCCCGGCATAGGCATGCACGGTTCCGGTGGTATCGATATAGCCTTCGCGGTCGGCCCACATCGCCCCCAGCACGCCGTCGGTCGACATGATCGGGCAGCGCTTCTGTGCTTCCTCGGGCGTCATCAACTCGCAGTCTTCGATACCGATCGACTGGAACACGCGATAGGCAGACTGCAGCCATTCCCAGCGGTCGGGCGTGCCGGCCAAGGTGAGACCACCGGTCATATGCAGGCCGATATCCTGGCCGCTCTCTTCCTGAATCTCACTGAGAAGATCGATGGTGTAGGCCTGGAGCGCCGCCATATTGGGATCGGCGTTGAGCGCGTGGATACCGCCCGCCGCATGCCAGGACGAGCCCGCGGTCAGAACCGAGCGTTCGATCAGGCAACAATCGGTCCAGCCGAATTTGGCGAGGTGGTACAGAACGGCCGTGCCAACGACCCCGCCCCCGATCACGACAACCCGATAGTGCCTATCCATGGCGCTCACTCTCCACTAAGCATTGCGATTGTGCGGATCGTGGAGAAGACGCCGTTAAACCGCTATCCGGGAAACGACTCCGCACGCCCTCTCGCGGCACAAAGGTGGCGCGCAATTTTTGTCAGGCGCGACTGAGGTCATTGAACGATGCGTTTCTCTGCCAATCTCGGATTTCTCCTGACGGAGTATGCCCTGCCCGAGGCGATCCAAGCCGCGGCTGATGCCGGGTTTGATGCAGTCGAATGCCACGTGCCGTTCGAAACGCCGGGCGACGTCGTTCTTGGTGCATTGAGAGAAACCGGACTGCCGATGATCGGGCTCAACACCTGGCCCGGCGATACCGATGCAGGCGATTTCGGGCTGACGGCGATTCCGCAAAGAAAGGATGAGGCACGGTCAGCGATTGATCTCGCGATCCTCTATGCGATCTCGATCGATTGCCATGGAATCCACGTGATGGCCGGGAAGACGGGCGGGCCCGAGAAAGCAGGTGATGAGGCGGATGAGGTCTTCTGCGAAAACTTGGCGTACGCCTGCGACCTCGCCTCGGCACACAACATCAAGATCCTGATCGAACCGATCAACACCCACGATGTGCCGGAGTATCATCTGTCGGCACCCGACCATGCCGCAAAGATCATTTCGGAGGTTAGCGCCCCAAACCTCAAGATGATGTTTGACTGCTATCACATGGCGCGCATGGGGCATGATCTCTTCGAGACCTTCAAACGCTATCAGGGCATCGTTGGACATGTTCAGATCGCCAGCGTGCCCGATCGTGGCGAGCCGGACCACGGCGATATCGACTACAGCACCCTGCTGCCTCGGATGGCCCAGGTGGGATATTCGGGGATGGTTGGTGCTGAGTACAGACCGTCTGGAAAGACGTCCGAACGACTGGACTGGCTGCGCGATTTCGCCCGGTCGACCTGAAGGCCGCACCCTTTTTACCAGTCCATCCGGGCGTTCGTTGGTCGGAATTTCTTCGGCACTGAGTCACTCTGTGGCTGAGACCAGGGACAGTCTGCGATGGCTGCCCGAACTGGTCTAAAAGCTCTCAGACTGATTCAGGTGGAGTTGAAGAATCGATTCCTGCCTATTGGCAAATATTGATCTATTTCAGATGCTTAGAGCACTTCGCGTGATACATTGAATCATTGCCAAACTGATTCAATGCGCGCCCGGAGCCGCAACTTCATGCTTTGATTCAGGTTGAAGTCGCGGGGGCTCCGTTCACTGCCCTTTCCATTCTGGATGGTTATCAATTGCAGTGTCGGGATGTTGGCTTGATAGACCATGCGTCGCACCTGGCAACCGCATGGTTGCGGCGGGGTGCGAACCGCGCCATTGATCGGAGACCGGAGTTCGATACATCTCCGGAAGAGGCGAAACGGCTTGTGGAGCTGTCGGCCTGCTAACGATCGACGAGGAGCGGCGTATGCGAACTGAACAGAACCAGCCGGTCCGGCTCGCGGATTACAGCGCACCCGCCTATCTGATCGATCATGTCGATCTCGACTTCAAACTGCACCCCACAGCAACGAAGGTGCTCGCGACCCTTCGGCTCCGGCGCAACCCTGCTGCGGACAACGGGACGGTTCCACTGGTTCTCGACGGCGATGGTCTCGAGCTTGGCTTTATCGGCATCAATTCAGCCACTGAAACGCTCCATGCCGATGCCTATTCGGCAACGCCTGACAGCCTGACGATTCACACGCCGCCGCAGACGCCTTTCGCGCTTCATACCGAAGTGGAGATCAACCCCTCCGAAAACACCCAGCTCATGGGGCTCTATCTCTCCAACGGCATCTACACGACGCAGTGCGAGCCGGAAGGATTTCGCCGCATCACCTATTTCCTCGACCGGCCAGACGTGCTCGCCACCTATCATGTCCGTGTCGAAGCCGACCGTGCCAGCGCTCCAATCCTGCTGGCCAATGGCAACCCCGGCGAGGCCGGCGACAGCGGACCGGATCGGCATTTCGCCGTCTGGGACGACCCTCACCCCAAGCCGTCCTATCTGTTTGCGCTGGTCGCTGGGGACCTTGGCGTTGTCTCGGACAGCTTTACGACGCTGTCGGGCCGCCCGGTTGCGCTGAACATCTATGTCGAGCGTGGCAAGGAACCAAAGGCCAGCTACGCCATGGATGCGCTGAAGCGATCCATGACATGGGACGAACAGGCCTTCGGTCGCGAGTATGATCTCGATGTCTTCAACATCGTCGCGGTGTCGCACTTCAATATGGGGGCCATGGAAAACAAGGGCCTCAATATCTTCAACGACAAATATGTCCTTGCGAGCCCGGAGACGGCGACTGACGATGATTATGAGGGCATCGAAGCGGTCATTGCACACGAATACTTCCACAATTGGACCGGCAACCGGATCACCTGCCGGGAGTGGTTCCAGCTGTGCCTGAAAGAGGGGCTGACGGTCTTTCGCGACCAGGAGTTCACCGCCGACATGCGGTCGCGGCCGGTCAAGCGTATTCAGGACGTGCGGCGGCTGAGGACCCACCAGTTCAGTGAGGATTCAGGTCCGCTCGCCCATCCTGTTCGACCTGATATCTATCATGAAATCAATAACTTCTACACGATGACCGTGTACGAGAAGGGTGCTGAACTCGTCCGTATGATCAAGACGATCGTGGGTGACGACGCCTTTGGCAACGGCATGGACCTCTACTTCGAACGGCATGATGGAGATGCTGCGACCGTGGAGGATTTCCTCGCCTGTTTCGATGCCGTCACCGAGCGTGACCTGCAGCCCTTCATGGATTGGTACGATCAGGCTGGCACTCCGGAACTGACGGTAGCATCCGAATTCGATGCAACGACTGGAACCGTCACTCTGACGCTCAGCCAGCGAACCAAGCCAACGCCGGGACAGACGGACAAGAAGCCGCTACCGCTGCCGGTCAAACTGGCGCTGTTCGACCGGCAGTCCGGCAAACGGATCTCGATACAATCAAACGGCGAGCGACATGAGGGTGACTTCACGGTCATCATGACCGGCGAGAGCGAGACCGTCAGTTTCGACGGTGTTGCGGCGCCACCGGTCATTTCCCTACTTCGGGATTTCTCTGCACCCGTGACACTGAGATCGGATCTCGGCAGGGGTGAGCAACTGCTGCTGGCAGGCCAGGACGACAATGCCTTCAATCGATGGCAGGCCGCGCATGGTCTGGTGCTGTCGGATATCGTTGGCGCCTATGGCGCGATGAAGCGCGGTGCGGATGTCGACTTCGACGATGCCCTGCTTGAGGCTCTGCTGTCCGGTGCGACCGATGATGAATTTGACCCTGCATTTCGCGCCGAACTGATCACTCCACCGGGCTACGGGGCGGTCGCACCGGAAATTGGAACGGATATCGACCCTGCTATCGTCCAGGCCTCGATCGACGGCTTCAGGCAGGTTATGGCCGACTCTCAGCACGAGGCGCTTGCGGCCCTGGTCAGGGCTCTGCCGCCGGCATCGCAATACCGGCCTGATGCCGACCAAGCCGGGCAACGCAGCTTACGAAACGCGGCACTTTCGATACTGGCCGCAAACAGACATTCAGAGGCGCTGACACTGGTTCACGATCAACTGGCCAAGGCCAACAACATGACGGATCGGCTGGCGGCCCTGGCGATCATGAACCGGTATGATGCAACAGGCCGAAAAGATGCATTGGACGCATTCTATGACCGTTTTCAGGACGATCCACTTGTAGTTCAGAAGTGGTTTGCACTGCAGGTCTCGGTGCCAGCAGAGCAGACCCTGGATGTCGCCCGGTCGCTGATCGAACATCCGGCCTTCTCCATGGAAAACCCCAACAAGGTGAGATCCGTGATCGGTGTCTTCGCGGCCGGCAATCCGGTTGCCTTCAATCGGGCTGATGGAGAGGGGTATCGTTTCGTCGCTGATCAGGTGATAGCGCTTGACGAACTTAACCCCCAAGTTGCCGCCCGGCTTCTTACGGCGTTCAGAAGCTGGCGCACCATCGAGCAAGAGCGGCGGGAAAAGGCCGAAGCCGCGCTTCAGGACATTGCCCGAACAGCCCAGTCGTCCGATGTGCGCGACATTGTGTCTCGCACTCTGGAATCAATGTGATCGATTTTTGCCTCATCCGTGCTCCGCTAGCAGTGGACACGCGGAGTCGGCTGATTCTTAATTGGTGGTGATTCGGAGTGATGCGGTTTGGTTGGCGGGGGTCGCCGGCCTGACTCCGAAGAGGTCACAATGTCACGAACGCACGATGGGACGTGCGCTTCGTGCGACGGGGAGGAGTCGTCGCCAGAAAGCGACGACAAGTTGCGTGCGGCCGTTGCACAGCGCGAAGATCAAGGAATCGGCCTGCTTGCCGGGCTATTGCAGACTTGGGATCGGCTTGGCATCCGCTTTGGCGTGATGCCTCTGGCCTGCGCGTTTGCGTGTTTCGCTCTTGTGGCGACCGGTCTTTACGCAAGTCGGGCCCATGACAGTGTCAAAGCGCATGCCTCGGATCGGATATCGATCCTTGCCGATGGCGCTCTGGTTCAGATCTCGATGGCTGTCACGCGCGCGGAGCCGGCTCAGATCCGCGAAGTCGCCAATCCGGCACTCCTGAATGCGATGGCTTATCGGCATCTTGCCGATGGCATCTATGCCTATGTTCTGGATAAGGACGGCACGATCGTTACCTCGACCCGGCGTGACCCCCAGACCGGCAGCACGACGGCCGTCGAGCCGGCCAGAACCGAAACGAATTACCATCATTCGATCACGGTACTTGAGCTCAACTCCGATGCTGGTCAGACCTTCACGGCCGAAACGCAGGATGGCCTGACGACAGTGACGGCCGTGCGGCCACTGCCGGAACCCTTCAGTACGCTGGTGGTGGCCATACCGACCGAGCAGGTTCGGCAACTGTGGTTTGCGGAGATCGGAGCGACGATCGGGTTGGTATCACTCGTACTGGCGGCGCTTCTGGCCCTAGCGGTCCTCCTGCGAACAACAGGCCGCAGCCTCAGCGATAGCCAGAAAGCCTACAGTGCGCGCAAGCTCCGTTTTGAAACCGCATTGTCGCGCGCGCGCTGCGGATTGTGGGATTGGGACATCAGTCGCGGGCGGATCATGTGGTCGCCGTCGATGTCCATGCTGGTTGGGTTGCCTGCTGAGGAGCGGGTGCTGTCACTTGGCCAGCTGGAAGATATGACCCATGAAGCAGATCGGCACTTCCGCGAGCTGGCAGAGGAAATCGTGTCGGGGTCGACCAACTGGATCGACCGGACGTTTCGGTTGAAACACACCGATGGGAGCTGGATCTGGATTCGGGCCCGTGCGGAAATCCGTGAAACCCGTCCCGGGTCCAATGCGACCGAACTGGTCGGCATCGCCATGGATATTACCGAACAGATGCGTCTGACCGAATTGTCTCAGACCGCGGACCAGCGACTCCGGGATGCCATTGAATGCGTGTCCGAGGCATTTGCCCTCTGGGGTTCGGACGGAGGCCTGCTTCTCTCCAATTCAAAATACACAGAGCTCGCCAAGCTGGGGCGGGGAGCCAATGACAATGGCGATGGTCCGGCCAGTGAACTGGAAGTCGCGCTGGAAAAACTCCAGGAACAGGAAGCCGAAAGCGGTCAGTCCTCCGTTGTTGTCGCGTTCCCCGAAGATCGCTGGTTCCGGTTTACCCAACAGACCACGCGGGATGGCGGCCGTGTCGCCGTGGGTGCCGAAATCACCGATCTCAAGAACCAGGAAGACATGCTGAGAGCCGGCGAGCGCCAGCTCCTTAACACCGTGGTGGAACTGCAGAACTCGCGTTCGACCTTGCAGAACCGCACCCAGCAATTGCTCGAACTGGCGCAGCGCTATGGCCGCGAGAAGACCAGAGCCGAAATGGCAAACAAGGCGAAATCGGACTTCCTGGCCAATATGAGCCATGAACTGAGGACCCCGCTCAACGCCATCCTTGGCTTCTCCGATGTCATGTTGTCCGGGGTTCTGGGGTCTATCGGCAATCAGCAGTATAAAGAGTATTGCGAAGACATCCGGGATTCTGGTGCCTATCTGCTGGCTATCATTACCGACATTCTCGATATGTCGCGAATTGAGGCTGGCCGCTTCACGCTCAACATGGAAGGCGTGGAACTGTCGGACCTGACCATGGAATGCGTCGATATCATGCGCATTCAGGCGCGGGACAAGAACATCGAGACCAGTACTGACATTCAGCCCGACCTGATGCTGGATGGCGACCGGCGTGCAATCAAACAGACGCTTCTCAACATCCTGTCCAATGCGGTGAAGTTCACGGATGAAGGCGGCGTGATCAAGGTACGAGCCCGATCCCTCGAAGACTCGGTGCGCATCACCGTCGAGGACAATGGTGCCGGGATACCCGCGCGGGCCATTCGGAAACTGGGGCGTCCTTTTGAACAGGTGGGCGATCAGCACACGAGAGGACACAATGGTTCAGGGCTTGGCCTCGCGATCTCGCGTTCGCTGGTCGAACTTCATCACGGCCGTCTCAGCCTGAAGAGCCGCTTTGGCGAGGGGACCGCGGTTTCGATCAGGCTGCCAATCAGCCAACCTGATGGTGGCCGCGCACAGGACGTCAGAGACTCCATGGTAGTTCCCGAGGCGGTGGGACAATCAGGCAAGAGTGGTCCGCAGACCCACGCTGCGGAGTGACCGGCATCGTGTGCCAGTCCAGGCCCTATCGATCATGCTGCTGCCAAGATCAGATTTGGCCGACAATCAGTTCTGAAAAGATCTGATCGACCGCGGTCTCTGTGTCGCTGATCGTTGCCTTCAAATACGAATAGTCAGGCACCACGGTGACCTCGATCAGGCTATCGATGAGGCCCTGAGGTGCATTATCCGGTGACTGCCCATCGCCCATGCATAATCGCAGAATCTGGTTCAGCCGCGCATAGAGCAGCGCCGCTTTGGCAAGCGTCTCGGCGGTATCAGGCGGGATCAGGCCCAGAGTATTGGCCTGCGCAACAACCTCGCCAGGACGCAGCCGCAAAAGGGCGTGGTGATTGGGGCCCTCCGAAAGCTGGAGGAATTGCGTGATGAATTCGAGGTCCACCAGCCCGCCACTCTTGTGTTTCAAGTTCCATGGATCCTCTGAGCCCTTTTCCTTGGCGATCCGAGCTCGCATGTCGACGATGTCCTGGGCGAGCTGGGCGCGGTCGCGGCGTTCGGACAGCACACTGTCGATGACCTCTTCGATCCGGCTGACGAGTTCGGGATCGCCGCACAGCGGTCGGGCGCGCGTCAGCGCCATATGTTCCCAGCTCCAGGCCTGATTCAGCTGATAGTCTTCAAAACTCTCGATGTGGGTCGCCACCGGCCCCGACCGACCCGATGGCCGCAACCGCATATCGACCTCGTACAGCGCGCCCACACTGGTCGGCGCGCTGATGGCGGCTATGAACCTCTGGGTGAAGCGCATGGCGTACTGCGATGGTCCAAGCGCCTTTGGGCCATCCGAGTCACGCGCGCGTGCATCGTGGTCATAGATCAGGATCAGATCGACATCCGATGTGGCAGTCATTTCACGGCTGCCGAGCCGGCCCATTGCCAACACAGCGAAAGCCCCGCCCTCCAACTGACCATGAGCGGCCTGCATTGACGCTTTGACCGCATCGAACAGTTTGGCAATCACGGCATCAGCGACATCAGAAAATGCTTCGCCAGCGGCTTCGGCTGGCAATTCGCCAGAAAGTATGCGGGTGCCGATGAGCACCGTCTGTTCCTTGGCGAAGATGCGGGCGCGATCCAGGATATCTTCGAAATCGCGCGCTTCGGCCAAGGCTGCAGCGAGCAATCCTGCAATCTCCCGCGGCTTCGGCTGGCGGGCCAGCAAGTCACTGTCGATCATCGCATCGAAGAGCTGCGGCCGGGAGGACAGTGTTTCCGCAAGTCTTGGTGCGCTGGACAGAATGCGGGCCAGCAGCTTCAGCAATCCCGGCCTGGCCTTGAGCAACGAGAAGATCTGTACACCTGCGGGCAACCGCCGCAAGAAGCCATCGAAAGCGATGATTGCACCGTCGGCATTGGCGCTGACGGAAAAGGTGGTCAGTATCTGCGGGATCAACTCAGTCAGGAGCTGACGGCCGCGCTGTGACCGCAATGCCGGATAGCGGCCATAGTGCCAGGTACGGACGATATCGGAGACATCTTCCGGCCGGGAGAAGCCGAGCCCCGACAGAGTTTCGAGCGTTTCCGGATCGTTGCTGTCGCCAACAAAAACAAGACTGCCGCATTTGGCGCCCAGTTCGTCCTGGCTCTCGAACAGTCGCGCGTAGTGCTTCTGAACAACTTGCATCGTTTCAGTCAGCTTGGTTTCAAGCGACCGGCGATCAGAGAACCCGCTCAACCGGGCAAAAGCCTCAAGCTCGTCTTCACCGGCTGGAAGCGTCTGGCGTTGTTCGTCTGCGATGTACTGAATGCGATGTTCGATGGACCTGAGCACACGATAGGCGTCGCTCAGGTCAGTTGCCACGCCTTCGCCAATCCACCCCGCGGCACTGAGCCTCTCAAGTGCCTGAAGCGTCGGCCTGACCCGGAGATCGGGGTTGCGCCCGCCACCGATGAGCTGCTGTGTCTGTGCAAAGAACTCGATTTCGCGAATGCCGCCACGACCCAACTTTATGTTGTGTCCGGCCACCGCAATGGCGCCATGTCCCTTGTGCTGATGGATCTGCCGCTTCATCGCGTGAGTATCGGCGATCGATGCGAAATCGAGATACTTCCGCCAGATGAAGGGGCCAATTTCTGCAACAAAGCGATCGCCAGCGGATATGTCACCGGCGCAGGGCCGCGCTTTGATCATTGCCGCACGTTCCCAGTTCTGGCCCAGGCTTTCATAATATTGCAGGGCACCGGCGACACTGATCGCCAGTGGCGTGGCACTGGGATCCGGTCTAAGACGAAGATCCGTCCGGAAGACATAACCCTCGCCGGTCCGCTCCTGCATCATCTTGACCAGATCGCGCGCCAGCCGAACATAGAATTTCGACAGGTCCTCACCGTCCGTGAACCGTTCTGGCCGGTTCTCATAGAACAGGATCAGATCGATGTCCGACGACACGTTGAGCTCACGGGCACCGTGTTTGCCCATCGCCAGGACAATCAGGCCGCTGTCCCGTGAGGGATGTTTCGGGTCGGCCGGGAAGAAACGATCATCTTGAGCATGATGGCCCAAAAGCCAGTCGATAGCCGCGGCGACGGTTCTATCGGCCAGCGCGCTCGTTTCAGCAATCACCCTGTTGACGTCAATAACGCCACCCAGATCGGCCAGTGCAACCGCTGGCGCAACCACTGACTTGTGCTTGCGCAAGGCCGCCATTGCATCTGCGATACGCGTCGCTTCGGCCATATCGGTCGCAAGGTCAGCGGTCGAATGCCTGATCGTCTCATCGAACTTGCGAGCAAGTATTTCTGTCAGGCGCGCAGGATCGCGCAGCATCCAGTCGCGCAAATAGTGCGAGCCCGCTGCAATGGAGGACAAGACCAGTGCTGTATCCGCCACCGCGAGTGCTGCCGACAGCTCGCCATCGGCGCCCTGCCTCAAGGCTGCGGTTTTCAGGTCCTCAAGAAAGTCTTGCGCAGATTTGCAGTATGCAGGCGGTGGCAGCGTTTCCAGCGCTGCACCTAGTGGCTGATCGTTTCCTGGCGTCTTACTGCCCATTGCGGTGGCCGGTTCAGAGAACGCATGTGCGAATGCGATCGAATGGGGCGGCTTTATTGCGCCGATTGTGAGGGATCAGATGGGGTCTTGTCACGGGAAGAAGCAACTGGCGCGTGATCACCGGGATTTTCGGACGCTTTTGGCAGCCGCAGTGTGACGGCAAGTCCCGGCTCATTATCGGCAAAAGACAGGCTGCCATTGTGACGTTCGGCAACAGCTGAAACGAGGCTCAGACCGAGACCGGAACCGGGCAGGTTGCGGCTCCGGTCAAGCCGGACGAAACGATCGAGAACATGGCCATACTCCGTCTCGGGAATGCCGGGGCCATGATCGGCAATCGTGATGTCGACATCCATGTCCGAGATGGTGGCAGAGACGGTGATCGAACCGGTTTCGCCCTCATCGATGCCATACTTGATCGCGTTGTCGAGGAGATTGGCCATGGCCTGGGCCAATAGTGGTCGACTGCCCATGATGGTGGGCAGGTTCTGCGGCAGTTCAAACGACAGTTCGGCACCGGCGTCTTCAGCGAGAGGCTGATAAAGCTCAGTGGCTTCTCCGATCAATTCACCGAGGTCAATCTGGGTGAAGGCCGCGCCTTCGCCGGCCTGGGTCCGGGCAATCGCCAACAGCGCATTGAACATCCGGATCAGGCTGTCCGCATCGTCAATGATACCCTCGATATTGCGATGCTGATCGGGCTCTGTATCGGCGACCGACGTTTCGCGGTCCAGCGCGCGCAGAGCGTCCTCAGCGCGTGCCTTGAGGCGGGTCAGTGGCGTCCGCAAATCGTGGGCAACGTTGTCTGTCACCTCGCGCATGCCAAGCACGAGCTTCTCGATCCGTGCGAGCATGATGTTCAGCCGTTCGGCAAGACGATCGAACTCGTCCCCGCGGCCGGTGACCGGTATTCGCTCAGCGAGATTGCCGGCCATGATAGTGCCGCTCGCATCCGACATTACATCGATACGGGAGAGCACACGCTGGGAAACGTAAAAACCTCCGCCAACCCCGAGCACGAGCATCAGGACACCCGCGACGATGCCGGATTGCCGGAGAACGGTCTCAAAAGCCTTCTGGTCGGAGATATCGCGGCCGACGAGCAGTGCGAAGCCGCCTTCCAGCGGAAAGACATGGACTGTGGCCTCACCCGACAACGCACTACCGCCGTCGTCGGGCACATAGACCACGCGCTGCGGTCCTTCCGTGCGCATCACACTGGGTGCGATGGCCTCGATGTTTCCGGCAATGCGGGCACCGGAGAAAGCTGTGAGAAGATAGAGCGACTGATCAGGCGTTTGCCGCCGCGAACGTGCATTGACGGTCGATGCAAGGCGTTGGATGCCACCTTCGGCATATTGCTCGGCGAGCCCACGCACTTCGGCAGCGATGATGGCGCGGGTCCTTGCCTCGAAGATCGCCTCGGCACTATAGGCCACGTAGCCGATGAGCGCTCCGGCGAACAACGCGATCACGGCCAGATAGGCCAGTGACAGCCGGAACGCCGCGGAGCGAAATATCTTACCGATCGGGTTCACGGATCATGTATCCCGCACCGCGAACCGTGTGCAGCAACGCGGCATCGAATCCCTTGTCCACTTTGCCGCGCAGCCGAGACATGTGAACGTCAATGACATTGGTGCCGGGATCGAAGTGGTAGTCCCAGACCTTTTCCAGCAGCATCGTCCGGGTCACGACCTGACCGGCATGGGCCATCAGGCAGTCAAGCAGGCGGAACTCGCGCGGCTGCAAATGCAGCACCCTGCCCTCACGCGTGACACGGCGTGCCAGACGGTCGAGATGCAGATCACCGACCGTCAACTCGGTCTGAGCCGCCAATTGCGTGGACTGCCGCTTGCCGAGCACTTCAATGCGGGCCAGCAGTTCCGAGAACGCGAATGGCTTTGGCAGATAGTCGTCTCCGCCAGCACGCAAGCCTTCGACGCGATCGTCCACCTCACCCATGGCACTAAGGATCAGAACCGGGACATCGCGGCCTTCCTCGCGCAGCACTTCGATGATGGATAGCCCATCGCGTTTTGGCAGCATCCGGTCGACAACAACGACGTCATAGGCTTCACCCAGCGCACGCTCGAGGCCATCTTCGCCATTGGTGGCGAGATCGGCGGCATGCCCTGCTTCACCCAGGCCCTTGACGATGAAACGTGCTGCTTCGGCGTCGTCTTCGATGATCAGAATACGCATGGCTGGCAGTATAGTCGGCTTGTCAGGGCAAATGGGGAGAGCGTGCAGAGCACTATGCCCTCCCCTTTGCAATCGCCTGCTCTAACCGCGACCCTTCAACGGGATCGCCACATAGGATGTACCGCGCTGCGAGCGCACCAGTACCAGAGCAGTGTCGCGGCCATCATCTTCGATCGCTTTCAGCGCATCGGACACGTCGTCGACCGAATTGACCTCCATGCCGGAAATCTGCAGCACGACGTCACCAGGACGCAGACCGCGTTCGGCCGCCGGGCTGTCACTATCCAGTTCAGTGACCTCAACGCCTTCACCATCTTCTGCGGGCGTCACCGAGAAGCCCAGCATATCCGAGGTCGTCGTCTCGGGTTCCTGTTCGGGGGCTGCTGAATCCGCGGCCGCAACCTGTGGCGTGTCGGGCTGCGTTCCCAATGTCACGTTGACCGTCTGCTCGCTCCCATTGCGCCAAATGCTCAGCCGGGCACGGTGGCCGGGTTCGAGCTGGCCGATGGTGCGGGCCAGATCCCGGGCATCTTCGATATCCTCGCCATCCACCGAGAGGATCGTGTCACCAAGTTCAACGCCAGCATCACGCGCCGGGCTGTTCTCGAGCAAACGATTGACAAGTGCGCCACCAGGTTCTGAAAGTCCGAGACCCTGTGCGACATCTTCATTCACCGGCTGGATGCCGATACCCAGCCAGCCACGGACGACCCGTCCGCTGTCGCGAAGATCACCAATCACATCCTGCGCAATCGCGGCAGGGATGGCGAACGCAATTCCGACATTGCCGCCCGATGGCGACACAATGGCCGTGTTCACGCCAACAACTTCACCGGCGAGATTGAAGGTCGGACCACCGGAATTGCCGCGGTTAACCGGCGCATCGATCTGCAGGAAATCGTCATAGGGACCAGAGCCGATATCGCGGCCGCGGGCGGACACGATTCCGGCCGTCACTGTTCCGCCGAGACCGAAGGGGTTGCCAACGGCCAGAACCCAGTCACCAACCCGGACATCGGCGTCGCCGAACTGGACGAATGGAAGATCGTCGACATTGTCGACCTTGAGAAGCGCGAGATCCGTGCGCGGGTCGGTGCCGATCAGCCGGGCATCAAGCTCTTCGCCCTCATGGGTCCGAACCGCGATTTGATCGGCCTCTGAAACAACGTGGTTGTTGGTGACCACGTATCCGTCAGCCGAGATGAAGAATCCAGAGCCCTGTGCCATCTGCGAACGGCCGCGCGGACGGGGCCGCTCGGAGCGATTGCCACCGAACTGATCTTCGAATTCGCGAAAGAAGCGACGGAAGGGATGGTCTTCCGGCAGATCGCGAAAGTCGGGCATCAGTTCCGACATCTGCTGGTTCTCATTGTTGCCACGCACAAGCACGCTGACAACGGCAGGCTGAACACGCTCAACGACGTCAGCGAAGGAGAAGAACTGCTGCGCCTGAACAGCGGACTGTGCCTGAGCAGGAGAGTTCACAGCGTCCATGATGGGCTGTGGCACCGAAACCGGAGCGAGATAGAGCCCGGTACCAAGCGCAAGCACACTTGCGCCTGCCGCAACGCCGGCCCAGAGGCCGCGCCGAGCTTTCTGTGTTGGGTTCGGTTCTGTTTTGTTGTCGTCCATTTTACTGCTCCCGACAGTCAGCATGAATAGGGGGCGACAGGCGTGATTCCCGCCGCGTTGATCCTGACATAGGGAGTACGACATTGCTGCGCCCTATCGGCCGGATGAATTGTTCGTAACATTGAAACCGCCCGACAGCGATCACCGATCAAGCTGGGTGACGACGACGCTGGCGCTCTCAAGTGTCTTGTGCACAGGACACTTGTCGGCGATCTCGAGGATCTTGCCGGTGATGTCTTCCGCCACACCGCCTTCGATCAATATTGTTCGTTCGAACCGGTCAATCTTCCCGGTTCGTCCATCGAGGCATTCGGCGCAGTCTTCCGCGTGAACCTTGCCGTGTGAGACGTCAACGGAGACCTTTCCGAGATTGATGCCCTTGTGATCTGCATACAGACGCAGCGTCATCGCGGTACACGCCGCGAGCCCAATGGACAGGAAATCATAGGGCGCCGGACCGGAGTCGAGACCGCCATAACTCGCCGGTTCGTCAGCAAACATACTGTGTCTGCCGGCCTGTACTGACTGTTGGAACTTGCCCTTGCCGGTTTCTGTCACCCGGACGACATCGCCGCTGTCCATGTCGTCCACTGCTTTATCGTCTTCGGATTCTGGCAAGTAACGCGCGGCCCAGGCGGCGATCACATGCGCTGCGAAGCGGGCATCATTTCGGTCGGTGAGAAGATGGTCTGCGCCATCAAGTGACATGAAGCTCTTGGGATGCTTGGCCGCCGAGAAGATTGCACCAGCATTCTCAATCCCGACCTGCGCATCAGTTGGTGCATGAAGGACCAGCAAGGCGCGGCGCAGTTTACCAATACGCTCCTTGAGGTCTTGTGCCCGGGCATTTTCGAGAAACTGCTTCTTGATCGTGAAGGGGCGCCCGGCGAGTGAAACCTCTGCCACACCGTCCTGGTCGATCCGATCGAGATCAGCGCCAAAATTGTGCAGCACGTGCTCGACATCAGCCGGCGCACCGATGGTCGCGATGGCTTTGACTTCGGGAATGTCGCCACCTGCCGCTAACACCGCGGCACCACCGAGCGAATGACCGATCAACAGAGATGGCGCATGGTGGTTGTCGCGCAGCCAATCAGAAGCTGCGACCAAATCCGCTACGTTGGACGAGAAGTTGGTGTTGGCGAAATCACCTTCCGACCCACCAAGCCCGGTGAAGTCAAACCGTAAGACGGCAAACCCTTGCGCTGCCAGTTCGGCAGATACGCGTTTTGCGGCCTTGGTTTCCTTGGAGCAGGTGAAGCAGTGGGCAAACAGGGCAAATGCACGTGGGGTGGCATCACTCGGCATGTCCAGTCGTGCGGCCAGCGTCTCGCCAAGCGCTCCGGTGAAAGTGATGCGGTGCGTGTCATGCTGTGCCATGTCGTCCCCCTGTCAGCAGGCTGGCAAGGAGCGGCAGGCGGAGCCCTATTCCTTGCGATTGATGAGGTCGTCGAGTGCCTTTTGTTCGGCTGCGCTCAGCGGAGCCGGACCGGCCGGCACGCTCGCAGATTTGCGCAAGAACAGCCTCAGCACCAGCGCGAGACCGAAAATAAGAAACAGAGCCGGAGCGGCCCAAAGAAGCAGAGTGTGTGTACGAAGAGGTGGGGAGAGAAGAACGAAGTCACCATAGCGGGCAACGACAAAGTCGATCACTTCGTCGTTTGTATCACCGGCAAGGATCCGCTCACGCACCAGCTGGCGCAGATCACGCGCCAGGCCTGCATTGGAGTCATCGATTGACTGGTTCTGGCAGACCAGGCAGCGCAATTGGGCCGAGACTTCGCGGGCACGGGCTTCCAGGGCGGGATCTTCGAGCAGTTCTGTGGCTTGCAGCGCATGGGCCGGCTGGTTCACCGACAAAGGTGACAAGAGACACGTGAAGGCGACCAGAATGCCGGCAAGAACGGATTGAATGCGCATCGCTGACTTCGCTCATTGCGCCGGTGCAGGCATCGCAGCGCCGCGCGGTGCTGCGCGTTTGGGTGCGCCGACCCTCAAGCGACGATCTGTCAGCGACACGGCGGCGCCAATCGTCATGATCAACGCGCCCAGCCAAATCAGGATCACCAGCGGCTTGTGGTAGAGGCTGACTGAGAAGCCACCGGCCTCAAGCGGATCGCCAAGGCTGACATAGACCTGGCTTGGGAAGACAGTGGTGATGCCGGCTTCAGTTGTTGGCGTCCCAGACGCGATGTAGACTCGTTTGGCTGGATCCACCTCATCGATGATGCGCCCGTTCCGGCTGATCACGAAGTGCCCGACGATGTCGCGGTAATTGTCGCCAACACGCGGCCGAACACCATCAAATGTCACCGAGTAGCCGGCGATATCCGCGGACTGGCCGGGTTGCATCGCCAGGATCTTCTCCTGTTCGAACGACATCACGGCAACCACGCCAAGCACCATGACGCCAACGCCGCCATGCCCCAATGCCGTGCCATAGCTTGCTCTGGGTAGATTGATGAAGCGGCGGAAAGACTCGGAAAAGTCGACCTTGAACAGCTTGACGCGGAAAGCCAATTCGGCGATCGCGCCGCCGATCAGCCAGATGCCCAGTGCAAGCCCGAAAGCCGCGAGGACCGGTGCCCCGTCACGCAGCCAAACGACCAGCAGGAACGTTACCAGACTGACACCCATAACGGCATAGAGCCGCTCCGCCGTTCCGGCGAGATCAGCTCGCTTCCAGGCCAGGAATGGGCCAAATGGCATTGCCAGGATCAGCGGTACCATCAACGGGCCGAAGGTCGCGTTGAAGAACGGTGCCCCGACAGAAATCTTCTCGCCAGTGACCGCTTCCAGTGCGAGTGGGTAGAGCGTGCCAACGAAGACCACACCACAGGATGCGGTGAGCAGCAGATTGTTGAAGACCAGTGCGCCTTCCCGGCTGATCGGTGCAAACACCCCGCCTGCCTTCAGCTGGTTTGCGCGCAATGCAAAGAGCGCCAGCGAGCCACCGGTAAACAGCACCAGAATAACGAGGATGTAGAGCCCGCGCTCGGGATCAACCGCGAAGGCGTGAACCGACGTGAGAACGCCGGATCGAACCAGGAAGGTGCCCAAGAGGCTCAACGAAAAAGTCAGGATTGCGAGCAGCACCGTCCAGATTTTCAGTGCGTCACGCTTTTCCATGACAATGGCCGAGTGCAGCAATGCCGTCCCCAACAGCCATGGCATGAACGAGGCGTTCTCAACCGGGTCCCAGAACCACCACCCGCCCCAACCCAGCTCATAGTAGGCCCAGTAGGACCCGATCGCGATTCCCATGGTCAGGAAGGCCCAGGCAGCCAGCGTCCATGGCCGGACCCACCGTGCCCAGGCGGCATCGAGCCGGCCCTGGATAAGCGCTGCAACAGCAAACGAGAATGAAATCGAAAACCCGACATATCCGGCGTAGAGCAACGGCGGGTGCAGCGCGAGACCGATATCCTGGAGGAGCGGATTGAGATCACGTCCCTCGCCCGGTGCGGGATCGAGCCGCAGGAAGGGGTTGGACGTCTTGATGATGAACAGCAGAAACGCAATCGCCACCCAGGCTTGGACGGCAAGCACAGTCGCCCTGAATCGTTCGGGCAGGTTGTTGCCATAAAGAGCCACGAGTGCGCCAAAAAGCGCAAGGATCAGCACCCAGAGCACCAACGAGCCTTCGTGGTTTCCCCAGACACCGGTGATCTTGTAGATCATCGGTTTAGCGCTGTGCGAGTTCTCGTAGACGTTCTGAACCGAGAAGTCGGACTGGATATAGGCTGCCGTGAGCAGTCCGAAGGCAAGCGTAACAAACAAGAGCTGCCCGAAAGCAGCCGTGATGCCTGTGCGCATTATGGCGACATCGTCGCGGCGAACGCCGTAGAGCGGCAGGCTCCCCTGAACAATTGCGAGGACGAGCGCGATGATCAGAGCATAATGGCCGGTCTCAGGGATCATTGCTGGTTGCTCTCCCCATCACTGTGCTGCCAGAGCCCCTGCTCTTTCAACGCATCGGCCACTTCCTTGGGCATGTAGTTCTCATCATGCTTGGCCAGCACGGTGTCCGCCATGAACACGCCTTCAGTATCCAGAATCCCTTCTGTAACAACGCCCTGCCCTTCGCGGAACAGGTCCGGCAGGATGCCTTCAAAAACGACATCGACCGTGGCGATCTGATCGGTTACCGCAAAACTGACCTCGGTTCCCTGACCGCGGATAACGCTGCCTTCGGCCACAATTCCGCCAAGGCGAATACGCTGCTGGGGCGAAAGATCCTGTGTGACAAGTTCCGATGGCGTGTTGAAGAACACGATTGTCTGCTGGAAGGCAGTCAGCACGAGCGTCGCCGCTAGCGCCAACGTGGTGCCTGCTGCGCCAATCAGAACAAGCCGTCTTTGCTTGCGTTTCATCGTGCCTTTAGTCCTCTCCCGGCCGCTCCGTCATCCCGAGCTGACGCGATCGCTGTCTTTCAGTCTGACCCATCTTCGAGCGCCATACCATGACCCTTGTTAGTTGAGGATCTGGAGTGATCTTGCTGCCTCGTCGATCTGCTGCAACGCCGCCTCGTTGCCTGCCAGAGCCTCACGTGCACGCGAGACGGCTCTGATTGCCTGATCGTTTTCTCCCAGGACGGTGTAGGCGCGCATGAGCCGCAACCAGCCATCGAGATCCGAACCGTCCTCATCCAGTCTGACGTCGAGCCCTTCGACCATGCTGCGGATCATCGCCATGCGGTCTTCAGGGCTCAGTTCCTGTGCTGCGGCAATGTCCTCTTCCGTAGGGCCGGAGGGGGGGCTGTTTGGCGCCACCTGTGGTTCCTCTGGCACCGTGCCGCCAAGGGCCACCAGACGCTCACGCGCAACCTGTCGCCAGATCGCGTCCGGTTCTCCATCCGCTTCCACCAGTGCCTGCCAGATTCCAAGCGCCTCGTCGCTGTTGCCGTCCTGCTCAGCGGCAACACCGAGGTAATAACGCGCCTTGATGACCTCAGGGTCATGGGCCAGTGCCGCCTCAAAAGCGCTTCTCGCATCATCCTCGACAACGCCATCGCGTGCCGCCACGAGCATTTCACCGAGGTCCGCCTGGCGTTCAGCGTTCGAACCAAGCAGACGAATGACATTGCGGTAGGCGCGCGCTGCATCTTCGACCCGCCCGAGGCGACGGTAGACCGGAGCAAGGACTTCCCAGCCCTGGCCGTCCTCCGGATTGGCCGCCAGATGAGTCTCAACACGGGCGATGAGAATATCGAGATTCTGATCGCCCGTGGCCTCGGCCAACCTCTCAGCCAGCGGCTGGCCCGGTAGGTTTGGCGAACCGATGACCATGTACAGGGAAAGTGCGAGGGCGGGGATCGCCACAATCACGGTGGCGGCAGCGAATCTCCGGCCCGTCCTCGGAGGGGATGCTGTGTTGGCCGGAGCCTCTGGGGCTTTTGACTGGCTCGCATCGTCGACTTCTATGCCAAGAACTCTCGCCCTGGCCAAAAGCCGCCTCGATACCTCGATCCGCGCGGATTCGGCATCCGATTCGGAAATCAGTCCGCGGTCCCGGTCCTGATCAATCTCACCAAGTTGAGCGCGATAGACAGAGAGATCCGATGCCTCGTTGGCATCATCTGTGTCGGTCCTTGAATCAGTGGCGATCTTCGATCGCAGGGGCGCAAGCACCAGCGCGACAGCAAAGAACGTCAAAAGTGCGAAGACGATCCAAAGCGTCGACACACGACCCCTCCAGTCAGGTCCGGCAAACCCGTCCCATGCGGATGTTTCCCCGCTACACTAGAACTTATTTAATCGCTTGAGGCCGGTCTGAATAGAGTATGATACCGTGCGGCAAATCACCGCTTCGAACGGTAAACGCGACGGATCACGCTGCCTTCGGCATCAGGTGCGCCTGCTGGTGCAATCCGGCAACCTGGCCGCTTCGCAGCAGCAACCGGGCGTACTCCTTGCCGAACAACTCTTTGGCAACGCAGCTCAGCCCGGTGAACTGGGCACCAAGAATCGCAAGCTGATCTCCACTGGCCGCGCGCGCCTGTTCCGGCAGACTGCGTGCTGCAGCGTCTACCAGCGACTCGGCCTGAGTGTTGACCCGCCCTAACGTTTCGTTCAGCGCCAGCCCGCTGCGCAGGGGCTTTGCCGCGATCAGGAGCCGCGCAGCGCTCGTGGCGATCTCGATATCCTTGGGGTCGGGCATCAACGAGCCGCCGCCCGGTTGTATGGCCAATCGCAGACGACCTGGTATCTGCTCGATCTCGCGCGCTGCGACGTCCGCCATCCGTCGCCGTTCCTGGGCAAGCCGCTGGAACCATGCGCCATGCATCTCGATCGAAATCTCGGTGGTCAGGCCGGCGGCTACATCGTGGAAACGGCGCAGGCAATGAATGACGTCATCATTCTGGGCGTTGCTGTTGACGCGCTCGGCGACCAGATCGGTGCTGATGGCGAGCTCATCCATCAGCACATCGACAAGGACGGCGAGTTTCGACTTCGCCAGCACCGAGGCATCATCGGTCCGCTCTTTATCAATCAGAATGCGGAGCATGCTGGCGGGGTGGGCCAACCTGCTGTTGAGCAGGATTGCCAGAAGTGCGTAATCGACCGGCTGGAGAGCGGAGATCGCCTGCGCAATCGCACTCAGGTGATCGGTGCCCAGAACCTCGACATCGGTTGGCAGTCGTTTGGAAAGATTGGCGAGGACTCCGTGAACCTGAAAGATCCGGGTGACTTCGGCAACATCCTCAGCAACGCCTTTGCCGCCGATCTGCCCGACCATACGGGCGTGGTTGGCTTCACCTTTCGCGGTGCCTTGCTGGATCAGCTGAAGTTCCGGCAGTACCAGGCTGACAACGTCAGCAACAGATGATGTCGAGGTACTCCCGTCGGTGCCAAGAATGTCGGTCGCGACTTTCCTGACCAGAGCACCTAATCCGTCCAGGGGCCGATCGCGATTGAAGTAGACCCACAAGCCTTCAATGGACTTTCGCCTGATACGGCCTTGGTACTTGGTGTTGCCCGACGTCGACACCAGAAATGGCATTATGGGATGGAAGAGCGTTGTGTCGGGACACAGCGCGTCACCGCCATCAGGGTGCCGGGAAGCCAAGACCGCTGCGGCGGCATCTGCGATCATGGCGTTGGCGGGATCTTCATCGCCAAGCAACGCTGCGCCGCGAATCTCATGGACAAGCCGGATGAGCAGCGTCTCGGGGAGCGTCCCGAGATACTCTCCGACTTTTTCCGATATGGTGGGCGCAGACGCGTTCATGCCACTTCCGGGACGGCTGTACCAACGGCATAAACCGTAGTCCCTGAAAATGACACGACTCTGTTAACAGTCGGTTTGTGACGTGGTGCGAACAGCCTCGCGCCGATTGACGCTACGCGAGGCTCTCTCTTCGTTGCCGGTCAGGCCCGTCGGTTAGCCGACGGTCTGCCAACTGCCGTCAGGATTGCGGCACGCACGTCCCTTCGCAACTTCCGGCTTCCCTTCGATGAAGATCGTATGGGTGTAGTCGCGGCAGTTCTGAAAGTTCGAGTGCTGATAGCTCGGTCCAGGTACGACTTCGCCGTAGACATTGCGGTCGGGATTGCGCCAGACGACGGGCGAATCCGCTTTGGAGAACTCGAGCGCACGATATTCGGCTTCCTGGGCGCGGCGACGGTCGGACTCATCGACCAGTTGCCCCAGACGGTTGCCGATCAGGCCGCCGGCAACAACGCCAACGACGGTCGCTGCGGTACGGCCACTGCCGCCGCCAACCTGGTTGCCAAGGACGCCGCCAGCCACCGCGCCGGCAATCGTGCCGAGGGTCTGACCTGCACCGGGTCCCTGAGAAGAATTCGAACAGCCGGCCACCACCAGCCCGACCGCTGCAAATGCAGCGATAATGTGTGAAGAACGCATGATTGCCACCTTACTGGGCCATACTCAGCGCAAGGTGCGCACCGGCCCTACAAGCCCCATGAATCCCCAATCGGTTTAACGAACTGCTAAGGGGCGTTTTCCGTTAAGATCGTGTTGCGTTGGCTTTAGGGCAAATTCAGGGCGGCGTGAAGTGGTCAACAGGTGCCGTAACAATCAGGTTGCCGCCATGTTGGATCGCGCCGCCGGCAATTGCAGACTGACCAAGAGCCCGCCTGCTTTTGACTTCGACAGCGACAGTTGGCCATCGTAAAGGCCGACGAGGTCGCGAACGATCGCAAGGCCGAGACCGGTTCCCGGTACGGCCTCATCAAGCCGCGTTCCACGCTGCAGAGCGGCCTCGATTTCCGTTGCGCTCAAGCCCGGACCGTCGTCCTCCACCACCAGATCGAGCATCTGTGCACCGACACCCGGGGCATCAGGACTTGCGCTTCGGGCACAGGTCACGCTCACCCTGCTAGTGGCCCATTTGCAGGCATTATCGAGCAAATTGCCAAGTATCTCTTCGAGATCCTGGCGTTCCCCGCGAAAGGCAATGTCGGGTAGGCAATCGGTGTCGATGGCAATCTGGCGGTCCTGATGGATCTTGGTCATTGTACGGGCCAGTGCGTCGATAACAGGGCTTACAGGCGTTATGACGGTCAGGGTGTGCAACTGGGCGGCGGCCCGCGCACGCTTGAGATGGTAGTCGACCTGTGACTGCATCTGCAGCGTCTGACTCTGAACCAGTTCGGCGAGCTCCGATGATGGCGTCGCGGCTTCATTGCGCAGAACCGAAAGCGGCGTCTTCAGCGCGTGGGCGAGATTGCCCACATGGGTCCTTGCCCGTTCGACGGTCCGCGTGTTGGCGGCAATAAGGCCATTAATCTGCGCAACGAGCGGCGCAATCTCGGTTGGATAGTTCTCGTCGAGCGAGGTTTGTTCTCCCCGCGCAATCCGATCGATTGTCCGACCGACCCGTTTAAGTGGCCGGAATGCCAGTACTGTTGCCAGCGCGATCAGACCAAGAAAGGCAAGCGCAAACAGAGCCAAAGTCACTGAAAGTACGCCGCGAAACTGCGCGATGTCGGTCTCAACCTCTTCGATTGGCCCGGAGATCACGTAGCTGAGGACCTGTCCCGTCTCCGCCGAGGTGATCCGTTGCTCCTTGGCGGACACCAGCATGCCGGAG
>JBCDCP010000033.1:0-25153 GCA_039181495.1 Pseudomonadota bacterium | reverse complement strand
GGCTCAGCGCAGGTTAATGAATGCTTAACGCGACTTCTGGGGCGAGTCGGAGGCAGGGGCTATGAACACCAAAAACACATTGACGGCGCTGGCATTGGCCGGTGCAATGACACTGGGCGCAACGGCGGTGCAGGCGCAGTCGCCGCTGCCGACCGATCGCACCTGGTTCAACTATGAGTATTACGCCGAGATTGCCGTCGGCGGGCCTATCGACAACGACTACGACGTCGTCGTCAATGTCGTGAACCCGGCCGTTTACGATCCCGATGGCGGGTTTGCGATTGCCGGTGCACTCGGTGCTTATGTGCTGCCCAATGTGCGGGCCGAAGTGGCCTTGAATTACGCTACTGGTGGTGACGGCACGCTCACGGGCTTTGGCCCACATGCTGGTGATATCGACGTCTTCACCGTTCTGTTCAATGGCTATTATGAGTTCGACGAATACGGCTTTGCCGGCGATGCCGATCTCACTCTAACGCCGTGGGTTGGCGCCGGCCTGGGATTTCAGACCTTTGATTATGACAATCTCGGGCTGATCAACGGCATGTTCACGATCTCGGACAGCGACACCGTGTTTGCCGGGGCACTGCATGCGGGTGTCGACATCGCCATTACGCCAACAGTCGACCTCGTCGGCCGTTACAGTCTGGCGTTTGTCGAGAGCCATGACGTTGTTGGCAACAACGGCACGCCGGTTGCTGTCGACAGCACCGTCGAAAACGTCTTTTTTGGCGGCCTGCGGCTGAAACTCAATCCAACCCGGTAGTTTTTCGCTGCAGAATGGGTTGGGCCGAGGCAATTTACCGAGCGATTTATCAGGTGTTGCCAAATTGCAGCGCCTGTCGAGATTCCGGCCTCGTGGTGCATTGGGGAAGCACCTGTACCTATCGTCAGGTCAATTGATCGGGTATTTGAAGGTTAACGAATTCTAAACTCGGGGCTTGAGATGAAGATCAAGACAACTTTTGCGGCGCTGGGCACTGCTGCGTTCCTGGTAAGCGGCGCAGGCGCAGCACTTGCGGACGGCCACACCAAATATGCCGAGCCTGAGCATTATGGCTGGGAGTGGTACGTCGAGCTCCTGGCGGGCGGGCCAATTCCGAACGAGTATGATTCCACAGTTACCGGTCTAGGGTCGATCGAATACGATCCCGATTCCGCGTTTGGTGTCGTTGGCCTGATCGGTATTCAGTTCAACGAGAACTGGCGAGCTGACTATTCGACGAGCTACGCAACAGCCGGCGATGGCGTCGCCACTGGTCCGTTGATTGGCGTGGTGCCTCACTCAGGTGACGTGGATGCGTGGACCTTCCTGTGGAACGTCTATTACGAATTCAATGATGTGTTCGATATCCCTCTCACCCCTTGGGTCGGCGCAGGGATCGGTTTCACAGTCTTCGATTACAACAATCTGGGTGCTGCGGTGGCCCCGGCCTTCGTTATCAATGACAGCGATACCGCGTTCACCGGTGCGTTCCATGCCGGTTTCGACTATGAACTGACACCGAATGTTGACTTGGTGGGACGCTACGCACTGATCCTGATCGACAGCCACGATGTAATTACAACTACAGGTCTTAACGTCGCTGCCGACAGCACTGTGGAGAACGCCTTCTACGGCGGTGTTCGAATTAAACTGGGGCCCTTGCCCTTGCGATAAATCGCACTGGTTCGATGTACTTCCGACAAAGGGGGGCCAGTGGCCCCCTTTTTTGTTTGATTTGTGTCAGCGACTTTGCCCGTGTTCTTGTCAGCAGAACGCTAAACCGTAGCCGAGCATCGAGTGCTAACATGCGTGTCAAAGCAAGAGCTTCGGTCACTCTTCTTTTCGCTGTCTTAGTGCCTACCGTTCATTTAGGGGACGTTCAGGCCGATCCGATCGAGAACTGGGTCTGGTACGCCGAACTCGGCTTTGGCGGGCCGATCCCTAAATCCTACGACGTGGTTGTCGGCAATGGCGTCGGTCCAGGCGACTATGAGCCCGATCCCGGTTTCGGCATGGCTGTGGCGTTCGGCGCCTATGTGACACCGCGCTGGAGGGCGGAACTGACGCTCGCCTTTGCCACGGCGGGTGACGGCGAGCTGACGGGAACGGCCGCGGGTGTGCAGCCGCATTTTGGCGACGTCTATGTCTACAGCCCCATGGTCAACGCGTTTTACGAGTTCGATCGTTTCGACGGTACCAAGATCACACCGTGGATCGGGTTCGGTGCTGGAGCCCAGATCTATGACTATCAGGGGCTCGGGCCTGTCGCTGGGCCGTATATCGTCAATGATACCGCCGCAGCTCCGTTCGGAGCGCTCCATTTTGGTCTCGATTACGAACTGACACCACGGATCGATGTGCTGGCCAAATACAGCCTCGTCGTTGTCGGCGATCATGATGTCGTCGGGACCGGACAAACCGCTGTTGCTGTCGATGGTGGTGTCGAGAATACGATCTTTGCCGGCTTCCGCTACAGGCTATCGGGCGAATAGCCGTTCAGAGCTGGCTAGCTCTGGAGTAACACTTCGCGGTGAGATGTTCTGCAGGGTGACGCGATTTTCCTCGTTGTTAGGCGTACTCGACCTCTTCGACGAAATTGACGAGCTTCTCAACAAATACCTCACCGGTATCCGGCATCGGGACAGCTGTGTTGCGCAGGATTTCGCGCGTGTTCGAGGTGTCGAAGACGAGACCGCTGCTGAGATAGCCCATGGTCGGCAAGAGACGCTCGGCCTCCGGCACAAAGGCCGCCAGCGTGCTGATCTTTGCGGGATCAACCGGCCGCAATACCGCGATCCAGTCATATGTCCGTCCGCCTACCTCGAGCAATGAGGCGATTGTTGGCGGGTTATCAGATGAGAGGTGAAAGATCCGGCCGCTGGCTCTGCTGTCTCTTGATATGGCCACGGTCGCTTCACATACGAAATCGATGGGCACAATTTGAAGCCGGTCATCGGGGCGGCCGGGAATGAACCGCAGCCCGCTGTATCTGACGCTGCGTTTCACCCGTCGAACCATATGATAGAAGATGCCGAACGATGAAATGGCACCGGTTTGGCTGTCACCGACAACAATACTGGGGCGGAACACGATCGTAGGAAGGCCGTCCGCTGCGGCATCATGGACGAGACCCTCAGCGATGTACTTGCTTTCCTCATACGCATTTGCCCAGGCGGGATCAGGGCAAGGATAGGTCTCTTCTGAGGTTCGCCCCCTTGAACTACCGACAACGAAAGCCGTGCTGAAATGGGCCAAACGTTGGAACCGTCCGTCTTTCTGTAGCGACTTCGCCAGCGATATTATTCGCTCGGTGCCGCCGACATTGATCGCCATGACCTTGTCGCGCTCGCCAAACAAGTCGGTCGCTGCGGCCATGTGAATGATCATTGTCACTTCGCGGTGCATGCGCTCGAAGAGCTTCGCGTCATGTTCCCAGGGTGGCTTGCGGAGGTCGCCTGGAATCGCTTCAACCCGCGCGGCGATATCCCTCTCACTCGCATGCGGTCCGACCGCTGCTCGGATACGGCGCATGCCCTCTTGTACTGACGCTGCACGGACCAGCGCGAGAACGCGGACATTTGTGCGCTCAAGCAGGGTCGCAATCATGCGGCCGCCTAGCGCCCCGGTTGGGCCGGTAACAAGTACGGTTTGCGGATCCATGTACTGAGTGATCGTAGAGGGCCGGTGGTCGGGGTCAGACGAGTACCATGACCGCTGAGGTTAAAGGTTCAAGTACAGTCATTTCGCACGAGATCGGCGAATGTCCAAGCCATTGGCGATGCTGTTCTGCAACGCTTTCTCAACTTTCTTTGCCGGTAGCGGAAGATTCACCATGACGCTTTACGCGGTGCTGAGCTACGCCGGGTTATTGGCGACGTGGCAAGCAACTTGCCCGGAAGATCCTGAGCGCAGCGAATTGCGCCAAAACGGCACGGTATCAAGGACGAAGAGCGT
Source organism: Pseudomonadota bacterium (assembly GCA_039181495.1). Lineage (GTDB taxonomy): Bacteria > Pseudomonadota > Alphaproteobacteria > Rhizobiales > Tepidamorphaceae > JBCDCP01. The sequence goes on along the minus strand of JBCDCP010000033.1, from coordinate 21,213 downwards.
CAAAATGAAACATTCGATCATCAAGCCGGGCATTCTCACCGGCTTCAAGCCTGAGCACGCGGAACTGTGGGGCCACCACCCGATCAAGATCGAGCACAGCCTGGAGCAGTCAGGTCTGTTCTCGGATGAAGCGCTGGCCCGACTGATCGAGGGTTATCCGCGCGAAAAATACGACTTCAACCACATGAACAAGCAGGGCAGTGACCGGCGCGAATGGGTCGAGGGCGAATTGGGCGACTGCTCCGGCGAACACGCTCTGGAAGCTGTACGTGCCGGACGCATGTGGCTGAACATGCGGTTCGTCAACGAAGTCGACCCGCGCTATGGCGAATTGCTGGCCGATATCTTCAGTGAGCTCGAGCAATTGGTGCCGGGCATGGGTTCCACATTCCGCCACAAGATGGGAATTCTCATCTCCTCGCCGCGTGCCCAGGTCCACTACCACACGGACATTCCGGGTCAGTCGTTGTGGCAGCTGCGCGGCAAGAAACGGGTTTATGTCTATCCCAACTATGCGCCGTTCCTGACCGAGGAAGGGCTGACCAATGTCATCACGGGCGCTGGCAACGACGACATTCGCTACGAGACGTGGTTCGACGACTACGCTCAGGTCATCGATCTCGAGCCAGGCGAAATGCTGAATTGGCCGTTGAACGCCCCGCACCGGGTGGAAAACTACGACATGCTCAACGTGTCGGTGACCACTGAGCATTGGACCCAGGATATCCGCCGCTATTATGCGGTGCGCTACGCAAACGGATTCCTTAACCGAACGCTGGGCGCGAAACTGCCCGCAGCGCGCATCGATGGTCCGGGCTTCTATCCCAAAGCGGCATTGGCCGTGGCAGGCAAGAAGCTGCTGCCCAAAGGTGCGGTGAACAAGCGTACCTATATGGTCGAATTCAAGCTCGGACCGAAATCGGACGAGTACATGACCCCTATCACGCCCTACGCGCGATGAGCGGGTGCAGGGATTTCAGAACGACAAAAGGGGCCTCACGGCCCCTTTTTCATTGCATTAGCTGCGCAGAGTTCACCAACGGATTTGCAGCGCGATGCCACCCATATCCAGGCCACTGACAAGCTGCCCAACAAGCACGCCCTGCGTTGGGTCGTCGACGCTGATCGGCGCGTTGTCAAAGAACACATGGGCATAATGTGCGCTGAGCGTAATGTTCTCGGAGATTTCACGCTCGACCCCGAATCCGATCATGATGCGGTCTGCGTCTGGGCTCAGCGTGTTGCCGCCGCCAGAGCTCACGCCGGTATCGTAGTGGATACCCGCTGAGAGCTTGGTCAATTCATCGTGCTGATAGCTGAACCCGGCTGCGAGAATGTAGCTGTCATCCCAATCCTGCGGTCGCACATCGCGGAAAGGAAACGTTCCCAGTGTAATGTCGAATCCCGTGAAGGTGGAGAAATCGATCCACTGGGCTTCGGCAAGGAATGTGAGCCGATCCGTGAGCACCTGATGCAACCCGAGCGAAACAATCTGCGGCATCGTCAAGTCGTACTGTGCCGTAGTTGCAGCTGCCGGGGCCATGAACACTGGATTTCCGGTGTTTCCGGCGCGACCGCTGAAGTCGTGCTCAAATGCTGAGCGGTAAGCGATGCCGATCCGTGTGCCATCCATAGGTGTTAGGACGAGTCCGGCAGTGAATCCAATCTCGATATCATCGCCCTCAAGAAAACCGGTGCCGATATCACCCACAAACGGAGTGCCCATTGTCGCAAATGTGGGCAAGTACTCCCGACGTTCGAACTCACCATCGAAATACTGAACCGCCAGGCCAGCGCCCACCGCCAGCCAGTCGGTTGCCTGCCACGCCAAAGATGCATTCGCGTTGATGGTCGTAACGTCTGTGTTGATCACATGATGACGGCCCGCCCAGGTGTCGCTTGCATCCAGCTTAGCCGCATAGGGGGACGTCACGGCAAAACCGAAATTCACGTTCTCCCAAACCGGCACAGAGATGTAGATGTTCGGTGCGAATGCATCACTTGCCAAGGAGCGGGTTCTGGTGTTGCCGCCCACCGGTGCCCCGCCGGCTGTTGACGTGAAAGCGTCTAAACGCACTTCAGGAAAGAACGCCTTCAGATCGATAAAGACCTCATACTGGTCGAAATCGGCGTTGGCTGCGGGGTTGAAAAACAAGCCCGATGCATCGCCCGTACCCGCCGTTGCACCGGCCAGTGCTGTCGCATTGGCTGTACCAGACTGATAGGGAGCATAGAATCCGCCTGCCATTGCGTGACTGGCCGAGCCGATAGCTATCAAAACGGAAGACGCCACGGCCAGAATATGACCGCAACGGTTGTTACTCTGTCTGCTACTCACTGACCCACTCCCCCGTTCGCCGCCTCCCCAAGACAGCGTCCACATCGCCCAATTTGCCGATTTACGATCTTGCTGGGCGGATATGTCACTGATCAAAGGCTCAGATGGAGGGGGTTGAGTCGAGTCATGAGCCAACGATTCGGGGCCGGAGCGACTTCTTTGAGACCCGTATGTGGCTGTGGTGTCACATTGCTTCAGTGGTCAATCGCCGCTGTTCGTCGCCGGAATTCGACGGTTTTTGCCTCAAATCTATGCAGTGGACGGCTTCGTGGGCAAAGACCTCGCGGTGACCGGTGGAAACAGCATAAAACTGCCACAAACGGCTTGGCAGCGCGCTACGCCGACTTATGCTGCGATGCAGCAGGCGCTGCGCAGAGCCGTGCTTGAGGTCTAGTCGGCCAACTGGGGTGGGGGAACCATTATGCTCGAGAAGTACTTCGGTGTTGAGGAAGCCGGATCCAATGTCCGTACGGAGGTGCTGTCGGGGATTACGACCTTCATGACGATGGCCTACATTGTCTTCGTCAACCCGTCGATCCTGTCTGCAGCGGGCATGCCGGAAGGCCCTGTCTTCGTTGCCACCTGCATTGCCGCCATCGTCGGTACGCTGTTGATGGCCCTACTCGCCAATTACCCGATTGCGTTGGCACCTGGCATGGGGCTCAACGCCTATTTTGCGTACACCATTGTCGGCACGCAGGGCTTTACCTGGCAGGAGGCTCTGGCTGCGGTTTTTCTCTCAGGCATCCTCTTCTTGATTATTTCGATCCTGCCGATCCGGGAATGGGTCATCAACGCGATTCCAAAGTCGCTGAAGCTTGCGGTGTCTGCCGGAATTGGCTTGTTTCTTGGTATCATTGCTCTGAAGAATGCCGGGGTCATCGTTGATCACCCTGCAACTTTGGTGACGCTTGGTGACCTAACTCAACCGGGGCCACTCTTGGCCATTTTGGGTTTTGCAATAATTGCAGGACTGTACTTTCGGAACATCCCGGGCGCCGTGATCCTTGGTATTCTGGCCGTCACCCTGATCGGCATTCCATTCGGCGTGGCGTCGATCGGCGGTGTGGTCTCGCTGCCTCCGGACCCATCGCCGACCTTACTCGCCATGGATTTTGGCAAAGTCGCAAGCGCGGCGTTCTGGATGGTTGCGTTGTCGCTGCTGTTTGTGGATCTGTTTGACACCGCCGGCACACTCGTTGGCGTCGCCCATCGCGCGAACCTGCTGGACGAAGAGGGCAAGTTGCCGCGTATGCGTCCCGCACTTCTGGCGGACTCCGGTGCAACGGTAGCTGGCGCCATGGTTGGTACGTCCAACACCACCTCCTATGTGGAAAGCGCAAGCGGCGTGGCCGCGGGAGGCCGGACCGGCCTTGCGTCGGTGGTCACGGCTCTCGGGTTTGCGCTCGCGCTGTTCCTCGCGCCGTTGGCCGGCTCGATCCCGGCTTATGCAACGGCAGCCGCATTGCTGTTCGTGGCCGTGGTAATGGCGCAGGGCCTGAGCGAGATCGACTGGGAAGACGTGACGGATGCCGCACCGGCGGTCGTGACGGCGATCGCCATGCCGCTGACGTTCTCGATTGCGACCGGCATTGGGCTTGGTTTCATCACCTATGTGCTGGTCAAGGCCATTGCCGGCAAATTCGATGCGCTGACCCCGGCGGTCTTGGTTTTGGCAGCGGTGTTCGTGCTCAAATTCGTGCTCGCCTGAAGCGGCGCTGTGATCGACCAAAGCGGCTGTCGCCATGGCCTGATCCGGCCATTAGTGTGCCGCCATGGCGGCGACCACAGTTCATAGTCAGGCCCACGTACCAGAAGGGGTGCAGAGCATCGCCATTGCGCTTGCGCAATGGTCAGTCCGATACCGGATTCTGGTCTTCATACTCTCGCTCGCCGTTCTGATAGCGGGCGCGGCTGGAACGCTCCAGCTCAGCTTTGACCCGGATGCGCGGGTGTATTTTTCATCAGATTCCGCAGAGCGCCTCGCTTTCGAGCAGTTCGAGGAGCGTTATGGCCGGCGGCAGAACCTGATCGTCATTGCCATCCCCGACGTGGCGTCGAACGAAGCGGCGCGATCCTTGGCCCTGGCGGTCGCCGACAAGATTGATGGGGCCGAAGGGACGGGTCCTATCCTGAAAGAGCCTGACGACTCGCCACGATCGCTCGAGCTGCACGAAACGGGTGTTGGTTCGGTTCTGGCCACCTTCGAAGTCCCACTGACTGCCGCAGGGGACGAGGTCCACCGCACGGTTAAGGCACTGGAACAAATCGCTGATGAGATCGTTGGCGGCTCCGGCGCACAGATCTTGTTCACCGGCAACCCGGCCCAGGTCGCCGCTTCGATGGATGCGATACTTGGAGACCTCCTTTTTCTGGTGCCGATCCAGGTCGCCATCATCGTTATGTTGCTGCTGCTGTTCACCGGCTCGCTGTTGGCAACCATCGTACTGCTGTCGGTGCTGGCGGTTGCGACCTCGGCCACAATGGGCGGCTTCGGTTGGCTTGGCGGCAGCCTCAATGGTGTGACGTCCGCAACCCCGTCCGCGCTGTTGGGCCTATCGGTCGCGACGAGCGTACATCTCATGTTCGGATGGCAGGGGGCGCTGCGGCTTGGGTTTGAACGCGGTGCAGCCCTGAGACGGACCGTGGGTCTGCATATCGTCCCGGTGATGATCGCGACGGTGACCACGATCATCTCATTTCTATTCCTCAACCTTGCGGACAGCCCAGCCTTTCATACCTTTGGCACTCTGGTCGCCACCGGTCTGGGGCTGACGTTCATTCTCTCGTTCACGCTGCTGCCAGCATTGCTTTCGCTCTTGCCGGCACCCCGGCATATCCTGGGTCGGGACAGTCTGGAAGCCGTGCTGGCGGGTCTCGCTCGGTTCGTTGTCAGGGCCAAGGTCCTGGTCTTGCTGACCGCGATCGGTGTCATCGGTCTATCCATATGGGGCGTTGGGAAGGTTGTTTTTGAAGACCGGTTTACCGCCTATTTCGACAACAGCTACCCCTACTCGCAGGCGACGCAGCTCTATGAAGATCAGATTGGCGGAGTAACGCCGGTCCTGTTCTCGTTGCCCCGGCGCGAGGGTGAAAGCCTGGCCGGGCCGGACTATACGTCTCGTGTCGCGACCTTCACCAGATGGCTCGAGACGCAACCCTCGGTCAGTGAGGTGCGGTCTCTTTCGACATTGCTCAAGGATGATCCGACCGGACGCTCAGGTGCGGTAACGATGGATGGTGTTACCGTCTCGCCAAGGGTTGCTGGTTTTCTGGAAGAGGGGCTGCGCGGTCAATCTGACGACGGTGACCTGCAATGGCTGTTAGGCCGCACCTTCGCGGATGAGGCGTCAGGCGAAGGCGCCACCAAAGTGCTGGCGATGCTGCGTTATGTCAGCTCGGCCGACATCATTGCCTTCGCCGAACGGGCTGGCGACAAGCTGAATGAGGTTGCACCAGGGCCTAATCCGGTACCCACCGGTCTGCCGGTTCTGGGTGCGCAACTCTCGGAGAGAAATGGCCAGGCGATGATCCGGGCCACGCCGCTGGCCCTGGCGGCCATCTCCGTGATCCTGATTTTTGCGTTGCGTAGTCTCAGGCTGGGCCTTGCCAGCCTATTACCCAACCTTCTGCCGCTGCTCATGGCCTACGGCGCGTGGGGCATGGTGATGGGCGAGCTGACATTTGCTGGAACCATGGTGATCGCGATGACGTTCGGAATCGTTGTCGACGACACCGTGCATATGATGGCGCGCTACCGATATCTTCGGCGCGAGGGCATGGCACCGCCACAGGCCATGGAAGGTACGTTCCGATCGGTTGGCATAGCGGTATTTGCGACCACGGTTGCCATCGCAACGGGATACATCGCGCTCGGTTTTTCCGGCTTCGTGGTCAATCGTGATCTTGGCCTGATCACTGCGACGACGCTGTTTGGTGCTCTGTTGTCTGTCACTGTGTTCCTGCCGGCGTTGATCGCTATCATCGATCGTGGCGGCCAATCTCGCTAGGTGGCCTCAAAGGCTGACTTCAGCGACGCAGCAACTGCATCAATACGCGCCTTGTTGGCGCCGAGATCGGAGTAGCCGATCTGAGAGCGGGAATAGGCGCTGAAGGCAATCTTGCCGCGTTGTCCTGGCGCCGGTGCGGCCCAGAACTCCACGGTGTCGGGATAACGCATGATCTGCGTCCGAACCACGAACCGCCTGTAGCGCTCGTTGGTGCTGTCATCGACCCGCCTGGTTTCGGCCAGATCGGACAGTTGCTTTGTTGCGGCATCAAGCGCTGCTTGTGGGGTTGTCTTGAGGAGCACCGCGGGGGCGTCCGGTTTCGCGGATGTGCTGCCCTCATTTGCGAGCAGGTAGGTGTTTGGTGAAGACGGGCGCGCCAGAGTCTCCAGAGATGACGCGCCGAGATCGGGCCTTCCGAACAGCCACGTGTAGATCAGTTCGCGGATAGTGAACGCTGCGGTGAATAAGAACACCGCAAGCGCAATGACAAAGACGGCGCTGCGCATGGTTTCGAACCGGAAGTTTGGATCAGGATGCGGGAGACAGTCTCAGAATACGGCCATTGGGCGAGTCGGTCAGCAGATAAATGTGACCATCCGGACCCTGCCGCACATCCCGAATACGTTCGCCGAGTTCGCTGAGCAGAAGCTCCTCGCCAGTTACCTCTTCGCCATCGAGGGTCAATCGGCTGAGCAGGCGGTTTTTCAGCGCTCCGACAAACAGGTTGCCTTTCCATTGCGGGAACACATCGCCGGTATAGAAAGCTGCTCCGGACGGCGCGATCGACGGATCCCAGTAATAGATCGGCTGTTCCAGCCCCGCTTTTTCGGTGCCTTCGCCAATACTGAAGCCTGAATAATGCCGACCATAAGAGATAACCGGCCAGCCGTAATTCAGGCCGGGCCTAGGAATGTTGATTTCATCGCCGCCACGCGCGCCATGGGAAATAGTCCACAACGCTCCGGTCTCCGGGTGGCGCACAGCGCCTTGAGCGTTGCGGTGCCCGATGGACCACAATTCAGGTTGCGCGCCCTCGATATTGCGAAATGGGTTGTCGGAGGGAATGCCGCCGTCGCGGTCAATCCGGAGGACCGAGCCGGCGTGGTCATTGGGGTCCTGGGCGCGATCGGGATCACCGCGGTCTCCAACCGTGAACCACAGGGTGCCATCTTCGGCAAACACGATGCGCGAGCCGAAGTGCCGCGTTCCGCGGCTGAGCTGATTCATGCGGAAGATCTCGGTGAGGCTCTCCAGTCTCGCGCCGTTGCTGTCACGAACGATACGGGCATGGGCAATGGCAGTGCCGGCGCGACGGCCATCGACGCCGGCATAGCTGAAATACAGACGCCCGGATGTTTCGAACTCCGGGTCGATGACGATGTCGAGGAGCCCGCCCTGGCCCCATCCTTCCGTCTGTGGACCACCGGCCAGCGGAGCACTGACGCCTCCTTCGGGTGTCACCAAACGGATCGTACCATCGCGTTCGGTGACCAACATCCCGCCTTCGGGCAGGAAGGCGAGACCCCAAGGATGGTTGAGACCTTCGGCAACAGTTTCGACGATGATCGGTCCAGACTGACTGTTGACGCGTTCAGCTGCACTGACAGCCGGGATCATCAGGGACCCCAGGACCAGCACAAAAACGATTATGCCAAGTGCAGCATGGCCAATCCGCTCAACGCGGTGCTCAAGTCTATCGATCTGGAACTTAAGGGCCGCGAGACGGTTTGACCTGGGACGCATCGATCGTTCTCCGCTGCTCGTAGGTTTTCCAACCGGCAGCGGCGTTCGCCGTGAAGCAGGCGTCGGACCGAAGGCAGCCTTTCAGCCAGGACGGCTCGAACGGCGGCGCTTGCGGGCAGGGACACGCTGCGCGGTGTCCCGCAACATATAGATCGTCAATGACGCTGCGGCGACCATCGCGAAACCAACAATTGCCTTGGCGGCCAGTCCGGTATCGCCCGGGATAACCTGCGTCGAAGTTGCAGCGTAGGCGCCCGCCGTCATGACCAGCGTAACAAGCACTGCACCGAATATGGCGACAATCCAAATCGCGCATGCGCGCAGGATCATCATGCTCTGCGCCCGATCTTCCTCGACCCAGGACCGATCAGGTGAAAACGCTGTCCGACCGGGCATGGAAATCCCGGTGGTCATATCAGGAGCGGAGAAAGGAGTGTTCGTCTGCATTGTCTTTGCCTCCCGCGGACCGGTCGTTCGAGGCCCGATCCTGCGGTCTGTTCTTGGCGAGGGCCACGAAACGTGCCCCAGCCTGTTCGCCTCACGATCCAATCAAATGGGTGAAACGGGCTGGTGTTGGGACAGAAAAGGGCGGGACCGGGAAAAGATTGTGACAATTTTGGGATGCGGCGTTCCGGCCACAGCTATGCGATTGGCGTGCTTGCACCATGTGTTGGCCGGTCCTATCGTGCTGTTGACGCCACCCAGTGGCCGGCTACGTCCCGATTTTTCAAACGTTCAGGAGCAGTCCCATGGCTTTCCTCGCCGATGCGCTTTCGCGCGTTAAACCCTCCGCCACCATTGCGGTGACCAGCAAGGCGAGGGAGCTGAAGGCGGCAGGGCGAGACGTTATCGGGCTGGGTGCCGGTGAACCGGATTTCGATACCCCGGATAACGTCAAGGACGCGGCCATCAAGGCGATCCGGGACGGCAAGACCAAGTACACTGCTGTTGATGGCATTCCCGAACTCAAGGACGCGATCTCCGCCAAGTTTCAGCGGGAAAATGGCGTCAGCTATGCGGCGAGCGAGATCACCGTTGGAACCGGCGGCAAGCAGGTGCTGTACAACGGCCTGATGGCGACGCTTAACCCCGGTGACGAGGTCGTGGTGCCAGCGCCGTACTGGGTCAGCTATCCGGATATGGTCGCGCTGGCGGGGGGAACCCCGGTTGCCGTGGCCGCGGGTGCTGAGGCCGGATACAAGATCTCGCCGGACGCGCTTGAGGCCGTCATCACACCGAAGACCAAGTGGCTGATCTTCAATTCACCGTCCAATCCATCCGGCGCGGCCTATACGCATGCGGAAATGGTGGCTTTGGCGGAGGTGCTGCGCCGTCATCCGCATGTCTGGACCATGACCGACGATATGTATGAGCATCTGGTCTACGATGGCTTCAAGTTTGAGACGCTGGTTGGTGTTGCACCCGATCTCAAGGACCGTGTCCTTACCGTAAATGGGGTGTCGAAAGCCTACTCGATGACGGGCTGGCGGATCGGCTATGCTGGCGGCCCGGAATCGCTCATCAAGGCCATGGCCAAGATCCAGTCTCAGTCGACGTCAAACCCATGTTCGATTGCTCAATGGGCGGCCGTCGAAGCGCTGAACGGGACGCAAGCCTTCATTCCGAAGAACCAGGAGCTGTTCAAGGGGCGTCGCGATCTGGTGGTGTCGATGCTCAATCAGGCCACCGGGCTGTCCTGCCCGACGCCGGAAGGGGCATTCTACGTCTACCCCTCATGCGCGGGCACGATCGGCAAGACCAGCGCCGGCGGTGCAAAGATTGAGGACGATGAGGGGTTCGTGACCGCCCTGCTGGAGGAAGAAGGCGTGGCGGTAGTCCATGGATCAGCCTTCGGGCTATCACCGGCCTTTCGCGTCTCGTATGCGACTTCCACCGAGGCATTGACCCAAGCCTGCACCCGGATCCAACGGTTTTGTGGCAATTTGCGCGACTAGGGTAACCCTGCTTCAGGCCTCAATCGAGATTGTGCTTCGGTCTACTGGTCGATACGACGCGCTTGCCGTAAGCTCTCCATAATTGGGTGCATGACAGATTATGCATCCGCCAGATGACCAATTCGGGAGACCAATTGCCATGCGCAAACTTGTCTTTTCACTCCTTGCAGCGCTTCCACTTGCTGTCTTGCCGGCCCAGGCACAGGATCGCGTCGAAATTGGTCAGCTGAGCTGTGACGTTGCAGGCGGCACAGGCTTTATCTTCGGCTCAACCAAGAACCTCGAATGTGAATTCGTGCGGAGCGATGGCCAGTCTGAGTTCTACAGCGGCTCGATCTCGAAGTTCGGGATCGACATCGGCGTTACCAATGCCGGTGTTCTGATTTGGGGCGTGTTTGCACCGACCAGCGGTTTCCCGACCGGCGGCATTGCCGGTAGCTATGTTGGGGTCGGGACTCAGGCCACGGTCGGCGTTGGCGTTGGTGCCAATGCGCTCTTGGGAGGTTCCAACCGGTCGGTGGCTTTGCAGCCGCGTTAGGTTTCGGGGCAGGAGGGCCTTATCGTGGCGGCCGGTGTCGCCTAACTCAGGTGGGTCTATAATCCGTGATTGTCGACCGCCGCCGGCAATGATGCCAGTGCGACAGCCGGTTGCTGAAGTATCAGCGACCGGGCATCTGTCTCACGCAATTGCGTTTGAAGCGCCATTTGATGATGGTCGCTCAGGCCCTATGTTGGCTTGAGACGCGTCGAATATGCGAGACTTCGGCTGCGCTTCACCATCCGAAGGGGCCTGACAATGCTGATCCGCAGCCGCAAAATCTGGGATGTGAACGAAAATCGTATCACACACGAAAACGTGTTCCTCAATAGGCGCAGGTTTCTGGCTGCCTCGGCCACGGCAGGAATCGGTGCTGCAGCGATCGCAGGCACTCCTGGAATCGCCCAGGCTCAGTGGTTTTCACGTGCGCCTTCACAAGTCTTTGGCCCACCCGAGGATGACCCCAGCACCGGTCTTTATCCCGTGTCGCGAAACGAGACCTACACGGTCGACAGAGACGTCACAGCCTCCGATGCCGCTTTCACTTACAACAACTTCTATGAGTTCGGCAGCCACAAGCAGATCGCGCGTGCGGCGCAAGACCTGAAGATCAGGCCCTGGACTGTCAAGATTGATGGCATGGTCGACAATCCTGTCGATATCGCAATCGATGACCTGCTCGCGAAGATGCCGCTTGAGGAGCGGGTTTATCGGTTCCGCTGCGTCGAGGCATGGGCGATGACTGTGCCCTGGTCAGGCTTTCCGTTGTCTGCGCTGGTCGCGTTTGCGTCGCCGAAGGCCGGGGCGAAGTACGTTCAGATGGAGACGTTCCTCGACAAGGATGTGGCTCCCGGCCAGCGGACGGCGAGTTTTGGCTACCCGTGGCCCTATGTCGAAGGTCTGACACTGGCCGAGGCAACCAATGACCTCGCCTTTATCGCGACCGGAGCCTATGGGGCGCCATTGCCGAAACAGATGGGGTCACCGATCCGGCTGATGGTGCCCTGGAAATACGGGTTCAAGTCGGTCAAGTCTCTGGTTCGGTTCACCTTTACTGACCAGAAGCCGTCGACCTTCTGGTCGGTTGTGGGACCGTCCGAATACGGTTTCTGGGCGAATGTGAACCCCGATATCCCGCATCGTAGGTGGAGCCAGGCAACGGAACGGCTTCTTGAGACCGATGAACGAGTGCCAACGCAGCTGTTCAACGGCTATGCCGAGCAGGTTGCGGATCTTTATCCCAATACGACCGATCGCACCTACTTCATGTGAATCGAGACGGCCTTGCTGTTGGCTGTGCAAGAAAAAACCGGGTCAGGCGTGGCCGGACCCGGTCGAGGTTTGGAATTCGGGACAAGGCCCGGAATATTCCAGAGGGGAACGGCTGACCAGGAAAGAGCAGTGCATGGGAGGAGAGTGGCACTGCCCGTGCTCGTCAGCTGTACCCTACATGGGATGACCAATCGGGCATGACCATGGTGTTCTGGTTCATGTGAGCCATGCAGTCGATGCATGCAAAAACCGTGATCTGAATCGGATCACGCAATTCGGTCGATTGTTCAGAACTTCCAGCTTCGCGCATTCCCGATCAGGAAATCACGAAATGCGCTGATCCGTGCGGATTCGCGCATCTCCGAGGGATAGACGAAGTACGTCTCGAACTCAGGCAGTTGGGCCTCAGGCAGCAACTGGACGAGCGAATTGCTGTCGTGGACCAGATAATCCGGGATGATTGCGATCCCCAGCCCGTGCTGAACGGCCCGCTTGATGGCGTGGATGTTGTTGATCCGCAATGACGGCTCGCGCGGAGGCATGTCGGCGGACCGTCCTGCTGTCGCCAACCAGTTCACATCGCGCAGATAGGCGGGGGTCGGCTCACCAAAGATGATCAGTTTGTGGTCGTCGAGATCATCAATGCTCGCAGGTGTTCCATGCTGACTGATGTAGGCCGGTGCTGCGTAGAGGTGGAAGTGCACCGTGAACAGCCGGCGCTGGATCAGATCAGGCTGCACAGGCTGGCGCAGCCGGATTGCGATATCGGCTTCGCGCATCGACAAGTCTAGTTCTTCATCGCGCAGAATGATCTGCAGCTTGATGTCGGGATAGAGCTCAACGAAGTCCTTCAGGCGTGGCGTCAGCCAACTGGCTCCGAGCCCAACGGTGGTGGTGACGCGCAGATCGCCAGACGGTTTGTCGCGCGAATCCGTCAGCCGGGTGCGCACGGCGTCGAGTTCGTTGAACATGCGGTTTGCCGACCGGTTCAGCATTTCGCCCTGCTCGGTCAGGATCAGGCCGCGGGCATGACGGTGGAACAGGGTGACGGCGAGTTCGGCCTCGAGGCTTGAGATCTGACGGCTCACAGCCGACTGGCTCAGCCCCAAAGCGTCACCGGCATGGGTGAAGCTACCGGCATGCGCGACAGCGTGAAAAATCCTAAGCTTGTCCCAGTCCATGGTTGTTTCCATCCCGAGGAAGGGGCCGGCCCGGGAGTCGGGCGCGGCACCATGGGGCGGAAGCGCCGCGTGGTGCTGGTCGGGTTGCCTGACCGGGCGGCGTCGCCCTCTTTGTCTTGCTGTTACTCCGCGGCGACGCTTGAGACGTCCGCGGCTTGTTCAGCAAGGTATTTTTCCGCTTCGAGCGCTGCCATGCAACCGAGTCCTGCAGCAGTCACTGCTTGGCGGTAGATATCATCGGATACATCGCCAGCGGCATAGACCCCCGGGATCGATGTTGCTGTCGAATCGGGCTGCGTAACGATGTATCCGCCGGGCTTCATCTCTAGCTGTCCGGTAAACAGTTCGGTTGCTGGTGCATGGCCGATCGCGATGAAAACACCGTCAACCTGTGTTTCTGTGATTTCACCCGATTTGACGTTGCGCAGACGTGCGCCTGTGACACCGAGAGGGTCTTCCGTACCGGTGACTTCCGCGAGTTCGTTGTCCCACATCACCTCGATCTTGTCGTGTTTCAGCAGGCGGTTCTGTAGAATACGTTCGGCGCGCAATTCGTCACGTCGGTGCACCAACGTCACCTTGGTCGCGAAATTGGTCAGGAACAGCGCTTCCTCGACTGCCGTATTGCCCCCGCCAACCACGATCACTTCCTTGCCGCGATAGAAGAACCCATCGCAGGTGGCGCAAGCCGATACGCCGAAGCCCTGGAACTTGTGCTCCGAGGGTAATCCAAGCCATTTGGCCTGGGCACCGGTTGCAATGATGACGCTCTCAGCGAGATAGACCTCGCCGCCATCGCCCACCAGCCGGAACGGGCGTTGCGACAGATCCGCTTCAACAATCAGATCCGAGATCATCTTGGTGCCGACATGTTCGGCCTGGGCTTTCATCTGCTCCATAAGCCAGGGCCCCTGGATGACATCCGCAAACCCGGGATAGTTCTCAACATCGGTAGTGATGGTGAGCTGACCTCCCGGCTGCAGGCCACTGATCAAGACAGGGTCCAGCATAGCCCGCGCCGCATAGATCGCCGCAGTGTAGCCAGCGGGGCCAGAGCCAATGATGACGAGCTTATGGTGTTGAGTGGCCATTGTTTGGTTTCCGGGGTTCGTGGTCCAACGAGATGAACCTTGAGACGGATGCTGTCGCGCAAGACAAACGTCGACGTGAAGCCAAAGCCGTCGCTCGAAGATTGCGTTTCGGTGGACCCTATGCGCGCTTTGCGAGTCGTTTCAAGGTGGTGTGCCTTACCTGTGCAATCAAGCCGGGCGGAAAAGTGCTGGTGGCGGCAGATTGAGGAGGTCTGTGCAGAGCCGGTCCTGGTCGCGGTTGAATGTTCCCGGACGATGCGTTTTTCGCTATCAGAGAACCATGAAGGATGCACTTGATGCTATCGACTGGAAGATCCTGAGCGTGCTGCAGGAAGAGGGGCGCATCACCAATGTGGCATTGGCAGAGCGCGTCGGGATTTCGGCGCCGCCTTGCCTGCGTCGGGTTCGTGCGCTGGAAGAAGCAGGCATCATCCGCGGTTACCGGGCGCTGCTAGACCCGGCCATGCTTGGTCAGCCCGTCAGTGCCTTTGCGATGGTCGGTTTGCACAGCCAATCGGAGGTGGATCTGAGCAAGTTCCAGAGCCTCGTCGAGGGCTGGGCCCTGGTGCGTGACGCTTACATGATGCAGGGCGAAGTGGATTTCTGCCTGCGATGCGTTGCACCAGACGTCACAGCCTTGCAGGACTTTGTTATGGACGAACTGACAAAAGCCGAAAACGTCGAGAGCGTGCGTACGCTGCTGACGATACGGCAAACCAAGAGCGTTGGTGCAGTTCCCATTGACTAGACCCAAGGACTAGTTGCACCGACGTTCCGATTTCCAGAACCGTGATACGAATGCCCGAGCTAATTGCTGATCTTACCCCGCCGCCGGCCATAACGCCGGGTCGGCTCCTCCAACACAGATTGAAGAATCTGTCGCGCAAGGTCCGCGGAAAATCGCCGGCTACCATGCGTCTGTCCGCCGATGGTCCATTCCTTGAGGTTCGCGATTACGCCTCAACGATCGACGTCTTCCCTGACAACCGGTGGGGCCGGTTCTCGGGCGGAATCCTCCCCCGATGCACGGAAACAGCGCGACAATATTGCCTCGATCAGTACCCAGGATCCTGGTCGGACGCTGTGTTTCTCGATCTCGGCGCGAATATTGGCGAGGTCAGCTTGCACGCGGTTTCGCGCGGCGCAAAGGCTTATGCCTTTGAGGCTGACCCACATGTTTTCGCGGCACTGGCCCGCAACGCCAGACGGCACGGATTTGAGGCAACACACACGTTGCTAGGCGCCGAAGAGGGCGAGGTACCATTCTATCTGGCACCGGCAGATGCCGATAGTTCGCTGATCCCGCCGAGAGATGCTGACACCGCATCACTGCCTCGTGTGCAGCTACCGGTTACCCCTCTCGACGCTGCTACGGACCGTGCGGGTCTGGATCGCATCGACGTTATCAAACTCGATGCCGAGGGCGCGGAACCCGAAGTCTTGTCCGGGGCAGGCGAAACGCTCAAGCGTACAGGTTTCATCGCTGTCGACTGCAGTGCGGAACGTCAGGGCGAGGAAACGGTTGAGGCCTGTCAGCCTCTTCTTGAGACAGCGGGGCTGAACACGACCGTTCATCGTGGCCACTCCGCTGCGCAGGTCATCCTCATTGGGCGGCGCGCTTGAAGCCAGATCAGATGAAAGCGACTTTGACGATCTCGTAAGAGCGGGCACCACCGGGCGCGGAAACTTCGACGCCATCTCCCGACGCCTTGCCGATCAGGGCACGCGCGAGCGGTGAAGAAATCGAGACCTTGCCTTGTTTGACGTCTGCCTCGGCGTCACCAACGATCTGATAGACACGCTCTTCCTCTGAATCCTCATCGATCAGAGTAACCGTTGCCCCGAACTTGATGGTTTCGCCGGACAGCTTTCCGACATCGATGATGTCGGCGCGTCCGAGTTGTTCCTCGAGTTCCGAAATGCGCGCCTCATTCAGTCCCTGCTGCTCTTTCGCGGCATGGTATTCGGCATTCTCGGAAAGATCGCCATGGGCACGCGCTTCGGCGATCGACTGGATAATGGCGGGGCGATCCGTTGTCTTGCGGCGGCGCAATTCCTCATCGAGAGCGGCATAGCCGCCAGCTGTCATCGGGATCTTTTCCATCGGACAATAATCCAGTCTTAAATGCGGGTGCCGACCGGCTTTGTGACAATGCCGAACCGACAGCGTTTCAAATTTTCTCGCCCGACGCAAAATCAATCTGCGCCAACTCTTCCGAGTTTGTGGACGGGGATGGCCGGCTTACGACGCCTGGCGGACAGCGATGTAGTCCTGCAAGGGTTCAACCACAAGACTGCCTGCACGCATGGCTTCGATCCCACGTACGGCAGCCACAGCGCCTGCAATCGTCGTGTAATAGGGCACCTTGTGCTGCAGCGCGGCTCGTCTCAGCGAACGGCTGTCGGCCAACGCTTTGGTTCCCTCAGTGGTGTTGATGACGATTGCGACTTCGCCGTTCTGGATGGCATCGACAATGTGCGGACGGCCCTCAAGCACCTTGTTGATCTTGCTGGCATCCACCCCGTTTTCAACGAGGAAACGCTGGGTCCCTCCGGTTGCGAGAATGCCGAAGCCTGCTTCGGTGAGGCTCCTGACTGCCGGCAGGATACGAGCCTTGTCCTGATCGCGCACTGAGATGAAGGCGCTTCCGCTGATTGGCACACGCGTGCCGCCTGCCAGCTGGCTCTTGGCAAAGGCCAGCGGGTAGTCGCGGGCCAGACCCATGACTTCGCCGGTGGAGCGCATTTCCGGACCGAGAACCGTATCGACGCCGGGGAAGCGAGCAAACGGGAAGACGGCTTCCTTGACCGCGATATGATCGAGACCATCGGCACTGAACGGGAACTGTTCGAGCTTCTCACCGGCCATGATCCGTGCGGCGATCTTGGCAATCGGCACACCAATTGCCTTGGCGACGAAGGGCACCGTGCGGCTTGCGCGCGGATTGACCTCGAGGACATAGATGTCGTCGTCTTTAATCGCATATTGCACGTTCATGAGACCGACCACGCCGAGCCCCCGCGCAAGTTCGGCGGTTTGACGGCCGATCTCGTCAAGCAGGGCAGGCGACAACGAGTGCGGTGGCAGCGAGCAGGCAGAATCGCCTGAATGGATGCCCGCTTCCTCAATGTGTTCCATGATCCCGCAAATGCGCACATCTGTCCCGTCGGCCAGCGCGTCGACATCGACCTCGATGGCATCGGTGAGATAGCCGTCAATGAGAACCGGGCTTGATCCCGAGACGGTCACGGCCTCGCTGATATAGCGGTCAAACTGCCCCTGATCATGGACAATCTCCATTCCGCGCCCGCCCAGCACGTAGGATGGGCGGATGACTGCCGGGAAGCCGATCTGGCTAATAATTCGGCGTGCGTCGTCAACGGACTGGGCAATGCCATTGTTGGGTTGGCGCAATTGCAAGCGATGCAGCAGTTTCTGAAAGCGGTCGCGATCTTCGGCAAGATCGATGGCGTCGGGTGAGGTGCCAAGAATGGGCACATTGGCGACCTGCAACGCGCCTGCCAGTTTGAGCGGGGTCTGACCGCCAAACTGTACGATGACACCGTGAAGTGAGCCGTTGCTTGACTCGCGGTGGACGATCTCCAGCACATCTTCGGCGGTTAGCGGCTCGAAGTAGAGCCGGTCGGAGGTGTCATAGTCCGTCGAGACCGTTTCAGGATTGCAGTTGACCATGATCGACTCATAGCCGGCATCTGCCAATGCGAATGCCGCATGGCAGCAGCAGTAGTCGAATTCAATGCCTTGACCGATCCGGTTTGGTCCGCCGCCCAGAATGATGACCTTCTTGGCATCGCTGGGGTCCGCCTCATCGGCCGGCGCACCAATAAAGCTGCGTTCATAGGTCGAGTACATGTAAGGCGTCGTGGAGACGAATTCGGCCGCGCAAGTGTCAATGCGCTTGTAGACGGGGTGCACATCGAGATCGCGCCTCATCTTCGCGACGGATGATTCCGACAGGCCTGACAATTCGGCAAGCCGCGCATCTGAGAAGCCCATACTCTTGAGATGACGCAGCAACTCAGGCGATTGCGGGACGCCATGAGCGCGTACACGCTCTTCCAGGTCGACGATCTCGCGAAAACGGTCAATGAACCAAGGATCGTAGGCACATGACTGGACAATCTGCTCGGTCGTGGCGCCCAGTCTCAGCGCCTGAACCACTTTCAGCAGCCGATCAGGCGTGGGCGCTCCAAGCGCTGCGCGGATCGCATTCTTGTCGTCACCTTCTCCGATTCCCTCGATGACGACTTCATTTAACCCCGTCAGACCGGTCTCGAGCCCACGCAGAGCCTTCTGCAGAGACTCGGCAAAGTTCCGGCCGATAGCCATGACTTCGCCGACCGATTTCATTGACGTGGTCAGCAGCGGTTCAGCACCGGGGAACTTCTCAAATGCGAAGCGGGGAATCTTTATGACGACATAATCGATGGTCGGCTCGAAGCTCGCCGGTGTTTCGCCGCCGGTGATGTCGTTCTCGAGTTCGTCCAGTGTGTAGCCAACTGCGAGTTTGGCTGCGATCTTGGCGATCGGAAAACCGGTCGCCTTTGAGGCGAGTGCCGAGGATCGCGAAACACGCGGGTTCATTTCGATGACGACGAGCCTGCCGTTCTCGGGATTAATGGCGAACTGAACGTTCGATCCACCAGTCTCCACCCCGATCTCGCGCAAGACTGCGATGGAGGCATTGCGCATCACCTGGTATTCTTTGTCCGTCAGGGTCAGAGCCGGTGCGACTGTGATGGAATCGCCGGTGTGCACGCCCATCGGGTCGACGTTCTCGATTGAGCAGACGATGATGCAATTGTCCGCACGATCGCGGACAACTTCCATCTCGAACTCTTTCCAGCCGAGCACCGATTCCTCGATCAGCACCTCTGAGGTCGGAGAGGCGTCGAGGCCGCGTTCAACGATCTCGATGAATTCAGCCTTGTTGTAGGCAATGCCGCCGCCGGTTCCGCCAAGCGTGAAGGATGGCCGGATAATGGCTGGCAGACCAACGACCTGCAGCGCTTCCAGCGCCTCGATCAGCGCCTTCTCCTGATAGCGTTTGCGGCGTTCCGGCTCTTCGCTGCGCCACGCGCGGTCGAACTCGGCTTTGGCTTTGGTGATCTGATCAGAATCCGTGCCGCGGCTCTCGATCTGCTCGACGCTAGCGCGATACTTGAGTTTGTCGTCGTTCTTGACGTCAGACGCGTTGGCAAGGACCGACTTTGGCGTATCGAGCCCGATGCGATGCATCGCCTCGCGGAACAGCTTGCGATCCTCCGCCTTGTCGATGGCGGTGTCGTCGGCGCCGATCATCTCGACATGATGTTCGTCCAGGACGCCCATCCGCTTAAGGCTCAATGCCGTGTTGAGTGCTGTCTGCCCGCCCATTGTGGGCAGCAGAGCGAAGCCACCGGAGGTCTTCGGACGCTCCTTGGCAATGATCTTGGCGACCACTTCCGGAGTAATCGGTTCGATGTAGGTCGCGTCGGCCAAATCAGGGTCTGTCATGATCGTGGCCGGATTGGAGTTGACCAGGACGATCCGGTAGCCCTCGGCCTTCAATGCCTTGCAGGCCTGCGTGCCGGAATAGTCGAATTCGCAGGCCTGTCCGATCACGATCGGTCCTGCCCCAATGATGAGGATGGTTTCGATGTCGGTGCGTTTGGGCATCTTTGCTCGCGCGCAGACCGGCTCCGCACATAGTGTGCGTTCAGGCGATTCTGCCGATGCTGGAGTTGTTCAAGGCTGAGAGCGGCTTATAGGTCAAACGGCGGCCGGGTCAAAGGCCGTTTGTGCGCTATTCACCGGCGGTGTGGGTTGTTTCGGCTGAGGCCTTGGTCGTGTCTTCCGAGGGACGCCCTTCGGCGGGCTTCAGGACAGCGGAATGATCGTCGTCGCCGGCTCCATTCCGAGATGGCGTCGTTGCCTGGCCATCATAATCATCAACACCGGCGGCCAATGCATAGCAGGCGAGGCGAACGGTCTTGGGAATCTCGACCTTCTTCCCGTCGCGCGTGCCCTTCTCATAGTACTGAATGACACGCTTTTTCAGTCCGAGCTGATCGGCTGCTTCCTTCTGTTTTAGCCCCAGTCTCTTGCGCCATTGCCGGAATTGATCCGGTGTCATGCTGGCACTTTTCGAGTGCGCCATCGCTTCCGCTTACCCTTACGCCGCTTAGCTGTTTACGATTTAGACACGATTTGTTGCAACAAATATGCACGAGGTGCGTTTTTGATCTTTACAAAACCGCACCTGGTGCACATATTGGCAATGAAGCGCACACAGTGCTCCTAATCAAGCCCTAGGATCGTAACGCGTACGGTTGTCGGGGCAAGACACAAACCGGGTCGGCCGGGTTCCGGCGGGCACATAGAATGGGAGATCGCGATGCTGACAGACCTTCTCATCGGTCGGGCCGCCATGCGGTCCCGTGCGATTGATCTGCATCGGTCGGCCGAGGTTGCCTGCCAGGTGGAGTCATTCTGGCGCAAGGTTCAGCGGGTTTTCGTCCGCGACTATTGAGCCAGGCAGCACGACCTCGCCCCCGATATTCTTGTTAGTGGGGCAAACGGAAAAAGGCGCCCAGGGTAGGGCGCCTTTTTCGTTTGTGCTGAGTGCATCACTGAGAATTACGGCGTGTCAGGTGAGTGCGCCTTCAGGCGTAATTGGCACTGAGATTGATGCGCCGACATCGTAGAAGATGGTTACGTCAGTTGCGCTCGGTGATGCATTCAGTATCTCGGCCAAGACCACTTGGGAGCCTTCTCCGATCAGGCCATCAGGGTCGGCGAAGACGAACACAGAGTTCCCGGAGCGCTGGGCTGAGACGAACTCGGCGATTGGATCGGTCTGTGGATCGAAGGCCGAATCCAACAGCGCGGAGAGGTCAAACGCATCGAGACCGAACTCGAAATTGTTGATCTGGTCGATCGCGCCACCGCCAAAATCTCCGAGGCCATAGACAAAGAGATCTTTGCCTCCGCCACCATCGAGCGTGTAGCTGTCCGCTCCACCGCGAAGAATGTCGTCGCCCAATCCCCCCTCTAGCAAGTCCTCGCCGCCAAGACCTATGAG
>JBCDCP010000032.1:0-25155 GCA_039181495.1 Pseudomonadota bacterium | reverse complement strand
CGGCGATCTACATGTCCGAGTATGCCGGCCCAAAGTTTCGCTCGGTGGCCAAGCCGTTGCTCGAGGTCCTCGCCGGCATCCCGACCATCGTCTATGGCTTCTTTGCGCTGATCACGATGGGCCCGTTGTTGCGCGATCTCAGCGCCAACATAGCCGGACTGATGACCGGCGACTTCGCCCCCTTCATATCGGCCACCAGCGTGTTAACCGCCGGCCTTGTCATGGGCATCATGCTGATCCCGTTCGTGTCCTCGCTCTCCGATGACATTATCAACGCGGTCCCCCAAGCGATGCGCGATGGCTCGTTCGGCCTGGGTGCCACCCATTCAGAAACCGTCAAGCGGGTCATCCTGCCAGCCGCGCTTCCAGGCATTGTCGCTGCCTTGCTGCTCACCGCATCGCGCGCCATTGGCGAGACCATGATCGTGGTGCTGGCCGCCGGCATCGCAGCGCGGCTCACCGTCAATCCATTCGAAGCCATGACAACGGTGACGGTGAAGATCGTCAGTCAGCTTACCGGCGATCTTGAATTTACATCGCCACAGACTCTGGTGGCGTTCGCGCTCGGCATCACGCTGTTCTTCATCACGCTGTGCCTCAATGCCTATGCGTTGCATATCGTTCGCAAATATCGGGAGCAGTACGAGTAATGGCTGACATCACATCAGACGTAAGCGCTCCTGCTATGCCTCAATCCCGCGGTATCGGCGGTCGCGATATCGGACTCAAAAGGCGCTATGCCGCCGAGCGCCGCTTCAAGGCCTATGGGCTGTTCGCCATCGCGCTCGGTGTTTTCTTCTTGCTGTTCTTGCTCTTCACCATTGTCTCCAATGGCTACACCGCGTTCCAGCAGACCTCGCTGCAGCTTGATGTCACTTTCGATGAGCAGGTCATCGACCCTCAGGGCACGCGCGACACCTCGTCGATGCAGATTCTCACTGCGAACTATCCCAATCTGGCGCGGGATGCTCTGGCGCGCGAGTTGGGTGTTGATCCTGAAGATCGCGCCGCGATGCGCGATGTTCAGGGCATGTTGTCGGCCGGCAACCGGGCCATCCTGAGAAACATGGTGGTGGCCAATCCCGACATCATCGGGACAACGCAGACGGTCTGGCTTTTAGCGCACGGAGACATCGACTCTGGCTTTAAAGGTCAGTTCGACCTGTCCGTCGACGAGAGCCGTCGCAGGATCAATGATCGCCAGGTAGGCTGGATGAACCAGCTCGCCGAGCAGGGAACCCTGACCGGTCGGTTTAATACCGGTCTGTTTACGAACCCGTCCTCGACCCGCCCTGAATCAGCCGGCATGGGTGTTGCCATCATGGGGTCGATCTACATGATGGCGATCGTGCTGGTGCTGGCCCTGCCGATTGGCGTTGCAGCTTCGATATATCTTGAGGAGTTTGCGCCCAAGAACCGCTGGACCGATCTGGTTGAAATCAACATCAACAATCTTGCCGCCGTGCCGTCCATTGTGTTCGGCCTGCTCGGTCTGGCGATCTTCATCAACTTCGTTGGCCTTCCTCGATCAGCGGCACTAGTGGGTGGGCTTGTGCTGACTCTGATGACGCTGCCAACGATCATTATTGCGACCCGCGCTGCCTTGAAGGCCGTGCCGCCCTCCATCCGGGAAGGGGCACTCGGGATGGGTGCATCAAAAATGCAGATGGTCTTCCACCATGTGCTGCCGCTGGCTGCGCCAGGTATCTTGACTGGCACCATCATTGGCCTCGCCCAGGCACTTGGCGAGACGGCGCCGCTGCTGCTGATCGGCATGGTCGCCTTCGTTGTCGAGTTTCCCGGTACACCGATGGACCCGGCCACTGCCCTGCCGGTGCAGATCTATATGTGGGCCGGCCAGGCTGAACGCGCCTTCGTCGAGCGCACGTCCGGCGCGATCATTGTGCTGCTGGCCTTTCTGGCGGTTATGAACATCACTGCCATCATCCTGCGCCGTCGTTTCGAACGCCGCTGGTAATCAAGCTTGCAGTCCGATGGGCTGTTTCAGGGAGTAATCGATGAGCACGACCGAAGCCGGCATCAAATATCCGATCATGAGCGGCGAGCCGCCCGAAGACGTCAAGATGAGCGCGCGGGACGTCGGCGTGTTCTATGGCGACAAACAGGCTTTGTTCGACGTCGATTTGGATATCGGCAACAAACAGGTAACGGCGTTGATCGGACCATCGGGCTGCGGCAAGTCGACCTTCCTGCGGTGCCTCAACCGGATGAACGACACCATTGATGTCTGCCGCGTGACCGGCCGTATCGAGATGGATGGCGAGGACATCAACAATCAGGACCTCGACGTGGTGGAGCTCAGGGCCAGGGTCGGGATGGTGTTCCAGAAACCCAATCCGTTCCCCAAATCGATCTTCGAGAACATCTCCTATGGTCCACGGATCCACGGGCTGGCTCGCAACAAGACCGACCTTGAGGAGATTGTTGTTTCCAGCCTCCAGAAAGCCGGTCTGTATGAAGAAGTGAAGGACCGTCTCTTCGAGCCGGGAACCGGTCTGTCTGGCGGCCAGCAGCAGCGCCTGTGCATTGCCCGCGCAATAGCGGTCAATCCTGAAGTCATCCTGATGGACGAGCCCTGTTCGGCGCTTGACCCGATCGCTACTGCCAAAATCGAGGAACTGATCGACGAACTGCGTGAAAACTACGCCATCGTCATCGTGACCCACTCGATGCAGCAGGCGGCCCGTGTCTCACAACGCACCGCCTTCTTCCACCTTGGCATCCTTGTCGAGGTTGGCGACACCGACCGGATTTTCACCAACCCGCAAGAAAAGCGGACTCAGGACTACATCACGGGTCGCTTCGGCTGAACCCGGTTATCTTTGACCTTTCAACGCGAGCGTCCGAAGGGCGCACACACCGAATTTCAAGGAAACAGGCCCCATGTCAGCGACATCGAACGGCAATGTCACGCAGTCCGATCACATCGTCTCGCGCTATGACGAGGAGCTGGACAATCTTGCGGTGCGCATCGCTCAAATGGGCGGTCTGGCCGAACAGGCACTCACCAACGCGATTTTAGCCTTGCGTAAGCGCGACCACGAGCTTGCCGAGAAGGTGATCCTGACTGACCAGCAAATCGACAACATCGAGGCGGAGATCGAGGACCTGGCGATCCAGATGATTGCCCGCCGCCAGCCCATGGCATCGGATCTGCGAGAGATAATGGCTGCGAATAAGATCAGCAGCGATCTCGAACGGGTTGGCGATCTGGCCAAGAATGTTGCCAAACGGGTGACCGTGATCCGCGAGGAATATCAGCCACCAAAGATCATTCTTGGCATTGAGCATCTGAGCGATATCGCGCTGCAACAGCTCAAAGATATCCTCGACGCCTACACCCGGCGCGATGTAGCGCTGGCCACCGATGTATGGCATCGCGACCGCAATCTTGACGCCATCTACACCTCAATCTTCCGCGAGTTGCTGACCTATATGATGGAGGACCCGCGCAGCATCACGCTGTGTACGCACCTGCTTTTTGCCGCCAAGAACATCGAGCGTATCGGTGATCACGCAACCAACATCGCCGAGACCGTCTACTACCTGGTCACGGGCGAGAACATGAACGCCAAACGCACCAAAGTGGATGAGCTCTCCGACGCACCGGTCGGCGCTGTCATACCAGGTAGCAAGGAATAACCGTCGGGCATCCGTCTGACAGAAGCGGACAGCACAGCACAACAGCCTGAAACGAAGAGACCGCCATGAACGCCAAGGTCCTCATTGTTGAGGATGAAGAGCCGCTGACGCTGATGCTCCGCTACAACCTTGAAGCCGAAGGTTATGACGTGGATTCCGTGGCGCGCGGCGACGAAGCAGAAACGCGGCTGCGCGAAGCGCTGCCTGACTTGTTGCTGCTCGATTGGATGTTACCGGGCATTTCGGGCATTGAGCTGTGCCGCCGACTGCGGGCAAGACCGGAAACTGAGCGCCTGCCGATCATCATGCTGACGGCCCGCGGTGAGGAGACCGAACGCCTCCGTGGCTTTGCGACTGGGGCCGACGACTATGTCGTCAAGCCGTTCTCAATACCTGAGCTGATCGGTCGTGTAAGGGCGATCCTGCGCCGAACCAAACCAAAGCTCATTTCCGGTGTTCTTCGTTCAGGCGATCTCGAGCTCAACCGCGAAACCCACCGGGTGGCGCGCAACGGTCGCGAAATCCACCTTGGCCCGACCGAGTTTCGGCTGTTGGAATTCCTTATGCAGACGCCGGGGCGAGTGTTCTCCCGTGAACAACTGCTCGACGGCGTCTGGGGTCGTGATGTCTATGTCGACGAACGCACGGTCGATGTGCATGTCGGACGACTGCGAAAGGCCATCAATCGCGGTCGCTCGCGCGACCCGATCCGCACCGGGCGCGGCGCGGGTTATGCGTTTGATGATCAGTTTGGCGCGCAAAGCGCCTGACCATCCCCTAGAAATCGCGGGACTACAATGAAGGCTGGACCGAATTTTTCGGTCCAGCTCCTGAGCCAGGTCTGATCGAATAGTGGGCGGCTCAGCGCCCAGCAGAACGCCGTCTGCGATCCGAGTTGGGCTGGAAAGCGATAGCCGCATGGTGCTTGCAATAGGAATCTGAGGCGTCACATGTGCGGCCGCAGAAGTAGAAATCTTCATGCGTCGGATCGCCGATCGGCCAACGGCACCGCGTTTCGGTCAGCGTCAGGATGCTCGCACGCTCCTCCGGCGGGATGTAGAGTTCTTCATGGACAACCCGCAACGGCACCGGTTCGGGAGCCATGTCCGGATCGGCGACCGCTTCGGTCTTGAGTGCGGCATTTCCGGAGAAGCGTGGCCTCGCTACCGTCTCACGCGTGGTGTTGCGTGGCTTGCGTGGCCGGGGCGTCGAATTCGTTCTGGTGCTCTTGGCGCGCGCCGCAAGTCCGAGTCGATGTACCTTGCCGATCACTGCGTTGCGCGTCACTCCACCTAACTCGTTCGCGATCTGACTCGCACTCAGTCCGTCGGCCCAGTACTTTTTGAGCAGTTCAACTCGTTCTTCAGTCCAAGACATGAGGTGGCCTCCTCGCCGGTTCCGCAGTTCACCGAAGGCAGCCCCGTCGCTCGGCTGCCCCAACGTTTCGTCCAGCAACACCACAAACCGCGAATCCGAATCCAATAGGGTTGGGGCTCGCCGCATCGAGCCCGCCCTCCCGCCAAACACGCGGGAAACGCAGTAATCTTGGGTGCAAACTGACACTGGCCACTAAATCTCGTGGTCAGCGCGGGCAAGCTACAATAGCCCTAGACTCGCCCGCAAGAGTCCTTGGTCGAGGAAACAACATTTTCCCCATTTGGACTGATCATTCGCGATCATTAGGCGCGCCAATCACACGTCCAGGTTCTCGCGCCATGGCCTCTCGGCCGTGGGTTGATTGACTTGCAGGAAGCGGACCGTAATATGCGTGCTCAAGTGGCCGCCAGACTTGGCGGCTTCTTTCGTTTTTGGGAACGCTGGAACGGTATCCCTCGGGTTTTCGCGACGACCTTCCCCAAGCTGGGCATAGGCGAAGCGACCGCTGTTCCAGCATTATCCTGGCAACGGGATGAAAGCTGATGAACATCGCCGCAGACACTTCTGGTTCACCTCTTCTTGCGACCTACGCCCGTGCTGATCTGGCTTTTGAGCGCGGTGAGGGTGCGTGGCTCTATACCGCCGACGGAGAGAACTACCTGGATTTCGCTGCCGGGATTGCAGTGAACGCGCTAGGGCACGCCCATCCGCATCTTGTCGCGACCGTCAACGAACAGGCAGCCAAGCTCTGGCATGTCTCCAACGTTTTCCGGATTCCTGAACAGGAACGGCTGGGTGCGCGCCTTTGTGACGCGACGTTCGCGGACCGTGTCTTCTTCGGCAATTCGGGTGCAGAGGCGCTTGAATGCGCCATCAAGATGGCCCGCCGCTATCACTGGTCGAAGGGCCATCCCGAGCGTAATCGCATCATTACCTTCAAAGGCGCCTTCCACGGCCGCACGCTGGCGACAATCGCCGCCGGTGGACAGGAGAAGTACCTCGAAGGGTTTGGCCCCAATCTCGACGGTTTCGACCAGGTGGCGTTCGACGATCTTGATGCGCTCAAGGCGGCAATCAACGACCATACCGCGGGCATCCTGATAGAGCCAATTCAGGGCGAGGGCGGATTGCGTCCCGTACCAAACGAATTCCTCAGGGAGTTGCGGGATCTGTGTGACGAGCACGGCATCCTTCTCATTCTCGATGAGGTTCAGTGTGGCATGGGCCGCACGGGCAAGCTGTTCGCGCATGAATGGGCCGGCATTACACCTGACATCATGGCAGTCGCCAAAGCTATTGGCGGCGGTTTTCCGTTAGGCGCTTGCCTTGCAACGGAAGACGCCGCATCTGGAATGACCGTCGGGACCCACGGCTCGACCTATGGCGGCAATCCGCTTGCCTGCGCAGTCGGCAATGCCGTGCTCGATGTCGTTCTGGACGACGACTTTCTACAGCATGTCGAAGACGCGGGCCTGCGGTTGAAGCAGGCGCTCGCGAGGCTGGCGGATGATCATCCGGAGCATATCGAGACGATCCGCGGCGTCGGGTTGATGCAAGGAATCAAATGCCGCGACAGCGTCAATAGCCGCGACTTCGTCGCCCGGCTCCGATCAAATCACCTTCTGGCCGTGGCTGCCGGTGAGAACGTTATCCGTTTGCTGCCACCGTTGATCATCACCGACAACGAGATCAATGAAGCGGTCGCTCGCCTCGACCGGTCATTCTCTGAGGTGACCGCAGAAGCTGCATCGCAGCGACAGGACCAGATCGCAGCCAACGGCTGATCCCATTCGAAACTGATATGCGACGCGGCAAACGCGTGCATCTGGATTCATTGCACGGAGTCATCGAAATGACTGACCAGCAATCCCATTCCGGTTCCAGCGGAGAACCGGCATCAACGCGGCATTTTCTTGATCTTACCGAGCTGCCGGCAACCGATCTGCGCGCTATCCTCGATGCGAGCCGCATCATGAAGAGCGAGACAAAAGAGACCTCGCCGGCAGAGCGTGCCCTTGCTGGCAAGCCTCTCGCTGGGCAGGTGCTTGCGATGATTTTTGAACGACCATCGACCCGCACCCGGGTCTCGTTCGATGTTGCTATGCGCCAGCTTGGCGGTGAGACGATCGTACTCGGCGCCGATGAGATGCAGCTTGGCCGTGGCGAGTCGCTCGAGGACACAGCCAGGGTGCTGTCACGCTATGTCGATGGCATCATGATCCGGATCCTCGATCATGATGCACTGAGTCGGCTGGCAAGTGCTGCCACTGTTCCTGTGATCAATGGATTGACGCGCGACTCCCATCCCTGCCAGCTGATGGCCGACGTGATGACCTTCGAGGAGCATCGTGGTCCGATCGCTGGTCGCGTTGTCGCCTGGACCGGTGATACCAACAATGTCACGCAGTCCTGGATTCATGCCTCGGCGCGTTTCGGATTCACATTGCGCCTTGCGACGCCTGAGGAGCTCGCACCCTCGGAAGGTGTGTTCGAACATGCCAAGGCCATCGGCGCCAATGTTGAATGGACAACCGATCCCTTTGCCGCAGTGGATGGCGCCGATTGTGTGGTGACCGACACGTGGGTCAGCATGGGCGATGTGGAGGGCGCGCGGCGGCACAACATGTTGCAACCTTATCAGGTCAATGACCGGCTTATGGCGGCAGCCGCCAAGGACGCCGTGTTCATGCATTGCCTGCCCGCACATCGCGGCGAGGAAGTCACGGACAGCGTTATGGATGGGCCTCAGTCGGTCGTGTTTGATGGTGCCGAAAACCGTTTGCACGCTCAGAAGGGCATCCTAGCGTGGTGTTTAGGTGCGGACCTGCCGGGCGCCAGAACGACCAAGGCAACTGCCGCCTGACCATGGCCACC
Source organism: Pseudomonadota bacterium (assembly GCA_039181495.1). Lineage (GTDB taxonomy): Bacteria > Pseudomonadota > Alphaproteobacteria > Rhizobiales > Tepidamorphaceae > JBCDCP01. The sequence continues at coordinate 17,241 of JBCDCP010000032.1, read as the reverse complement.
GACGATGAACGTGATCTGCAGCACCTATCGGCGACGGCTCCGGACGCTGCCCAAACCTCGCTCGATGTTGCCTTAGACGACATCGTCGTACCGTTCACTGTGCCATCACTGGATGCGCGCGGCCGGATTGTCCGCTTCGGACCGGCTCTGGACGAGAGCCTCTCACGGCACGGCTATCCGGAACCTGTTGCGCGCGTTCTGGCTGAAGCCATTGCGCTCACGGCTCTGCTTGGGGCTTCGCTGAAGTTCGAAGGTCGCTTCATTCTTCAGACGCAGACCGACGGACCCATTTCGATGCTTGTCGTTGACTTTGAAACACCCGGTCAGTTCCGGGCCTGCTTGCGTCACAACAAAGCAGAAATTGACGCGCTGGGCACCAATGCCAGTACTGCCAGCCTGCTGGGCAAGGGAACGCTGGCGATGACGATTGATCAGGGTCCCCACACCAGCCGCTATCAGGGTGTTGTCGCTCTGGATGCCACTGCCGGTCTTGAGCAGGCCGCACATGCCTACTTCGCCCAGTCGGAGCAAATCCCAACGCAGGTTCGGCTGGCTGCTGCGCTGGCCCATCGCGGATCCGCAACGGGCGCCGTTGACGCTACCCCCCATTGGCGTGCGGGTGGCCTGATCGTTCAGTACCTGCCGGAGGGAATGCCCGAAAGGATGCCGGATCTTCATCCTGGTGATCCGCCCGAGGGCGCCAGCATTGCCGAGGATCCAACCGATGAGCCGGATGTTTGGCGGACCGCGCGCTTGCTTGCGGAGACCACCGAGGATCACGAGCTGATTGATCCCGACATTCCGCCCGGGGCCGTGCTCTACCGGCTCTATCATGAGCAAGGCGTTCGGGTTTTCGATGGACAACCATTAGAGCATGCCTGCCGTTGCACGCGTAAGCGCATTGCCGGAATCTTGGGTCAGTTCTCAGCCGACGAGCGGGAAGGACTCGATGATGATGACGGTCAGATCGTCGTCGTTTGCGAGTTCTGCGCGCGGGAGTACCGCTTTGATCCTGCTGAAATCGGCAAGTCCAACTGATCCTGCACAATTGAACCCTATTCAGAGCCGGTTCAGGTGCTCAGCATAGAATGCGAGCCATATGCTAAGCGCTACGCATGTGCGCCTAACCAGTCGGGCGTAAGATCGGCTGGGCTTGTGCGTTATCTGATCGAAAAAGCCGTCACGTATCGCAGCGCACCGCCAGATGGGCGAAGAGATTGAGCAAGAACTCGGACACATCATCACCAGAACGACAAAGCGAGGCTGTCAGCAAGTCAGGCTCGTGGTTTGCTGGTGCAGGGAAGCTGGCACTGAAGGCCGTGTTGCCATTGGCGTTCGTTGGTGCCGCTTCAGCTGGCCTGATGTGGCTGCGCGACACCAAGCCCGAGGTCCCGGCCCGTCCCGTCGTTGAGCGCAGCTATGCCGTAAACACGCTCGCCATCGAGCTGACAGATCATCGCCCTGAACTGACGCTCTACGGGACCGCCGTTGCGGCCCGTCGCGCCGAACTTCGTGCACTGGTCGCAGGCGAGGTCGTATGGATGAACCCCGCCCTGCAGGAGGGTGGCGTGGTGGCTGAAGGCGAGCAACTGCTCAGGGTCGACCGTTTCGACTATCAGGGCGCACTGCGCGAAGCCAAAGCCAATCGAGCAGAGGCCGAGGCTCGACTCAATGAGATCAGCGCCAAGATCGCGCTCGAAATGGACTTGATCGAAAGCGCTCGCACGCAGCTTGAAATCGCCGAGCGGGACCTTGCCCGCGTCGAGGAGCTCACCGAACGCGGTGCACTGTCTCAAAAGTCCGCCGATGATCGGCTTCTTGTGGTCACCTCCAGTCAGGAAGCGCTGAGCCAGCGTGAGAACCAGCTCGATATTGATCGCGCACGCGCTGTTCAGCAGCAGGCCGTCATCGACAGGCTCGACTGGAAAGTCACCTACGCGGAACGCAATCTTGATAACACCGTTCTGAACGCACCATTCGATGCTGCCGTGACATCCGCAAATGCGGAACGCGGTCGACTTCTGTCCATCAACGACGTTGTGGCAACCCTGATTGACCGGCGATTTGTCGATGTGCGCTTCACTCTCACCGACAACCAGTATGGCCGGATCGCCGACGAAAGTGGTTCGGTTACCGGCCGTGATGTGACCGTCACCTGGCGGGCTGGCGGCGTTCCAAGGAGCTTTCCCGCGATCGTCCAGCGCGTAATCGCTGAAATTGAATCGACCCGCGGCGGAGTCGATGTTTTCGCCCGGATCGACGAAAGCGCCTTCTCAGCCGGCAGCCTGTTGCTACGTCCGGGTGCATTCGTTGAGGTCGCCATCGCCGATCAGGTCTACCGTGACGCGGCAAGGGTTCCGGCCACTGCGCTTTATGGCACGGACAAAGTCTTCGTGATCCGGGATGGCCGCCTTGCTGCCCGCACCGTTCAGATTATCGGCCGCTCGGGTGATGATCTTCTGATCCGCGGAGCCTTGTCCGACGGTGACCGTGTCATTGTCACGCGCATCACTGAAGCGGGCGAAGGCTTGAAGGTCGAAGATCTCAGTCTCACCGCGCCGGTCGCAGACGAGGTATCGGTCCGGTGAGCGAGGCGCGCGAACAGTCTCCCTCGGGTGAAGCCTCCGCCGGCGGACTGCTGGCCTTCTTCATCCATCACCGTAACGCGGCCAATCTCATTATGGCGATGATGGTCCTGTTCGGCGTCATCGCCTTGATGCGGCTGAATACCCAGTTCTTTCCAACCATAGACGTGCCGAGAATCACGGTCACGGTCGAGTGGTCGGGTGCCAGTGCGGAGGATGTCGAACGTAACATCCTGCAGGTTGTCGAACCCACGATCCGGTTCATCGATGATCTCGACAAGATGACGTCCTACGCGCGCGAGGGCGCCGCCTCGATCAACCTTGAGTTCGCCCAGGATGCCGATCTGCAAAAGGCGCAGACCGATGTGGAGACGGCAATCGACGCGATCACCACACTACCACCGGCTGCCGAGGAACCGGTCGTTTCCCGAACGGTCTGGTATGAACAGGTTGGCAAACTCTCGCTTTCGGGTCCGTTCGATGAAACGGCCCTGCGGGCTTTCGCCAGGCAAATTCGCGACGATCTCCTCGAGGCCGGGATCGACAAGGTTGAAATGGCCGGGTTTCGTGACCGGGAATACTGGATTGATATCCCCGAGTGGCAACTCCGCCGGCTGGGTCTGTCGATCGGCGACATCGCCGAGCGCATCGGGGCGGCGACCCGTGACATGCCATCCGGCACGCTGGAAGGCGCTGTCGAAAAACAGCTGAGATCGACCGCCGTGGAGGACGATCCCGCGAGCCTTGCGGCGATCGAGATCGTATCAGGGACGGGCGGCGAAAAGGTCTTTCTCGGCGACATTGCTCGCATCGTGCCGACCTTCGACGACGACCAAACGCGTGCTTATCGCGAGAGCCTGCCAGCGATCGAACTGGCTGTGCAGCGTTCGATCACCTCGGACACGCTGCAGAGCCGCCAACTGTTTCTCGACTATGTCGACGGCCTGGAGGCAACCCTGCCGGCCGAACTGAATGTGACTGTCTACGATATCTACGCCGACCGGCTGCAGGACCGTATCGGCCTCCTGGTGAACAACGCCTCGCAGGGGCTGGTCCTTGTCCTGATTACGCTATTCATCTTTCTCAACGCACGCATCGCCTTCTGGGTTGCGGTCGGAATCCCCGCAGCAGTCATGGCCGCGCTCGGCTTCATGTGGCTGAGCGGACAGTCGATCAATATGATCTCGCTGTTTGCCCTGATCATGGTGCTAGGCATCATTGTCGACGATGCCATTGTCGTTGGCGAACATACCGCCACGCGCTATGCGGCAGGCGATCCTGCACCGCTGGCTGCCGAGATTGGGGCCAGGCGGATGTTCTGGCCGGTCTTTGCCGCGATACTGACCACCCAGGCGGCATTTCTGCCACTGTTCTTCGTGCGCGATGTGATCGGCCAGATCATGTCGGCGCTGCCGATGGTGGTAATCGCAGCTCTCACCGCGAGTCTGATTGAATCATTCCTGGTTCTTCCAGGTCACCTGAGACACAGTCTCGCGAAGAAGCAGAGCCAGCCAAACCGGTTCAGGCGCTGGTTTGATGGTGGATTCGAGCGCTTGCGCATGGGGTCCTTCCGCACTGTTGCAGGCGTGGCCTTCCGCTGGCGTTACGCGACGCTTGGTCTGGCACTCGCCAGTCTTATCCTGTCCATCGGCGCCGTGATGGGCGGCCGCGTCGGGTTTCAGTTCTTTCCTAGTCCGGAAGGAGAGACGCTCAACGCGCACATCGTCATGGCGGCAGGCACACCGCGCGAAGGCGTTGAGGCGGTCCTCGTCGAGATAGACCAGGCTCTCGATGTAGCGACGGCGAGACTGGCACCCGAGGGTGAAACGCTGGTTGAGTCCCGTATGTCCGAAATCGGCAAAGCAGGCAACACACGCGGCATGAATGCCGCTCAAATCACCGTTCAACTGGCTGCTTCCGAGATCCGCACGGTGCGAACCGCGGACATCGTGCGGGCCTGGCGAAAAGCTGTGCCAACCATCCCCGGGGTCGAGCAGTTGACCATTCAGGAGCGGCGCGGCGGCCCGCCAGGGCGTGATCTCGATGTCCGTCTATCCGGCGGATCGCCCGATGTGCTGAAAACGGCAGCCCTCGAACTGCGCGAAGCGCTTGCTGGCTATGCCGGAGTGAGCAACATCGGCGATGATCTGGCTTACGGAAAGCCGGAGATCTTCATGGCGCTTAAACCACGCGGCACGGCGCTTGGCTTCACGCTGCAATCGGTTGGCCAACAGGTACGCGATGCGTTTGATGGTGCGATCGCCCGCCGCTTTGCCGAAGGCGAGGATGAAGTGACCATCCGCGTGCTACGCGACCAGCCAGAGGACGGTTTCGCCGCTCTCGAAAACCTTTCTCTGAAGTCCCCACAGGGCATCTTCGTGCCCCTGACAGAAATCGTGTCCTTGGATGAACGCCAGGGTTTTTCTGCGATCCAGCGCATCAATGGTGCGACCACCGTGTCAGTGTCTGCGGACATCGATGCCAATGTGACCACACCGGCCGAGATGGTCGCAGCGCTGCAGGCAGGCCCGGTTCCAGCAATTGCGCGCTCTCACGGGCTTGCCTACGAGTTCGCCGGCAGGGATGAGGAACGCCGTAAGAGTTTTGCTGATCTGCGCTTCGGCGCACTAGTGGCGCTGGGTCTCATCTACCTTATTCTGGCGTGGTTATTTGCCAGCTACTCACTTCCACTGGCGGTGATGCTCATCATCCCGTGTGGTTTCGTCGGCGCCCTTGTCGGGCATCTTCTGCTTGGATTTCCGCTCACCATTCTTAGCCTCATGGGTCTGCTTGGGCTGTCCGGCATCCTGGTCAACGATTCCATCATCCTGGTGTCCCGGGCTGTCGAGCGGCGGGGGTGGGGCGAGGATCTTGAGACTTCCGTCGTTATGGCATCCTGCGATCGGTTTCGCGCCGTGCTGCTGACCTCGCTGACCACGGTAGGCGGGCTTACGCCACTGCTGTTTGAGAAGAGCCTTCAGGCCCAGTTCCTGATGCCGATGGCGGTGACCCTGGTTTTCGGCCTCGCATTTGCAACCCTGTTTGTGCTGTTCCTTGTGCCAGCCATTATGGGTATCGGGCATGACCTGCGGCGCATCGCGGCGGCGGCGTGGGGCGCCTGGTTCCCGAGCCAGATGCCCGCACCCGCGGAATAATCAACGCCGCCAAAACTGCGGCAGAAACAGCACCAGCACGGAGAACAGTTCGAGCCTGCCAAGCAGCATGCCGAAGGACAGAAGCCAGATCGACAGATTGTCGAGCGATTGGAAATTGCCTGCAGGTCCGATGGTTTCGCCAAGCCCGGGACCAACGTTCGAGATCGCAGTTGCAGCCCCCGACAACGCGGTCATCGGGTCGAGACCGTTCATGTTCAGCAGAGCCGCCAGCACAAGGATCGAGCCGAAATAGACAAAAAAGAAGCTCTGCACAGCAGCGGAAACATCATCGCGCAGCGGCCGGCCGTTGTATCGTTTCACGTGAATTCGCGACGGTGACAGGATGCGCGAGATGTGCTGCCGGACATCCTCCCAGATGACAATGAAACGGAATGTCTTGATCCCACAGGAGGTTGAACCCGCGCAGCCGCCCATGCACATGGCAAACAGGAACGCCACGACAGCAAATGGCCCCCAGCCATTATAGTCGGTGCTGGCATAGCCCGTGCCAGTCATTATCGAAGTCATGTTGAACAGCGTTTCACGAAGGCTGATGGCCTCCGTTGCACCCAATGCACGATACTGCCAGACAAGCACCGTGAAGCCGCCCAGCAACAGGAGAAACACACGCACCTGATCATCAGCCAGCAATGCCCTGATGTTGCCGCTGATCACTTGGGCGTAAAGCAGGAAGGGCAGACTGCCGACGATCATGAATGTGATCGCCACCCATTCGACTCCGGGCGACTGGAAGTGGGCTATGGAGGCATCCTTGGTTGAAAAGCCGCCGGTCGCCACCGTTGTCATGGCATGCAGGATGGCGTCGAAGCCATTCATGCCCACTGCGCCATAGGCGAGCGCGCAGGCCAGTGTGGCGCCGGAGTACAGGGCGATGATGACGAATGCGATCTGGCTCGCCCGCGGTAAGATTTTGTCAGGCGCATCGAAGGCTTCGGCGCGAAATAGCTGCATGCCGCCAACCTGAAGCATCGGCAAGACGGCGATGCCCATGACGATGATGCCAAGACCGCCAATCCATTGAAGCAGCGCCCGCCAGGTCAGGATGCCGGGTGGCAGGTCCTCAAGGCCAACCAGCACGGTCGCACCGGTCGTCGTGATCCCCGACATTGCTTCAAAGAACGCATCGGACACGCCCATCTGCGTCTCCGACCAGATGAGCGGCAGCGATCCGAACGCCGGCAGGATCACCCAGGCCAGGGTGGTCATGATAAAACCCTGACGGGTATTGATCCTGATCGCACCACCGCCACGCGAGATGGCCCACATCAGAACACCGACGAACACTGTGACCAGACCGGAGGCTACGAACACCGCCCAGTCCCGATCATCATAGGCCACATCGACCATGGCCGGGATCAGCATCAACGTACCGAACAGGGCAAGCAAAGAGCCGTTGACCAGCAGGATGGGACGGAACTCTGTCACGGGCCCTAATTCAGTGTGTTGGGCGCAAACGGGCTGTCGAGCGAAAAGGCCGGAATTTCCACCTCGAACCCGCGACCATCAGGGCCAGCCATGCCGTAGGTTCCGCGCATGAACCCGGTCGGTGTGGGCAAAGGCGCACCGGATGTGTAGCGAAAGGCCTGGTCAGGCGGCAGCACCGGCTGTTCACCGACCACACCGCGGCCATCCACGACCTGTGTCTGGCCATTGGCGTCGGTGATTTCCCAGTGTCGGGTCATCAGCTGCACGGTTTCCGTGCCCAGATTTCGCACGGTGATCGTATACAGCCAGAAATAGGCACCGTCCTCGGGCGCCGAGCGTTCGGTGCAGTACTCAGGCTCCACCGTGACGGAGATATTGCGCGTGGTCGCTTCAAACATCGGCGAACTCTACGCGACGGCGGCGTCGAGCGCAGCCTCTATATCGGCGCACAGATCGGCGGCCCCTTCAATTCCGGCCGACAGGCGCAACATGCCCTGGCTGATGCCAAGTTCAATGCGGGCTTCCTCGGTCAACCTCTGATGTGTTGTGGTTGCCGGATGGGTGGCAAGGCTCTTGGCATCGCCGAGGTTGTTGGAGATGCGCACAAGCTTCAGTGCGTTGAGGAATCGAAAGGCTGCTCCCTTTCCGCCCTTGAGCTCCAGCGCCACCATCGACCCCCCACCGGGCATTTGCCGGTTGGCAAGCGCATGGTCGGGATGGTCGATCCGGCCCGGGTAGCGCACGAAATTCACTGCCGGGTGTTCGGCGAGAAGATCGGCGATCACGGCTGCATTGGCGCATTGCCGTTCGACCCGCAGCGGCAGTGTCTCAAGTCCCTTTTGCAGGACCCAGGCATTGAACGGGCTTAACGATGGGCCGGTGTGACGCAGGATATCCTTGATCCGACCATCGATGATGTCGCGTGTCGACAGGACTACACCGCCGAGACATCGGCCCTGGCCATCAATATGCTTGGTGGCTGAATAGATGCACACATCGGCGCCCAGGGCAATCGGCTTCTGCAGCATCGGCGTCGCAAATACGTTGTCCACGACTGTGAGGATACCGCGCGGCCTGCCGATCCGCGTGACTGCCTCGATGTCAATAAGATCCAGCGTCGGATTGGCCGGGCTTTCGAGGAAGAACAGCTTTGTCTCGGGACGGATGGCCTCTTCCCAGTCAGCGGGATCGCGGCCATCAATCAGCGTCGAGGATACGCCGAAATCCGGTAGCAGGGTCTCGATGATGTAACGGCAGGACCCAAACAGCGCCCTGGCGGCCACGATGTGATCACCAGCCTTGAGCAGGCCCAGCATGGCGGTCTGTACCGCTGCCATTCCGCTGGCTGTGGCCCGGGCCGCTTCGGCGCCTTCCAACTGCGCCATGCGCTCTTCAAACACCGAAACGGTAGGGTTGCCATAGCGGCTATAGACATAGCCGTCCTGCTCACCCTTGAAGCGTGCCTCGGCATCTTCGGCGGTGTCATAGACAAATCCCGAGGTCAGATAGAGGGCCTCTGAAGTCTCACCGTAGCGACTGCGCTCCTGTCCGGCATGCACGAGCGTCGTGGCATCGTCGGGGGCGTGCAGTTGATCGGAGCCGCGGTTAAGACGCGCGTCAGACTGTGCTAGTTCCGGACCGTGGTCCTGTGCGGCATCCGGCTCCGGCGTATTGTGTTTGCTGAGTTTGTCCATCGGGTAAATCCGCCTCCTGTCGAGACGGGCGGGAGAGGCGGCGTTTTCCGCATCCATGCCCGGCCTTTTAGCGATTTTGTTTAGCGTGGCTGCAAGCCGGCCGGCTCAAATGACCACGTCCATCCACATAGGTCTCAGAACGGCGGCTTGGCGTCAAGCGCGGGCTCCGATAAGGCTCTGCCCCAGTTTGATCGGCGAAGCGATTCCCGCACGAAGGCACATTCGGCAATGGCGGCTGCGGCAGACGCGCACAACGGTACCGGCATTCTGCCCGAACAAGCGATTGCCGCGCTGGTTGAAGCCAGGCATATCCGACCCGCCAAGCCGCTCGACAACAATCAGATCCAGCCGGCGAGCCTCGACCTACGGCTGGGCACGGTTGCCCATCGCATTCGCGCAAGCTTCCTGCCCGGGCCGGAGCGTACGGTGCAACAACGGCTGCACCTGACCGGCCTGCATGAGATCGATCTCACCCATGGTGCGGTGCTGGAGACCGGCTGCGTCTATCTCGTGCCGCTCCTGGAAGAGCTTGATCTGCCTCCGGATATCGCAGCGGACACAAACCCCAAGAGTTCGACCGGGCGTCTCGATATCTTCACCCGCGTCATTTCGGACCATGGTCCGATCTTCGACAAGGTCGGAGCGGGCTATTCCGGCACGCTGTACCTCGAAATTTCCCCGCGGACCTTTCCGGTGCTGGTCCGCACCGGCTCTCGGCTCAGCCAGATCCGCTTTCGCAAGGGCGAAGCGCGTTTGACTGATGGTGAAACACGGACCTTGCACGAGGCTGAGCAGTTGGTAGCGGCAGACGATCCGCGTATCGATGGCGGCATCACCGTCTCGGTCGATCTCGATTCAAAAGACGGTCTGGTCGGCTATCGCGCCAAGCGCCACGCCAGCGTCATCGATGTGGACAGGCCCGCGGCCTATGAGCCACTCGATTTCTGGGAACCGATCCATCGTCGCCCCATGGATGGGATGATCGGCCCGAGCCTGATCCTCGATCCTGGCGAGTTCTATATTCTAGCGTCAAAGGAGGCGGTGCATGTACCGCCCAACTTTGCCGCTGAGATGGTGCCATTCGACCCGCTGATGGGTGAGTTCCGGGTCCATTATGCAGGGTTCTTCGATCCCGGCTTCGGCCATGCCGCAGCCGGTGGCAAAGGTGCCCGCGCGGTCTTGGAAGTGCGGTCACGCGACGTGCCGTTCATCATCGAGGATGGCCAGATTGTCGGCAGGCTCGTCTACGAACGCCTCACCGAGCCGCCGCAGACGCTCTACGGAGAAGACCTCGGCTCCAACTATCAGGCCCAGGGACTCAAGCTGTCGAAGCATTTCAAGACGACAGGATAGTCGGACGAAACCCGCTTTGGCCTGACTGCATAACAATCAGCTACCAAGTGGCTGGTGCTGCCGGAGAGAATTGAACTCTCGACCTCTCCCTTACCAAGGGAGTGCTCTACCCCTGAGCTACGGCAGCGGAAAACGGGACCCGGCAACGCGGAACAAGACACTAACGCCGGTGCGTTAACAAAGCATCGGACCGCTGATGTGGAAGCGCTGCCCGAAGCGCGGCGGAAACTGCCACAGGCCTGACGATGGTTCAAGAGAGTTCGCTGCCTCGCTTGGCAGTCTTGCGCGTTGGCACAGTGTAGGCGAAACAGAGCGCCAGACGCTGCGTTTGCCAGCGCGATGACATCGATCGGCAGGTCCAGGCTATTCCCAGAAAGGTGTTGCAGGAGTGGCATCCGGCAAGGATCAGAAGCAGCAGAGTTTGGTCGGCGATCGAGAGGACAAGTCCGACCGGCTCGCTGACGCCCTGCGTGCCAATCTTGCCAAGCGCAAGGCGCAGAAGCGCGCGCGAAAGGCCGCCGGCGTGGGTGATGCCCAGCCCGAGACGACTCCCGGATCACCGTCGGACACCACGCCAAAGTGCTGAAAGCGCGCCGGAAAGCGCTGCCAGATCTAACGCTACGGCTTAAGGTTGATGGCTCGTTGCGGCATTCGCGCAACGCTTAGCGCTTGTTTTGGCCATGATGGGCGCCTAGACGGTGGTTCAAACGGGGTGGGGACCTCATCTCTCTCGCGCAGCTGCAACACTCCGCGGCCTAGCGCGGGAAACCTGAAGCGCTGGACCGGTGCGCGGGACGCTCTTGCTTCACGGATAGTCGAAAGGGATCGTAACATGGACAGCATTCGCGTCCGCGGCGGTAACAAGCTGAATGGCGTGATCCCGATTTCGGGCGCCAAGAACGCCACCCTGCCGCTGATGATTGCAAGCATCCTGACGCCCGAACGGTTGACACTGCACAATGTGCCGCGCCTGCGCGATGTCCGGCTGTTGGCCCAGATCCTCAACAACCACGGTGTTGATGTCACGATCGCAGGCAAGCGCGCCGGTCAGAAGGCCGGCTATGCGCGCACCATGCATCTTGATGCAGCCGAGATCTCTGACACCACCGCGCCCTATAATCTGGTGTCGCAGATGCGGGCCAGTTTCTGGGTGCTGGGACCGCTGTTGGCGCGTCGTGGCGAAGCGCGTGTGTCGCTGCCCGGCGGCTGCGCAATCGGCACGCGTCCGGTCGATCTGCATCTGATGGGTCTTGAGGCGCTTGGTGCCGAGATCACGCTTGATCGCGGCTATGTGGTTGCAAGTGCCTCCAACGGCCTGAAGGGTGCTGTGATCGATTTTCCCAAGGTTTCTGTTGGCGCCACCCACAACGTGCTGATGGCCTCCGTGCTCGCCAAAGGCACGACGGTTCTGAACAATGTGGCGATGGAACCCGAGATCAGCGATGTTGCTGAGTGTCTCGTCGCCATGGGGGCAAAGATCAACGGAATCGGCACCCGCCGTCTTGAAATCCAAGGGGTCGACGCACTGCACGGCGCGGCCCACACCGTGCTGCCGGACCGGATTGAGACCGGCACCTATGCCATGGCCGTGGCGATGACGGGTGGCGATGTTCTACTCGAACACGCCCGGCCCGATCTGCTGCAATCCGCGCTCGACGTACTGGGCGAGGCTGGCGTCAAGATCGCCGTTGAAGATGATGGCATTCGTGTTTCACGCAATGGCAACGGCCTGCAGCCGATCGACGTGGAAACTCAGCCGTTCCCTGGCTTCCCGACCGATCTCCAGGCCCAGCTCATGGCCGTGATGACCCGCGCTGATGGCGTCTCCAGAATCCGCGAGACAATCTTCGAGAACCGCTTCATGCATGTGCAGGAGCTGGCCCGACTTGGTGCCGATATCGCGCTAGATGGCGATACGGCCATTGTGACCGGCAAGCCCGAACTCGCCGGTGCTCCGGTGATGGCAACCGATCTGCGCGCATCGGTCTCGCTCATTATCGCAGGGCTCGCAGCCGAAGGCGAAACTGAGGTCGCACGCGTTTATCACCTTGATCGCGGTTTCGAGAACATTGAGGAAAAACTCGGCGCTTGCGGTGCGGAAATTGAGCGTATCAGCGGCTAACGCGGTCCTGATCCCCGATCACGGTCACCTGGGCTTGATCCCCTTACAATTTTGACCTGCGCCACACCTGTGGCCGCATCCACCCTTGACCTCACATCGCGGCATGGGGATTGTGCCGCGCAGTGCCGTGCCTCCACCTTGAATGGCCTTTGAGTTGAACGCGTTATCATTTGCGGAACTCCCTTATGTCTGAACTGAAGCTCGCCGCGCTAGACGTCGAAGACCTCGATATCATTTCGGCTCACTTGCAGGATGCGGTGGCAAAGGTGGCCGATTTTGTTTGGCTGGAACGGCGCCAGCAGTTCATCCTGGAATTGAACCGTTTTGTCTGGGAAGAGGCGGGTGACACCTCACCGGGACAACGCCGCCGCACCGGTCTGAGCTTCGCCCGCGTTCGCGCGGTCAAGGCGCGTAATCTGCCGCAGCGCGAAACCGATCGTGTCGTCAATCTGCTGGCCATTCGCTATCTGCCCGATCCGGACGCAGGTTCCGACGCTGGCGAAGAGGATGCACCAGCGGAAGGCATCATCGAGCTGCTGTTTTCGGACGATGCGACCCTGCGGCTTGAGGTCGAGTGCATCGAGGCGCGTATGAAGGATCTCGGTCCGGTATGGGCCGCGCGTGGCACACCAGCCCACGAGACACCCTGACAGGCGGATAACAGCATGGCCGCAGATGCGTCAGAGGACGGCCCGGACGACCAGCAGGCGGGTGCCGCGGCAGCCTCGACATCAAGCCGGTGTCGGCTGATTGCTGTTGAGCTCGACGAAGCCTCCATTGGCCGCGGTTCGCCGGATGTCGACCATGAACGTGCCGTCGCGATCTACGATCTCATCGAGGAAAACAACTTCAAGCCCGCGGATCACGATGGTGGCCCCTATGCGCTGAAATTGTCGCTGGAGGACAACCGGCTGGTCATGGCCATCAGCGAGGCGGAGGGCAATGGCAACCTGACGCACATGCTCTCTCTGTCGCCGCTGCGAAAGGTGATCCGCGACTACTTCACGATCTGCGAAAGCTACTACGACGCAATCCGCACGCAGAGCCCATCGCGGATCGAGGCCATCGACATGGGGCGCCGCGGGCTGCATGACGAGGGATCAAGAATCCTGCGTGAACGTCTGTCCGGCAAGGTGGAGGTGGATCACGACACGGCGCGGCGCCTGTTCACGCTTGTCTGCGTGCTGCACTGGAAGGGCTGACATAAATGGCGCCGGAACCAGGCAAACTGCCGTCCGCGGTGCTGTTTGCCTGTTCAATGAACGCCGTTCGTTCGCCCATGGCCGAAGCGCTGATGAAGCGGCTTTTCGGATTCCAGGTCTATGTCCAGTCCGCCGGCGTCCACCACGGCGAGCTCGATCCATTTGCGGTTGCCGTGCTTGAGGAAGAAGGCGTCGACATGTCCGGCCACGTGCCTCGGACGATTGAGGAACTGCATGATGGGTCGTTTGACCTTATCGTCACGCTGGCACCGGAAGCCCATCACCATGCGCTCGAAATGGCGCACACCATGGATGTGGATGTGGAATACTGGCCGACGCCGGACCCAACCACCGGCATGGGCACTCGCGACCAACGGCTTGATGACTATCGCCGCGTGCGCGACAGGCTGACCCAGCGGATCAAGCAGCGCTTTGGCTGGCAGCCCAAGGCTGGCGATTGAGGCGCGATTGCTGCCGCAAAGGTCCCACGTTCAGGCGCTGTCTATCCAGCCGGTTGCCAGTGCCTGGCTCCATTCCATCCTGCCATTGGCCCGCGCCAGTTCAACCATGCGCCGATTGTCATAGGGAACCGAGCGAAAGGTGACGAGCCAGTCGTCGCCCGATTTCTCTGCGATCGCATAAGACGTGTTGGGCGTGCCGGTCTGCATGCGATGATAGACCGGAAGATCATCATCATAGGCCGGACAGCCAACGCTCCCTGGATTGAGCACTATTTGGCCACTGCGAAGGTGAACCAGCCTTGGGATGTGCGTGTGGCCGCAAAGTATCAACTTTGCGTCGATACCTTCCGCTTCAGCCTCAATCTCGTCGATGGTTGCCGACCTGATGCTGCCATCCTCTTCGACCCGCTCCAGCCAGTAGGTCAGATCGCTCGACGGCGTGCCATGGCAAAGCAGGATCTCATCAAACAGAAACAATGACCGAGGCAATTCCCGCAACCATTCAAGCTGCTGCTGATCCAACTGGTCATATGCGACCTTGTCCGATGCTCCCATCTCCGATGGATCTTTCTCGACGAGCCACCTGTCATGGTTGCCGCGGATCGATGGAAACTCCTTGGACATGAGTATCCGGGCTGTTTCAGCAGCTTCGAGCGGCCCGCTCAGGTGATCGCCGAGATTGACGATGTCGGAGATGCCGAGCGAATCAAGGTCGGCGAGAACAGCCTTGAGCGCAGCTGCATTGCCGTGGATGTCGGCGATTACGGCGAACTTCATTGACCGATCTTGGCAGGTCATCGCCCGGAGTTAAATGTCAAAAACCGGCGCCGGGATTGCTCAAACGCAGCCGCGCGCCTCTCCGGCCAGTGCCACGCCCGAGGGCGCAAAGGTGCCGGTCTTGGTCGCCTCGCCGAAGGGGCTCTCAAACGCAACACGGATGCTGGCGCCGGCAATCTCGCCGCCACTGACGCGGGTGGAGGTCGGACCGCTGTCGTCAATATCGGCTGTGAATTCGTGCATGCCCTGCGCGGGAAAGCGCGCAAAAGACAACGTCAGAACAGTGCCCCCATCGGTCAGCGCGCTGGCACCAGATAGTTCGCCATCTCCTCCGGCATCGACAAAGGGCTGGAAGACGGAAGAACCGGCGCCTGCGCCGGTTGGATCGAAGAACACACCCGCGGGCGCGGTTCCCAGATCGATATCGACCCTTACGATCTGCCAGACATCTGATGAGCGGTTTTCGATGCGGAACCGGTCTGTCGGCGCGCCGTCGGCGAAATAGACCGCCGCCTGAGGTCCGCACGGAACTGGCGTATCCTCCGCCGTCGCTGGCGATCCTGCTAGAAGTGACACTGAGAAGCCGGCCAGCAGAAAGACACTTCGGTTCATTGCAATCATCCCTCACTTGCCGCCGCGTTGCGCTCAACAATGAGGATGGTGGTGCACCAACCATCGAATTCAAGCTTGTGATCGCATGTGCACACAACGGTTTAGACGGTGGTTCACTTTGGAAGCGGGCTCAGCTAGGGTCCGCCGCAATGTGTCGCCGGGTTCCTCCGGCATCCCCCCGGACCGCCAGTTCGGCGGCGGGCATCGCAAAATCAACGAACCGACGGAACGCAATGTCGAAAGAAGAACTGCTGGAATTCCCCGGCGTGGTGACGGAACTGCTCCCGAACGCGACTTTCCGGGTCAAGCTTGAGAATGAACACGAGATCGTCGCTCATACGGCGGGCCGCATGCGCAAGAATCGCATTCGCGTTCTTGCCGGCGATAAGGTGCTCGTAGAGATGACGCCCTATGACCTGACCAAGGGTCGTATCACCTACCGTTTCAAATAGATGTCTTGAGCGCCGGCCCAGAAGGGCCATGCCGGACAGGAGTGGTCCGGGTCGCGATATTCCTTGGACCTGATCGGCGGAACTGATCCATGAGCAGCGCCACAAAACTCGTCCTGGCTTCAGGGTCGCCGCGGCGACTTGCGCTGCTGCAACAGGCGGGCATTGAGCCCGACGTGATCTGGCCGGCAACGATTGACGAGACGCCCAATAAGGGCGAGCTGCCGCGAACGCTCGCCCGTCGCCTGGCGCGTGCCAAATGCGAGAAGATCCTGAGTGTCGGCAAGCAGGAAGAGAGAATTGCCGGCGGTTACATTCTCGCTGCAGACACCGTAGTGGCTGTTGGCCGGCGTATCATGCCTAATACCGAGCAGATGGACGATGCCGGGCAGAGCCTGCGGATGCTGTCGGGCCGGTCACACCGCGTCTACACCTGCATTGCTCTGGCCACGCCCAAGGGCCGGATTCGCGACCGGCTGGTCGAGACACGTGTCCGCATGAAGCGGCTGTCGCGCGAAGAGATCGAGACCTATCTTGCATCGGGCGAATGGCGCGGCAAAGCCGGTGGCTATGCCATTCAGGGGATCGCCGGCAGCTTTGTTGCCAAGCTGGTCGGATCCTACACAAACGTGGTCGGACTACCCTTGCACGAGTCGGTTGCCATGCTGGAAGGCGAAGGCTTTCCGGTCCGTATCGGCTGGCTCGCAGCGGCGGTCTAGTTCCGGCAGGGTGGTCTTTTCAGATGCCTGTCAAGAAAACGCGTAACCCCGACAACGACAATCAGCCCGCCGAAGACGTACGCAACCGCAAGGCCGATCGGAAGCCGTGCCCGATATGCGCGGCGCCGCAGAGCCCGTCTTACAGGCCGTTTTGTTCAAAGCGATGTGCCGATGTAGATCTCAACCGATGGTTGAGTGGCGCCTACGCAATCCCTGTCGTCGAAGATGACGAATTGTCAGTAGAGGACGACAACACCTAAGGGTTGAAAATTACAGTATTACTAGACTTTTGGCGAACAAGCTGGCACCCGCTCAATCCTGAGCATTCATTTGAAATATGTAATTTCTCGTAAGAGTTAACGCTTAAGTAAGCGATGCCACCTAAACTTTGCAACCATAGCGAGCGTTTTGGTGACGATTGGTCATCAGCTCTGAAGAATTACAGTTTCAGTCAAAGTTTACGGAGACCATCATGCTCGACAAACTGTCGGTCAGCGCAAAGCTCTATGCGGGCTTCGGGGTCGTTGTTCTTCTACTCGGCGGGATGGCCGTCTTCTCGACGATCGGCCTGGGCCGCGTCGACATACAAACAAGGTAAGCAGAATACATTCGCAGATTAAAAAACTTTAGCACCGAACTCGCACGGAGCCACTAGCCCAGGGGCCG
>JBCDCP010000031.1:0-25451 GCA_039181495.1 Pseudomonadota bacterium | reverse complement strand
TTCAACGCCGCCGGAAATCACAAGGTCATGTTGACCGGACATGATCTCGCCGGCGCCGAAATTCACCGCATCAAGGCCCGAGGCACAGAAGCGGTTGATCTGAACACCTGGCACTGCGTTGTCGTAGTCGGCGCGGAATACCGCAGCGCGGGCGATATCGCCACCGGCCTCGCCGACGGGGTCAACGCAGCCGAGAACCACATCATCGACATTCGAGGTGTCGAGCGTGTTGCGATCCCGGATTGCGCGAAGGCTGGTTGCGGCCAGTTCGACCGCTGTGACCTCGTGCAGTGAACCGTCTTTCTTGCCGCGGCCGCGCGGTGTGCGGACATGATCGTAGATGATGGCCTCAGGCATGTTGGTCTCCTCACTGAGCACCGCTGGGCGGGCCCGCTTCCATTTATTGCGTCACACCCTTCACGGATGCCGGTTTGGGTTGGCCGTATTCGGCGAATATCTCTTCGAAAACCAGGTCGAGTTCCCGGGTGTCGGCATAGCGGTCAAGGTTCTCGAGCAGGATGGTCAGAAGGTAATTGTTGCCAAGCCCGGTGCGATCCGACAGTGATCGTAACCGGGCATAAGCTCTATCGGTCATGGCGACGTTGAATCGCTTTGGCAGTGGCCAGCGTTTGGCTTTCTCGCGCGGCATCGGCTGTACCTCTCCGCATTTGACCTCGTCGTCAGAACGCCTCGGCCGGTAACGCCATCATGGAATCGGCGCCGGCTTCAATGCGGGCCAGATGGGCTGACGTTTCCGGCAAGACGCGCTCCATGAAGTAGCGGCCGGTGACGAGCTTGTGCTCCAGGTAGGTCGCATTGCCGTTCGCGCCCTGCGCAAGCTTGTCCTGAGCCGTCTTGGCGATGAGCGCCCACATATAGCCCATCGCGACCAACCCCATGAGGTGCATGTAATCATTGGAGCCAGCACCGGCATTGTCGGGTTTGGCCATGGCATTCTGCATGAACCACATCGTCGACTTCTCAAGATCCTGAGCGGCCTTGGCGAGCGGCGCGACGTAGGGCGCCATCGCCTCATTGCCTTCCTCGGCCTTGATGAAACCTGTCACCTCGGCAAAGAACGCCATGATGGCGCGGCCGCCATCCTTGGGCAATTTGCGGCCGACCAGATCGAGGGCCTGGATGCCGTTGGCACCCTCATAGATCATGGCAATTCGGGCATCGCGGACGAACTGCTCCATGCCCCATTCGGTGACATAGCCGTGTCCGCCATAGACCTGCTGGGCGTTGACCGCATTGGCGAACCCGGTGTCGGTCATGACGCCTTTGATGACCGGAGTCATAAGGCCCATGTGGTCATCGGCTGCGATGCGGTCTTTTTCATCATCGGCCGAACGCGCCACGTCACCCTTGAGCGCGGTCCAGATCACCAGCGCCCGGGCGGCCTCGTTGAAGGCGCGCTGGTTCATCAGCATGCGACGGACGTCCGGATGGACAATGATGGGATCGGCCGGCTTGTCCGGGGCCTTATCGCCTGAGATCGAACGGCCCTGAATGCGCTCGCGGGCATAGTCCGCGGCATTCTGATAGGAGACTTCGGACTGTGAGAGTCCTTGGATTCCGACGCCAAGGCGGGCTTCGTTCATCATTGTGAACATGGCGCGCAGGCCCTTATGCGCTTCACCCACCAGCCAGCCGGTTGCGTCGTCATAATTCATGACACAGGTGGCGTTGGCGTGAATGCCCATCTTGTGTTCGATCGAGCCACACGACACGCCATTTCGCGCACCGGTTTCACCATCGCCTTCGGGGATGAACTTGGGCACGACAAAAAGCGAAATACCCTTGGTGCCTTCCGGTGCACCCTCGATCCGCGCCAAGACAAGGTGAATGATGTTCTCGGTCAGGTCGTGCTCACCTGCCGAGATGAAGATCTTTGTTCCAGTGATCTTGTAGCTGCCGTCATCCTGCGGGACAGCTTTGGTCTTGATCAGGCCGAGATCGGTGCCGCAATGCGGTTCGGTCAGGTTCATCGTGCCTGACCATTTGCCGGAGACGAGATGCGGCAAATAGGTGTGCTTCTGCTCATCGGAGCCGTGCAGATGAAGTGCGGCATAGGCACCGTTCGACAGCCCCGGGTACATGCCGAATGCCATGTTGGCTGACGAGATGAACTCATTCATCACGACGCCGAGCACGTAGGGCAGACCCTGCCCGCCAAATTCGGGGTCGGCCACGAGCCCGATCCAGCCAGCTTCGGCCATCTGATCATAAGCCTGTTTGAAACCGTTGGGCGTGGTCACACGGCCATCGTCATGGCGGGTGCACCCTTCCTGATCGCCGGATTGATTGAGCGGGTGGAGGATCTCTTCGGCGAATTTGCCACCCTCCTCGAAAATGGCCCGAACCGTGTCGGGATCGGCTTCGGAGAATCCGGGCAGATTGCCGTAGCGCTGATAGTCAAACACGTCATTGATCAGAAAGAAGGCGTCCTCTACCGGGGCATGATATCGGGGCATTGATCGTCTCTCCCTTAGTTCTCGTTCCCTGGGCCTGCAGGCCGCGACAGCATCAGTTCTGTCGGGTGCCTACAGGGCCGTTGTTGGTTCTTTCTCAGCCGAGGACGCCTCGTGCGGAGTGTAGGGGCAAAGCGCCAGCCTGGGTCCTCGGCCCACGCCGTCAACTCGCCTTTGCGCGATGCTCCTCGAGTGTCTTTTCAACGAAGTCGCATGTCTCAGTCAGATCGGCGATGGCCGCATCAATTTCGGCACGCTGATGTTCGAGCACGCGAACCTGATCACGGAACTTGGATAGACTGACGGTCAGCTGAGTTATCTGCCCGTCTCGCAGGTCATACAGGTCAAGCATCTCCTTGATGTCCTCAAGAGAGAAGCCAACCTTCTTGCCACGCAGAATCAACTGCAGCCGCCCGCGGTCTCGCCGCGAATAGATGCGCGTGGTTCCTCTGCGCTCGGGCGATATCAGCCCTTTGTCTTCGTAAAAGCGAAGGGTCCGCAAGGTCACTCCGAACTCGCGGGACAGATCGCCGATCGAGTAGTTCTGCTTTGCTTCAGTGCTGCCGGACTCGGATCGTCGATCCGAAACAAATAGCGCTGTGCTCATCACCGTCGTCCTTTCGGTGCGAACAACGTTCTATGACGTCGTGATTGGGTCTGGAATTGCCACAGTTGCGTGTCATGCATCGCCCTGTCGCCTTAACGATCAATATAGGTGACGCTTACGTTCACGTAAAGTCACGATTGAGAGAAAACTGATCATTCCGCAGCAGGAACGCTGGTGATTTCGACCATCAGCGTTTCACTCGAAAGGGTTGAGCCCGAGCGGGAACAGCGCGGGTCTTAACCCTCCATTTACGATGATCATTAATTCTCTCGCAGGTAGTAGAGGCCCTGCCCCAGCGATTCTGGGAGGGGTCTGCTGGAGGCTGTCATCTCCAGCCATCCATTAATGGTGGCAGTTTATGCGAGCGGGTTCCCGGAGATCGGCACGATTGCGCGAAGGTGAGTTAAGGGCCGCCATGCGGTCCGCGGCGCGCGAGTCAGGACTATCGCTGGAGGAATGGATCGACGAGGCTCTGGATGAAGGCCTCGACACCGACGATGCGCGCGGCCGCTATCGCATGCCGGCGGAAGACCGCACTGCGACGTCGCTCCTCAACCGCCGCCTCGATCTGATCGAGGACATGCTCGGTGATCTCGCCGGTGGCTCACGCAATCATAGCCGCCAAACCGATGATGTCGTCGAGCAGCTCACCAGCATTTTGAACAACCGTCAGAACAGCCGTGCCAGCCGCAGTGTACGCGATCTCGCCGGTTTGCTGGGCGAAGATCTGCCTGTCAGCCGGCATGCCGCATCGGACGCTCTGCGCAATATATCGGCACGATTGGATCAACTGGCGGCCAAGACGCCCGGAAACGGAGGCGTCGATGCGGTCGACGATAGCATCCGCAGGATCGAAGATCAGCTCGAAGCACTGGCCGGTCGGATCGACGCCGGCAAGTCGAGCACCGACGCGGCAAACCAGCAGGCCTTTTCGGCAACGGACAGCCTGATTGACGACCACATCCGCCGGCTGGAACAGAAACTCGACTCGATGGCAGAGAAGTTTGCCGCCGAGAATGGGCAAGCAGGATCAGGCGACGGAAGCCCGCTGCGCGACATGAACGCCGCCGTGGACCAGATCATGGCCCGGCAACAGGCAATCGAGGCTGGCGTCGCCGGGATTCCGGAAGCGACAGCGGCCGCCCAGGCCAACCAGTTTCAGGCCGATGCTGATGCCATCCGTGAGGAGATCAGCGCCATCGCCGGCAAGATCGATGCGGCAAAGGCAAACAATACCGATGCCATCGACCGGCGACTCCAGACGCTGCTGCAACAGATCGATACATCGACCCGTAGTGAATTGACCGACATGCGCTCTGAGCTGCGCGAACTGGCTCATACGGCTGAACGGACCTTGCAGGACAATGAGCGTCGTTATCGCGAGTCCGAAGCACGGTTCGATGCGCTCGCACAGCAGATGGAGATGCCTGCCCGCAGCATTGCTGCGCTTGAAGACAAGCTGGCAACGCTGGCTGAACTGCTGGCTCGGGCGCCTGACTCTCAGGCGGGGCTGTCTGCAGATCTGGCGGCCCGGATCGATGCGCTCTCAGAACGCATCAATCGTGCCAATGATTCCGGCGTTGGTGGGACAGGTGCCGCCAATCCCGAATTGCTTGCTGCGGTCGACCGCCAGCTGAGCAGCCTGGGCGCGAACATTGCCGAAGTTCGAGCACAGGCTGTGGGTCGCGACGTCCTGACCGATGTCTTCGAACGGATTGCCGGACAGGTTGAGGCTGTGAACTCACGGCTCGACGACTTTCTCACCGCAAATAATACCGGCGGTGTCGAGACACTTGGCGACAAGATCGACCAGCTGCATGCGCAACTCGCGTCGTTCACAAACGGCGGCAGCGTAGACACCAATGCGCTGGACCAAGTCCGGCATAGCGTCGAAGAACTGAGCCACCGGCTTTCGCAGGCAGCCGCCAATGGAACCGATGCAGACGTGCTGGCCCATATCCAGGCGAGGATAGACGATCTTGCCCGGCGCGCCGATTCCGCAGCACAGAATGTACTTGATCCTTCAGTTATTCAGGCGCTCGAGAGCCGGATCGCTGACATGGCGCAGCATGTCAGCGCGATCTGCCAGGACTCCAGCCCCGGCCAGGTCAAGCTGTTCGAATCACTATCCCAGCAGATCACCAACCTTTCCGGGCAGATAGAGAAGCAGACCGGCAACCCAGGCACTTCTGAAATCAAGTCGGTGCTGTCGGAACTTGCCAAGCGGATCGAGAGTGCGCGCGCCCAGGCGGTCGACGCCGCTCGTGAAGCGGCCCAGGAAATCATCATCCAGGGTGGCGACACCGGTCTGGTCAAGGAACTTAAGGCCGATCTTGAGAAGCTGCAGGCAGCCAACGCCCAAGCGACACAGAGGACCGAAGACTCGCTTGGCGATATGCGCAATGTGCTGAGCTCAATGGTCGCACGTATGTCCGCTGAAACGGGACCCGATCAGAGACTGGAGCCGAGTTTTGGCGCGACCGACGGCATGGCCGGACGGAGCGCCTCTGAATCTTTCGGCGACGCTGGATCGAATCCGGCTGGTTACAGCTCCCAGGCTCCTGGCGAACCACCCATTCCAGACCACGGTGATGCCGGCCCGCAAACGGTCTTGCCGGACAGCGTGAACCCTGCCGAAGCAATGACCGAAGTGGCAGGCGGCGATGAGGAAGATGGACTGATCGTCCGCGAAGGGCCTCGTGCCAACCGCAATCCCAAGGCTGATCCCGAACGCGATCGCATCGGTGATCGGCTGGGCAATCGCATCAACCAGATGCTGAACAGTGACAAGGCCGCAAACAATCCCACCGAACAACGCGACTTCGAGCCGCAGGATGAGCCGATCGTTGCCGGTATCGATGGCGACACGCCACTCTCGCCTGGCTCGCGCCAGCCGACAGGCGGTGCTATTGCTGGCGCCTCGGAAGTTGACGATCTGGTTGGTGCCGATGCTCTTGATGCCGGCCGTTCGAAGGCAGACAATGAGCGTATGAGCGGACAGGCGAACGCAAGCGATTTCATAGCCGCAGCGCGCCGTGCGGCAGCCGAAGCGCGCCAGGAGAATGGCAAGGGCTGGACGGGCAAACGCCGAAAAGCCAAAGGCAGCAAGGGCGAGCAACCGGCAAAGGCGCCAGCAAAGAACAGCCCGCTAGGACGGATGCGCAAGCCGCTGGTTCTTGCTTCAGCCGCCTTGCTCTTGGTCGTTGGCTCTCTCAAAGTCTATGAGATGCTCAATGCTGGGGCGCCAACAGCGAGCCTGATCGGCACCGACGGCGATGTGCTCGACGGCGGACCCGATAGTCTGCCGCAAGGCATTGCTCCGCCCGCATCGGGATTGGAGAACTCGACCGTTCCTCAGCAAGACGGTGACGGCGCTCAGTCGTCGGTTGGACAGCCCGGAGAACTGGAATCCAACTCTGATGACGAAGCTGGCTCCAATCCCGGCGAGAACGATGACGAGGCCGCACTGACCTCACCCAACCGCGCATCGCGCACGGTTGGCAGCGGCTTCGTGCCGCTGCCCATCCCGAACGTACAGGTTGGTGCGCAGACTGATGAAGCCGGAAGCACTAGGCTTGCCGATGCTTCGCAATCCGCGCCGCTGACGACCGGCTCGGTTTCAGGTGCCGGAACCGAAGAAGGCCAATCGCTTACGGCGACGCAGCAAGGCGGCACTTTTGTGCCTGGTGGATTTGGTGTCACCGAAGAAGGGTCTGGCATCTTCAACGACACACTGCCTGAAGCGATCGGGACGCCGGCGTTGAGAAAGGCCGCTCAGGAGGGCGACGCACTCGCTCAGCATGAGGTCGCACGTCGGTTCTCCGAAGGACGTGCGATCCCGCAGGATCTCGAAGCTGCAGCGGACTGGTATCAACGCGCTGCTGCCCAGGGCCTCGCCCCTGCCCAATACGCGCTGGCAACCCTGTATGAGAAGGGCAACGGCGTCGACCAAGACGTGTCGATGGCCGAGATGTGGTACAAGCGGGCGGCCGATCAGGGCAACCGCAAGGCGATGTACAATCTGGCCGTCATGCTCAGCGCTGGCGCGAAGGGCACGCCTGACTACACTGGCGCAGCACCGTGGTTCCGCCGTGCCGCTGAGCTGGGACTGCGCGATAGCCAATTCAATCTCGGTGTGATGCATGCACGCGGGCTCGGTGTTAACCAGGACAACATCGAGGCTTTCAAGTGGTTCGCCGTGGCAGCGGCACAAGGCGATAAGGAAGCGATCAATTTCCGCGACAAGCTCGCTGCGGAACTTGGCGATTCCGACAAGGAACGGGCCATGGAAATCGCCCAGACTTGGCGACCGGCCCGGCTCGTCCAGGAGGCCAATTTTGTAACGCTTCCCGCCGCGCTGACCAAAGGCGAATTCCCGCGTGACCCCGGGTTACAGGAAGCACTCGATCCGGAAGTGGTGCTGCGCGCAACCCAAACCCTGCTCAACCGGCTCGGCTATAATGCCGGAGCTGCCGACGGCATCATGGGACCGCGCACACGCAATGCTATCCGTAGTTTTGAGCGCGCAATCGGCTGGCCCGAGACCGGCCGCGCGACACCGCGCCTGCTGAACCGGATGAAGCAGGAAGCCAACTAAACGTCCTGTCCGGCAGTCTCCCGATCTCAGCCTGCCAACTAGACCATCGCTTCGGTTGACACGTGATGATCGGCGGGCGTTAAAGAACTACGTTCGGAGTTCTGGCCCGGGCTGCGTAACCGACCGTTGCCCGCCGGGCACTTCGCCACAGCTCACGACCTGACCAACGCCTCGAGATCGAGCCCTCGGGGCTTTCGAGGCATTATGCAGATCTATCTGCCCATCGCCGAGATTGCTGTGAACATCCTGCTCCTTCTGAGCATGGGCGGTGCGGTCGGGTTTCTGGCCGGCATGTTTGGCGTCGGTGGCGGCTTTCTGATCACACCACTGCTGATCTTCACAGGCGTGTCTCCGGCCGTCGCAGTGGCCACCGGAGCCAACCAGGTCGTCGCTTCGTCCGTCTCCGGCGCACTGGTTCATTTCCGGCGTGGCGCAGTCGACATCTCCCTTGGAATGGTCCTGCTTGCCGGGGGCATCGTCGGTTCCGTGGCAGGGGTGTTCGTTTTTCGCCAGCTCAGGGTGCTGGGTTACCTCGATGCCGTGGTGTCGCTCAGCTATGTCCTGTTCCTGGGTGTTGTAGGCGGGCTGATGCTGGTCGAAAGCGTGCGGACCCTGGTACTGCGCAGC
This sequence comes from Pseudomonadota bacterium, assembly GCA_039181495.1. Lineage (GTDB taxonomy): Bacteria > Pseudomonadota > Alphaproteobacteria > Rhizobiales > Tepidamorphaceae > JBCDCP01. The sequence goes on along the minus strand of JBCDCP010000031.1, from coordinate 17,146 downwards.
CGCGGCCGTGCGCCAGCGTTGCGCAAGCCGGGTCAGCACGGGTGGATGCACGGGCTTCCGATCAAGTTGCGGTTCAAGCGCTCGAAAATTTACGTCAGCATCTTTCCGGTTTTATTGCTGGGAGGGGCCATCGGTTTTCTGGCCGCAATTATGGGTGTCGGCGGCGGCTTCATCATGGTTCCGGCCATGATTTACCTGTTGCGCGTACCGACCAATGTGGTGATTGGGACCTCACTGTTTCAGATCGTGTTTGTCGCCGCGTTCACAACAGTCCTTCATGCCTGGGCCAACGGGACGGTCGATGCGGTGCTTGCGATCTTCCTTATGGTCGGTGCTGTGATCGGGGCCCAGCTCGGTGCGCAAGCCGGACAGAAGCTCAAGGCCGACGAGCTTCGCGCGCTGTTGGCCTTGCTGGTTCTCGCGGTTGGTATCCGGCTTGCCTATGATCTGGTTACGCGCCCAGATGAGATCTTCTCACTATCGCCGGTGCTGACATGATCCAAAGAGTCCTAATCCTGGCTCTGTTCGCCACAATGTTCGTGTCCAGTTCAAATGGGCGCGCGCAGGCCGAGACGCTTGTTGCAGCGCTCGGTCAGGAATCTGTTGCCATTGAGTCGAACTTCACCGGCACATCACTGACCCTGTTCGGCGCCGTCATTCGCGATGGAAGAACGGTCGGCCGACCCCAAGGCTACGATCTTGTCGTGGTCGTCCGCGGCCCGCGAGAAGACATCGTCGTCCAGCGCAAAGGGCACTTTGGCGTTATATGGCTCAATCGAGACAGCCTGATATTGAACGACGTGCCATCCTATTATGCAGTTCAATCCAACCGCGCGCTGTCGCTGATCTCATCGGAGGGGCAGCTCCAACAGCGCGGCATCGGACTGACCGCACTAGCTTTCGAGCCCGAACGAGAAGTTCAGGAAGCCGAGATGCTGGCCTTCAACACCGCTCTGATCAGACTGCGATTGTCGAACGGACTGTTTTCGGAGTCGCCGTCCGGCGTAAACTTCCTTACCGACTCGATATTCTCGAGCCGAATCGCTTTGCCGGCGAATATTCGGGTCGGCGAATACAAGGTCGCGCTCTACCTGTTTCGCGACAGTGCGCTTCTGGCTGAGTATGAACTGCCCTTCAATGTCTTCAAGACGGGGTTTGAGGCGCGCGTGTTCAATCTTGCGACCCAGAGGCCGCTGGTCTACGGGCTACTGGCGGTTCTGGCAGGCGTCTTTGCCGGATGGGCGGCTGGACTGTTTTTTCGACAGACCTGAAGTCTGCACCTGGATGGGACGCGACGCGGTATGACCATCATGTCCGACGAGCCGATTGGCGACGACAGCCGAATTCCGCAACCGGCTCTGATCTTGGGGGTGCTCGGCGTCATTCCATTTATCGCCTGCGGCGTGGCGGCGATCGCCCTGACCGATCCCTATTGGTCAGCTTTCGCGGTCGACGCGGTTCGCTACTATGGCGCAGTGATCCTGTCTTTCCTCGGCGGCATTCGGTGGGGTCTTGCGATCCAGCCCTTCAACAAGGACGACCTGTGGTTCCAGTTGGCCTTGTCTGTGGCACCGTCCCTGTTCGCATGGGGTGCCCTGCTCGTGCCGGGGCAGATCGGTATCGCTATGCTGATCCTCGGACTGGTCGGGATGCTGGCAGCGGACGTTCAGTTCGTGAACCAGGGCCGCGCACCGCAGTGGTTCTCGAAACTGCGGCTGTGGCTAACCGTTGGGGCCTGCAGCGGGCTCCTGATGATCGCTCTCTAGACCCCTGGAGAAAGCCGCTTGAGCGGCACCCTGTAAACTGCGTCGTCGCCGAGCATCCACGCATTGAGGCTGGATGCATCGAACAAGCTATCAAATGGGCGACTGCGCAGGTTCAGCCCGCCGGTATAGGCACCAAATGCCGGCAGGATCGCGCGATGGCCGTCCGAGGCCAGACATCGCCGCCGGACCGACCGGCCGCGTGCGCGGACGCGTGCCGCAGGGTGCAGATGTCCTGCAATCTCTCCCGGCGCATTGCCGGCACGGGGCTCATGACGAAAGACAAGTGGACCAATGGCCAGTTCAGCGGTGCAGGTCCCGTCGAGATCGTCCGGCGCCTCGGGATCGTGATTGCCAGATATCCAAATCCAGTCTCGACCTTGCATGATTGCAGTCAGCGCATCCAGATCTGGACCAGACAGACGGCTGGCTGCCCTGCGATCATGAAAACTGTCGCCAAGCGAGATGACGCGAGCGGGATCACGTCGAGCTATGACCACCGCAAGCTTGGCCAGAGTTGCCGCCGTGTCATAGGGTGGTATCAACATCCCCCGTTCGGCGTGGGATGACCCCTTCTCCAAATGCAGATCGGATACAACGAGCAGGCGTTCGTCCGGCCACCATAATGTGCCGGCACAGTCGATTTCGAGCTGCACGCCGGCCACGACTGGTGAAGCAGACTGCTCAGCTCTCTCGGTTTGCTCGCTGATCGGTTCGGCGGCAGCGCGCATCAGGGTATCGTCCTCCAGCAATCTGGTCTCGCCGGTCTGCTGCGTCATGGCGCCATCGCTTCGCGAATCAGATCATCGGCGCTTTCCGCCAGAATGACCTCATTGGCCTCGCCGTAAACAGGCTCCTTGCCGATTTCGAGCAAGACGGGAACCGCCAACGGGGAAACCCTGTCGAGAGCGCGATGGATAATGTGACCCTTGATCCGTCGGAGCATGTCGCCAAGCCGGCGAATATCGAGAAGACCGGTGGCTGCGTCGGCGCGTGTCGCCTGCAGCAGAATGTGATCGGGTTGGTGCTGGCGCAGGACGTCATAGATCAGATCGGATGAGACCGTCATCTGGCGGCCGGTCTTCTCGCGACCCTGGGTGTTGCGCTCGATGAGCCCGGAGATGATGGCGCAGTTCCGGAAGGTGCTTTTGTAGAGCTGGGAGTCGTCGAGCCACTCCTCCAGATCATCACCCAGCATGTCCTGCTCGAACAGGACATCGAGATCGATAGCGCCTGAGGCGATCTGCGCCGACAGATCAGACAGCATCCAGACCGAAAGGGCGTACTCGCTGGCAACGAAGCCGAGCGGCTTGGCACCCATTCGTTCGAGCCGCCGGGTCAGTAACATCCCAAGCGTCTGGTGACACAAACGGCCATCAAAGGGATAACAAACGAGATAATGCTTGTTGCTGCGCGGGAAGGTTTCGATCAGGAGCTGATCGGGTTGTGGCAGGACCGACTTTCGAGCCTGGATCGAGAGCCATTCCGAAAGCTGCGGACCCAGTTTTGCCCACTTGGCCGGATCGGGCAGCATGCGGCGCACGCGATCGGCGAGATAGGTCGATAGCGGGAACTTGCCGCCTTGATAGGATGGGATCTTGGGTTCGGTGGACGCGGTTCGCGATACGAACACGTCAGTCTCACGCACGCCCTGCAGCTTAAGGACCTGGCCTGCAAAAAGGAAAGTGTCCGATGGCTCCAGCTGGCTAATGAACCACTCTTCGATTTCACCGAGCACCCTGCCGCCGACCAGGCGCGGCTTCGGCCCGTCACGCACCTGGCGCACCTTGAGCAATTCGGAGCCGACAATCGTCCCGACATTCATGCGGTAGCGTTGCGCCACATTGGGGTTGGAGACACGCCACATTCCGTCATTGCGCTGGCGGATGCGGGCGTAGCGGTCGTAGACCTTGAGCGCGTAGCCGCCGGTTGAGACGAAATCGACCACCTGATCGAACGTGTCGCGTTTGAGATCCCTGTAGGGCGCCGCTGTGCAGACTTCGTCAAATAGATCATCAGCATCGAAGGGACCGGCCACGGCCATGCCCAGAACATGCTGGGCCAGAACATCGAGCCCGCCGGGACCAAGTGGCGGTGTGTCCTGGGCACCCTCGGCAAGCGCAGAGATGGCAGCGCGACACTCCATGATCTCGAAACGGTTGGTGGGCACGAGAACCGCGCGCGAAGGTTCATCCATACGGTGATTGGCCCTGCCGATGCGCTGGGCAAGTCGGCTTGCCCCCTTGGGCGCGCCCATATGGATGACGAGATCAACATCACCCCAGTCGATGCCAAGATCGAGGGTGGAGGTGCAGACTACCGCCCGCAACTTGCCTGCCGCCATGGCCGCCTCGACCTTGCGGCGCTGACCGGCATCGAGCGAACCGTGATGCAGCGCAATGGGCAGCCCGTCATCATTGGCCGTCCACAATTCGTGAAACGTCATCTCTGCCTGTGCACGGGTGTTGACGAAGATCAGGCTGAGAGCATGTTGCTGGATCAGTCCGTAGACATCGTTGATTGCATATCGGCCCATATGCCCCGACCAGGGGACGCGTTCGTCGGATGCGAGAATGCTGACATGCGGCTTGGTGCCCTGGCTGGTGGTAACGAGTTCCGAGAGACGGTCTTCCCCCGGGAATTGGGGCACGAGATAGCGTCGCAACGCATCGGGGTCGGCCACCGTCGCCGACAAGCCGACGCATCGGACATCCGGCGCGAGTTTCCGTAGCCGGGCGATGGCAAGACTCAGGAGATCGCCGCGCTTGGAAGTCACCAACGCGTGCAGCTCATCCAGCACCACGGTGTCGAGTGAAGCAAACAGCTCAGGAGCTTCGCGGCTTGCAAGCAGCAGTGAAACCTGTTCGGGCGTGGTCAACAGAATATCTGGCGGGTCGCTTTTCTGGCGCTGGCGTTTGGACGTGCCGGTGTCACCAGTTCGGGTCTCGACGCGGATCGGCAGAGCCATCTCAGCGATTGGCGCCTCAAGGTTGCGGGCAATATCGACGGCCAATGCCTTGAGTGGCGAAATGTAGAGCGTGTGCAGTCCGGTCCGGCCCTTGCGGGCGGCGCGCCATGCGGCGATCTGGGCCATGCTGTCGGACGCCTTCAAAGCCGTTGTCAGGTCCGGCTTCGGCAGCGGCGGGTTTTTCGGTGCGCTGGTCCGGATTTCGTGAAGGTCGATCAGGCTCGGTAGGAAACCTGCCAGAGTCTTGCCCGCCCCCGTCGGTGCGATCAGCAAGGTCGAAGCACGCCGCTCGCCGGCCTCGATCAGATCCGCCTGATGGGTGCGCAACGCCCAGCCGCGGCTTGCGAACCAGTCGGTAAAGGTTGGCGGCAGAACCGGGGCGGCATACTTGTTCTTGGCTTCGGCCATGGTGCGAAAGATGGCAGTTCGCGACAGCGGTCAAGGGCTGGTCGGCGCATTTGGGGGCTGTGCAATGACCCAAGGTGACGCTACATGCGCTGACATGCCGACGCTTACACCCGAAGCCTTGCTACACCCGACGCCCGCCGGGCTCTACTGCCCGATTGGCGATTTCTACATTGATCCTGTCCGGGCGGTGGATCGCGCTGTCGTAACCCATGGACATTCGGACCACGCGCGGCCGGGCCATTCAAAGGTGCTGGCCACGCCAGAGACACTTGCCATCATGGCGGTGCGGATGGGCGAGAACCACGCCGCCGACCAACAGGCGATCCAGTATGGCGAGACTGTCAGGATCAATGGAGTCGACGTGTCGGCGTTGCCGGCAGGCCATGTCCTTGGCTCAGCGCAAATCCTTGTTGAGCATAAAGGTCTGAAGATCTGCGTTTCAGGCGACTACAAACGGCGCGCCGATCCGACCTGCGAAACCTTCACGCCGGTGAGGGCGAATGTGTTCGTCACCGAAGCCACGTTCGGACTCCCGGTGTTCCGGCACCCCGATGATCGTGACGAAATAGGGAAACTGATGACGTCGCTTCGACAGTTTCCTGACCGCGCGCATCTCGTAGGCGCGTACGCGCTGGGCAAGGCACAGCGGGTCATCAAGCTGATCCGGCAGACCGGCTACAACGCTCCGATCTTCATTCATGGTGCGCTGACCAAGCTCTGCGACCTCTACGACGCAGAGAGTGTTGATCTCGGACCGCTCGAACCGGCAACGATCAATACAAAGGATCGGTCTGCGAAGAATGACTTTGCCGGCCGCATCATCGTCGGCCCGCCATCTGCTTTCGCAGACACATGGGCGCGCCGCTTCCCGGACCCTATTGCCTGCTTTGCGTCCGGCTGGATGCGCGTGAAACAGCGCGCCAAGCAGCGCGGCGTCGAGCTACCGCTCATCGTCTCCGACCATGCCGACTGGGATGAACTGACCGACACCATTCGCGATGTCGATCCAGAAGAAGTCTGGATCACACACGGGCGTGAGGACGCCCTTGCGCGGTGGGCCGAACTCAACGGCTATGCCGCCAAACCTCTGGCTCTCGTCGGTTATGAAGATGAGGGTGATTAACCCGAGACGATCAAGCCAGCCGGAAAACGAGGATCGTATTGTTTGCCGGCATGGCGATAGCGTCAGACATCAACAGTCCATGCTTTGCAGCCTCGGCCGCAACGTCCACGGTGTCACGGACACCCCATCGGGAGTCTTCATTGCGCAGGGTTTCATCGAAAGCCTGATTGGATTCAGACACCCAGTCACCGTCTCTCTTGAAACAGCCATAAACGATCAACCGGCCATGCGATGCCAGCAACTTCGATACACCGGACAAAACCGAGATCGTGGTTTCCCAAGGGCTGATATGCAGTAGGTTGACCGCGAGCACCAACCCAAGACCCGGGGATATGCCGTCCTGCCAGTCGCGGCGGTTCAGATCGACCGGCACGGGTTTGGCCATATTCGGGAGGCCGGCATGTGACCGCCAGGCGGAGATACTCGCCAATGCAATTTCGTCGCGGTCGCTTGGAGTCCATTCGATGTCGGGGAACACGCGAGCGAACGTTGCGCAATGCTGGCCCGTACCACTGGCCAGTTCGAGCGCATGGTGGCGCCCCTCGCGAAGACCGGCATGTTCAAGCACGTCGGCGAGAACGCGGATGATCGCAGTCTCATTACGCAGAGCGGCCGGGGCCACGCGCCTCAAGTCGTCGCCGGCGACCGTGTCACGTTCAATCATGAAGGGCTGCGGAGACCCGTGCCCGCTGTTCTCGTCCAGATCGGCCATTAGAAAGAAATCATGCCGAATGAAGTGACACTGGCAATCATCCTTTCGCACAAGTTCAGACATCGCTATGTGACGAGACAATGCAGGACTTCGCTGAACTGATTGAACGTCTCATCCTAACGCCGCAGCGCAACGGCAAGCTGCGGCTGATTGCTGACCACTTCCGAACAACCCCGGACCCCGATCGCGGCTGGGCGCTGGCGGCGCTCACCGGCGCACTCGATTTCCGCCATGCCAAACCGGGGCTCGTGCGCGGACTTGTCGAGGAACGTGTCGACCCGGTCCTGTTCCGGCTGTCCTATGACTATGTCGGAGATCTCTCGGAGACCGTGTCTCTGATTTGGCCTGCGCCGGAGCAGGAGACAGGTGGTCAAGAAGCGATCGCGCTGCCACCATCGCTCAGCCAGGTCGTCACTTTTTTGAGCGAGACCCCACGCGCGCAGATGCCAGACCTTGTCGCGGCGATGTTGGACCGGCTCGATGAAACCGGACGATGGGCATTTCTCAAACTGATCACTGGTGGTCTGCGGATTGGTGTCTCGGCGCGACTCGCCAAGACGGCCGTTGCCATGCTCGCCAACGAAACATCCCCGGACACTGATGCGATCGAAGATGTCTGGCACGGCCTGGAACCGCCCTATGAGAGCCTTTTCGCATGGCTTGAAGGGCATGCCGGAAAGCCCGTTTCCGACAATCCCGCGCCATTCCGGCCAGCCATGCTCGCTCACCCGATCGAAGACGACGACTTCGGCAAACTTGATCCGGCCGACTATGCGGCTGAATGGAAATGGGACGGCATCCGGGTGCAGGCCGTATGCGGCACCGACCGGCATGGACATGTCATCCGGCGGCTTTACTCGCGCACTGGCGAGGATATCTCCGAGACGTTTCCCGACCTGCTGGAGGCACTGAATTTCACCGGCGCGATCGATGGCGAGTTGCTCGTCGTTCGGCAAGGGCGTGTCCAACCCTTCAACGACCTTCAGCAAAGGCTTAATCGCAAGACGGTCACCAAGAAGCTCATGGACAGCCATCCGGCCCACTTGCGCGCCTATGACGTTCTGGCACTTGAGGGCGATGACCTACGTGGCGCATCATTTCAGGATCGGCGCACCGAGCTTGAAGCTCTTGTCGGGGCCTTGTCGTCACCGAACATCGACCTGTCGCCAAAGGTGGCGTTTGGTGACTGGGATGAGTTGGGTTCGGCGCGCGCCGATCCGGCTAGTCACGGTGCGGGTGATGATGCCGATGCCGTGGAAGGCATTATGCTCAAACGCCATGACAGCCCGTATGTCTCCGGCAGGCCGAAGGGCCCCTGGTTCAAATGGAAACGCGACCCGTACACGGTCGATGCGGTAATGATGTATGCGCAGCGTGGCCACGGCAAACGCTCTTCCTTTTATTCTGACTATACCTTTGGGGTGTGGCGCACCGGCGATGAGGGCGAGGAATTGGTTCCGGTCGGCAAAGCCTATTCTGGCTTCACCGATGTGGAACTGAAGAAGCTCGACAAACATGTCCGTCAGAACACGGTCGACCGCTTCGGCCCCGTTCGGGCCGTCAAGGCCGACGCAGAAAGCGGACTGGTGCTGGAGATCGCGTTTGAAGGTCTCAACCGGTCGACGCGACACAAATCCGGTGTTGCCATGCGGTTTCCAAGGATCGCCCGCATTCGCTGGGACAAGCCACCCGCCGAAGCGGATCGGATCGAGATGCTCGAGACACTTCTGCCACGTTCGGATTCCTGAGCACCTTGGGATCAGTTGGGGCGGCGGCTGACGGAGCCACATGAGGTCATTCCTGCGCTCCATCAAGCGAACACACGCAAAAGCCGGTATGATTTCAGTTTGTTTGAATTCTGTTCGATGCAGGTGAATTGCGGTGTCAACAGATGACGCACAGACGCTGCGCCGCGTAATCGGCCTGACTCTCCTGGTCTTCTACGGCGTCGGTGTCACGGTGGGTGCCGGCATCTTCGCACTGATCGGCGAGATCGTCGCGATTGCTGGCGATAATGCTGCCTGGTCATTCCTGCTGGCCGGTGTGATTGCCGGGTGCACCGGAATTTCCTACGCGCTGCTGGCAGGGGTCTACCCGCGCGCTGCCGGTGAAGCGTTCTACGTCACATTGGGTCTGGGTCCGGGCTGGGGCCGCGCAGCTGGTCTGGCGATGGTTGTGGTCGGCACGGTGAGCAGTGCCGTCATCGCTCTGGCATTCACGGGCTATGTCGCCGACCTTATGCCCGTGTCCCGGGCGCCGCTGACCGTGGCACTGATCGTCTTGCTGGCGTTCATCGCCTTCATCGGCGTGCGTGAGAGTGTGCTGTTCGCAGCAGCCATAACGGTGCTTGAACTGGGAACGCTTGTCGTCGTCGTGTTTGGCGGTTTCCCCTTCCTGATCGGGTCAGGCGCGGAACAGAGTGCCGGGCCAGCCATCGTATCTTCCGCGCCGGTTGCCATTCTGGCCGGCGCGCTGGTCGCCTTCTTTGCCTTTATCGGTTTTGAGGACATTGAAAATCTGGCTGAGGAAACGATCAATCCTCACCGCACCCTGCCCCTGGCAATCATTCTGACGCTGGTCATCACCGTTACCATTTACGTGCTGCTGGCCATGGTGGCGGTCGCCATCCCCGACCGCAGCGGGCTGGTCAATTCCGAAGCCCCGATGCGCTTTGTTTTCGAGAGCGTGACCGACCTCGATGGCAGCGCAATATCCGGCATCGCCGCGCTTGCCATGGTCAATGGCATTCTGGTGCAGATGATCATGGCAAGCCGGATCCTGTTTGGCATGGCGCGCGATGGTCTCATTCCTGGCTGGTTGGCACTGTTGCATCCTGAACGCCGGACACCGATGACGGCGATCCTGTGTGTCGCAGCCGCCATTTCGCTTTGCGTTCTGGCCTTCCCGCTGCTCGGGCTGGCACAGGCGGCAAGCCTTGCCACCCTGTCTGTTTTCGGGCTCGTCAACATCGCGTTGTGGCGCATTGGCCGTCGGCCGGACGCCCATCCACGTCTGGCTCGCTGGCACCCTTGGGGGCTTTTGGCTGCAGGCTTGTGCGGGTTCCTGTTTGGCGCCGAAATCTGGCGGCTCCTGGCAACACAGACAGGCGGTTTGCACTAGCGGCTGCAATCGCCTAACTAGCGCCCATGCAGAATGCTTTTGACAATTTCTTTGGCGGGCCACCGCTGTGGGTGGCACTCAGGCTGTTGATCCTGTCACTGGTCGTCGGTGTGATCCTGTCGGTGCTGGGGATCAGCCCATACGACATCATCGACGGTTTCCGGGATCTGGTGATCCGCATCTACAATATGGGCTTTGAGGCGATCGATTTGATATGGCGGTACATCCTGATCGGAGCCGTGATTGTCTTGCCGATCTGGCTCGTGCTGCGCCTGTTCGCGTTGCGTAAGGGCGGCTCGGGCTAGGCACTGAAAACCGCCGCCGCGGCCCGGTGCAGGGTCGCGTGGCGGCGCGCGAGCACTCCGACATCGTCGGCATAACCACCGCCAATGACACAGGCCACAGGCAGGCCGATCTCCTTGATCAATGACAGGACGTAACGATCGCGTTCCGCAAGTCCGACATCGCTTAGCGAGAGACGGCCCAGCTTGTCGTCCTGATGCGGATCGACACCGGCGTTATAGAGAATGATGTCCGGTTCCGCGGTGCTGATCACTTTGGGCAGCGTTTCGTGCAGCATTTCAAGATAGGCCTCATCGCGCACGCCATCTGGCAGCGCGATATCATGATCTGAATTCGCTTTTCGCGCCGGGTAGTTGTCCGCCGCATGCACCGAGTAGGTGACCACGCTGTCGTCCGCCTCGAAAATGCGAGCTGTGCCATCGCCCTGGTGAACATCGAGATCTACAACCAATGCCCGGCTGATCAAACTATCTGCCTGCAGCACCCTGATCGCCACAGAGACATCGTTGAAGACACAAAATCCGGCCCCACCACCGGTGTCCGCGTGATGGCTGCCACCGGCAGTGTTGCAGGCGATGCCATGCTCAAGCGCGAGTCTTGCGGCCAGCACTGTTCCAGCTGTTGCGGCCCGCGATCTTCGGGCGACTGTCTCCTCCACAGGAAAACCTATGCGCCGCTGGGCTTTTGCATCGAGCGTCTGGTTGAGAACGCCCGACACATAAGCCGGATCATGCGCCAGAGTGAGCCAGCCCTCAGGCGCGAGAATTGGGGTGAAGGCGCCACCAGGCCCCACGAGCCGCTCTTCGACGATGACATCCATCAACGCCCCGAACTTCTGCATCGGAAAACGATGACCGTCGGGCAGATCGGCAACATAGGCCGGATGATGAATGATCGGCGGCAGAGCCATGGCCGCAAGATAGGTCTCGCATGACCGGGCGGCCAGCCGCCCGACGTCAGGGCCGCACAGCCATGCATTCAACCGGATTGCGAGGCAGTCCTCCCGCGTCTAAGCGGGTCGGATGAGCGGAGCAGCTGAACAGAGCGCAACCTCGAACCGGACCAATGGCAGTGGAGCGGTGCGGCCGTTCGAGGTTACCCATCGCGGCATCGTGGCGATCGCCCTGCCGATGACGCTCGCCTATCTGTCGACACCAATTCTCGGCATCGTCGACACCACCGTTATCGGCCGGCTTGGCGATGCTGCTCTGTTGGGCGGCATCGCGATTGGCGCCATCATCTTCAACATCATCTTCACCACATTCAATTTCCTGCGGTCTGGCACCACGGGGCTTGCAGCGCAGGCTTTGGGAGCGGCAGACGACGTCGAAATGCGTGGCTCGCTTTACCGGGCGATCCTGGTGGGACTGGTCAGCGGCATTGCGGTGATCATCCTGCAATGGCCCATCCTCGAGGCGGGACTTTGGCTGATGGCGGCGGAGGACGAGGTCGTCGCAGCCGTGCGGGACTACTTCACGATCCGGGTGCTGGGCACGCCGATGGCGCTCATCAATTATGCCATTCTTGGCTGGTTCATCGGATTGGGCCGCTCGGGCTCGGGTCTGTTTCTGCAGACGCTTCTGAACGGACTGAATGCTCTGCTGAACATCTGGTTTGTCCTCGGCCTTGGCTGGGGTGTCGCCGGCGTGGCCTGGGGCACGGTGATCAGTGAAACAGTCACCGCCATAGCCGGACTGTTGTGGGCGGCGATCTTGCTGCGCGGCCGCTGGGGTTTGCCCGAGGGTGTATTGCTCGCCAGGCACCAACTGGCTCGGATGTTCGCCATGAATGGCGACATCATGATCCGGTCATTTCTGCTGTTGCTCGCCTTCACGCTATTCACTGCCGGGGGAGCCAGACAGGGGACAGTTGTTCTCGCTGCCAACGCTGTGTTGCTGAACTTCCTGATGTTGGGCGCACACTTCCTCGATGGTCTTGCGACAGCCGCTGAGCAGTTCGCCGGCCGCGCGGTTGGAGCGCGATACAAACCAGCTTTCGTCCAATCCGTCCGGCTGACACTCATCTGGTCCTTCGTGCTCGCCGCCGTCTTGTCGCTGCTGATGCTCGCTGCGGGAAACGCCATCATCGATTTGATGACGACAAGCGAAGACGTGCGCATGACAGCGCGCACCTATCTCGTCTGGGCAGCACTCACCCCGTTGGCAGGTGTACTCGCATTTCAGCAGGATGGCGTGTTCATCGGCGCCACCTGGTCAGCTGACATGCGCAACATGATGCTGCTGAGTTTTGTGCTGTTTCTGGGAACGATTTGGCTGGCCGAACCGCGACTGGGCAATCACGGAATATGGCTCGCGCTGCATGTTCTTCTGATCACACGCGGACTGCTGCTGCTTTGGCGGTATCCGATCCGCCTTAGGAGAACATTCGTCGACTAGTCGCACTCAATCCAGCGGGCGGCTTGCCCAATCCGCAGTGGAGCTTCCAATCGCATCGGCAATCCTGACGTGACCGTCGGCGGAGAGGTGCCGGGACAGGTCGTTCAGCATATCGCCGACGAGTTCGAACCCGCCATAGATCAGGCCGGTGTAGATCTCGACCAGGCTCGCTCCGGCCTTGATCTTGGCATAGGCCTCAGCGCCGGAACTGATGCCGCCAACGCCGATAATCGGCGCTGCCGGATCCAACCGCTGTCGCATCTTTGCGAGCACGACAGTGGCCCGGTCGAATAGAGGCGCACCGGAAAGCCCGCCGGCCTCGGCCGCCACACCTGGATCGGTTAGCCCGTCACGGGACAGCGTTGTGTTTGTTGCGACAAGACCATCGGGTTCGCGCTCCGCAAACACCGATGCAAAGCTGTCGAGGTCGGATTCGGTGACATCGGGTGCGATCTTGAGCAGCACCGGAACGCGCCGCCCATGTGTCTCAATCGCTTTGTCGCGTGCATCGAGAACGCGGGCCATGAGATCGTCGAGCGCAGCCTGACCCTGCAAATCCCGTAATCCCGGCGTGTTTGGCGAAGACACATTGACGGTGAAGAACGAGGCGAGATCGGCGAATGCCTCGATGCCGGCAACATAGTCGGCAGCACGGTCTTCACTGTCTTTATTCGCACCGATGTTGATCCCAACGATGCCGGCGCGATTTCGGCGGTCAATGAGGTTTCTGCGCGCGGCACGATGTCCCTTGTTGTTGAAACCGAGACGGTTGATCACCGCGCGATCGGCCTCGCTGCGGAAGACGCGCGGCTTGGGATTGCCAGACTGGGGCCTAGGTGTAATCGATCCGACCTCGCAGAACCCAAGTCCCATGCCGAGCAGAGCATCCGGCACCTCGGCACTCTTGTCGAAGCCGGCCGCCATGCCGACAGGGTTGGGGAAGTGCAAGTCCCACAAATCGACAGCCAATGCCGGATCATGTCGTGATCGCGCCCGCGGATAGATCCCCGCCCGAAGGCTCTCGATGGCCAGATCGTGGGCGCGTTCGGGATCGATGGAGAGAAAGAAGGGTCTGGCGAGGCGGGCAAGTCTGTTCAGCATCAACGGACCATGCGGGTCTTGTGAGAGATGATGGCAGCGACGGCTGCTGCATCGCGGCCATCGGCGTCGTCGGACAAATCCTCATGCCAAAGCATGTTGACCTCTTCCAGCGGCGCGTAGAGATGCGGGAACAGGGCTCCTCCCCGGGACGGCTCCCACGTCAGCGGATCTCCCAAGGTTTGCGTCTCAAAGGCCGCAATGACAAGCCCGGGGTCGTTGGCGAAGTGTTTCTCCAGCGTTCCCGCGATCTGGGCCGCCGTTGAAAGGTGGACAAAGCCATCTTCCACGTCATCAGGTGAACCAGACCACGCGCCCGCCGCACGAAAGGTCGCCCACTCCGACGGCCGGAATATCTTGAAAACGAACGGGTCATGCATGGAATCTGGTCCGGCCTCCTTGCGACGGACCCTAGCAGCGGCAACGCGTTCTGCAATGACGAGCAACATGGACGCACAACTTGCTCTGCAATCGCGAAGCATACACGTTTGGATTGGTTGATTACATTCCTATTTAGGTGTTATTTCCTACATCTGTGAGGCCGATGGGCGGTTCGTCGAACCGTACCTGCATTCGAATTTGCCGACGGCGAGAAGAGCGGGCTGCCATGTTGTCGCACGGTCAGATCTGGGGCGCGATCGACGCCCTTGCGCGGCGGAACGGGCTCAGCCCGTCCGGATTGGCACGCAAGGCCGGGCTGGATCCGACGACCTTCAACAAGTCGAAACGTTCGAGCAGTGACGGCCGCATGCGATGGCCGAACACCGAGAGCATCTCGCGCGTTCTTTCGGCGACGAATACGCGCATCGAAGACTTCATGGCGCTGACAGCCGAAGAGACAGGAGACCACGACTTCACGCTGATGCAGTCGCGGAATATTCCGCTGCTCGGATTTGCCGAAGCCGGTGCCGGCGGCTTTTTTGACGATGGTGGATTTCCGGCGGGGACCGGCTGGGATCAGGTGACATTTCCTGATGATGGCGGCCGAACCGTTTATGCGCTGGAAGTGTCTGGTGACAGCATGATGCCGGTCTATCGTCATGGCGACATCATCATCGTTTCGCCTGATGCCGGTATCCGGCGCGGCGATCGTGTTGTGGTCAAGACGCAGAGTGGCGAGGTGATGGCCAAGATCCTGAGCCGCCGTACTGCTCAGCTCATCGAGCTTGAATCCTTCAACACTGATCATGTGAAACGGTCAGTTCCTGTCGATGAAGTCGAGTGGATTGCCCGCATTCTATGGGCATCCCAGTAGCGTGTATCGAGATCGGATGGGAACGATCGCAGTCTGGCGCGCGAAACTCTGCTTCAGCACGACAGTAATCAATGGCGGTATCGACAGGTTTGGGTTAACGTTACGGCAGTCAACTGTTGTGCTGAAAGAACTGCGTACCCGCCATGCCCCGGTCAATTCTCCTCGTCGGGACCGTTCTTGCTGCCATTTGGATCGCGGCAGCTGGCGTTCTGATGACAGGAGATGGTCCCGCACCCCTTCCGTTGGTGGCCAAAACCGAAGTGAAACAGGTTGGCGAGTTGCATCTTGCAATGATGGACCTTGATCCAGCCGCTGCTCCGGTGAAGGCCATCGCACTTGAGCAGATTGCGCGGGTCACCCAGCTGGGTGTGCCGCCACCACGCAATGTCAGCCCGGCAGGAACCACCGGCTGGCCGACGCCAGGGATTGACGCCACCCGGGTATCGGGCGCGCTGCCCGAGGCTCCCCCTCCGGAGCCGCCGGAACCCGACATGTTTCATCGTGTCGTGGTGGAGAATGCCGGGACGCTCAAATCCGGCAAATCCAAGATCATATTGGCACATATCGAGACACGGTCACGCGGCCACAAATGCCACGATACCGAAGGTCGAAAATGGCCCTGCGGTCAGGCAGCCGTCACCGAACTGCGCATGCTGATCCGCGGTCGGGCATTGGCTTGCGAGGGCGTTAAAGGGCCCCGATCGCTGACCCGCAAGCAACCGCGAACCTGCCATATCGGTCCGACCGATGTCGCGGAGTGGCTCATCACCCAGGGTTGGGTCACACCAACCACCGATGCGCCCGAGCGGTATCGCGACGCGCATCTGGCCGCGCAGCAGGAAAAACGTGGCATCTATGGCGCTGCATGGGGTCGGGGGGTTCCGTCGGCGACCTTGCCTGAAGCGACCGAGGCGGGTGTGCCAGAAGTCGCCTCGAGCTCCGACACCTGATCTGCATCTGACATCCCATAACTACTTCGTCGGTCAGGTCGTTCCGCTGCGAAGACCAATTCAGGATGCAGTTTCTGCATCAAGGGCACGAGCGATCATGTTGCGGGTGGGCTCGATACCATAGATCGCCACGAACGATCCAAATCGTGGACCCTGATCCTGGCCGAACAACACCTGATAGATCGCCTTGAACCAGTCGCGCAGAGGCTCGAAACCGTTATCACGGCCGATACGATACACTTCGTTCTGGATCGTCTCCCCATCAGAATCTGCGGGCAGAGCGGCAAACGCGTCATCTAATTCCATGAGTGCTTTGCGCTCACGCGCGTCGGGTGCACGGAATGACTTAGCCGGCTTAACGAAATCGTGGAAGTAGGCTATCGCATAGTCGACCAAGCGGTCGAGTTCCGGTGCCGTCTCTGGTGTTGTGCCGGGCGCGTAGTTGCGGATGAACCCCCACAGAATCTCCCGGTCTTCTGAATTTGACGCACTGACGAGATTGAGCAGCATCGAAAAGCTCACCGGCGGTGCATCGGCCGGGGGCGGTCCCGAATGAACATGCCAGGATGGATTCTCCACCCTCTTTTCATGTTCTTCATCAGGGAAGTTTCGGCGAAACGCGTAATAGTCCTCGACGGCGCGGGGAATGACATCGAAATAGAGCCGCTTGGCCCGACGGGGCTGTTGGAACATGAACAGCGACAGGCTCTCGGGGCTGGCATAGCGCAGCCATTCCTCAATCGTCAGCCCGTTACCTTTGGACTTCGATATCTTCTCGCCCTTCTCGTCGAGAAACAGTTCGTAGTTGAACCCTTCGGGCGGATTTGCGCCAAGGATGCGCGCGATCCGACCCGACAGCTTGACCGAGTCAATCAGATCCTTGCCGGCCATCTCATAGTCCACACCAAGCGCCACCCAGCGCATGGCCCAGTCTGCTTTCCACTGCAGCTTGCAGTGCCCCCCGGACACAGGAAGACTGATCGACTCACCAGTCTCGGGGTCACTGTAGCTCACCGTCCCGGCCTCAGCGTCCCAAGCGGTCAGAGGCAC
>JBCDCP010000030.1:0-25843 GCA_039181495.1 Pseudomonadota bacterium | reverse complement strand
CTGCCTATTACATGATCAACTGCGCCCACCCGACGCACTTCGTCGATTTGTTCACTCCGGGTGCACGCTGGCAGGAGCGTTTCGGCAGCATCGAGTTCCGCATGACTCTTACAGGACGCATTGGCGCGAATGCCGCCGATTCGCTCCTGCCAGCGTGCACCCGGAGTGAACAAATCGACGAAGTGCGTCGGGTGGGCGCAGTTGATCATGTAATAGGCAGCGATTCTCTGCGTCTTGCGATCAGTCTCGACAATCGCATCGCGCAAGCTCTTGCCAGACGGCAACCGCCCATCGGTTTCGACGGTGAACGAGATGACAACCGGCATGCTGGCTTCACCGGCCGCATGCACAATGCCGACCGCCTCGTTGACCGAGGATATGGTCATCGCTGTCACCATATCCGCATTGGCGCGACGGAAGCTGTCGATCTGGGGCGCGTGATAACGCCGCGCTTCGTCAGCCGTCATAGCCTGATCTGCAACGTAGCCATCGCCGCGCGGTCCGATATTGCCGGAAATGATGCCCCGATCAGGCTCGAGCCCAACCTCATTGCGTACCGCATTCATGAGATCGATGCCGGCAACATTCAGACGGTCGAGCGCATCGGGACTGAAGCCGAGAATTCCTGCCCAATCGGGATTGGCCCTCCAGGTCGGCGACTCAAAAACAAAGCCAAAGCTTCTGGTATTCGCGATCTGCGCGTGCCGGCGATAGTAGTCGGCAAGTCTGTCACGGCCGGCTCGGCTCTCAAGCAGGGGGAACGCCGCAAAGCACGGCAGATCGAGTTGGTCATGGAACACCAGCGTAGTTTCCAGCCCGCCGTCCGTCAGCATCCGTGTGCCTTTGGCCTGAGGCAGGCTGCGGCCACGCTGTTTGGCCAAAGCATGATCCCGCTTCATTTCGTTGTTCCCCCTGGAGCTTCACGCCGAGTGGCGCTGATCGCAAATCCGGTAGGGGGAACTTTGCAAACCGTATGAGCCTTCGCTGTGCCAAAGTGCACATTGCGACGATGTCGCCCCAGCCGTCGACCCGAGCCCGTCGTTACAACTGATCTGATAGGTCAGTGCTTGGCAGTCATGCGCTTGCACCCTAGAAAGACAATCATCGATCGACGCGGGTCTACGGGATAGGATCAATGGACAAGTTCACCACACTGACCGGCGTGGCGGCGCCCATGCCGCTGATCAATATCGACACCGATATGATCATCCCCAAGCAGTTCCTGAAGACGATCAAGCGGACGGGCCTGGGCGCAAACCTGTTCCACGAGATGCGGTTTGACGAGGATGGCCGCGAGAACCCCGAGTTCGTGCTTAACAAACCTGCCTATCGCAACGCGAAGATCATTGTTGCGGGTGACAACTTCGGATGCGGATCGAGCCGCGAACATGCCCCTTGGGCAATCAAGGATTTCGGTATTACCTGCGTCATATCGACCAGTTTCGCCGACATCTTCTATAACAACTGCTTCAAGAACGGCATTCTGCCCATCGTGGTCTCCGAAGCCGAGTTGGCCAAGCTCATGGACGACGCCGAACGCGGCGCCAATTCCACTCTGACCGTTGATCTCGAGAGCCAGACAATCAATGGCCCCGATGGTGGCGAAATACGTTTCGACATCGACCCATTCCGCAAGCATTGCCTGTTGAACGGACTGGACGACATTGGGCTGACCATGGAGAAGTCCGGCGCCATTGCAAGCTTCGAGGAACAGACCGCCGGGGCCCGGCCATGGCTCTAGCCGATCACGGCTGATGGTCAGGCGCTGAACGACGGTGAATCCCTTCATTCCAAAGCGCTTCGAGATGGGCGCATTTGCGTTGATCCTGTCTGGCATCATGTCGTTCTTCGTCTCAGGCCTGTCGACGGTTTCAGCGCTTGGCTTGAGCGACGGCCTGATAGGCGCTTGGATGGCGGCTTGGGTGAAATCCTGGCTGCTGGCTTTCCCGATTGTCTTTGTCGTGGCGCCCCTGGTCCGCCGACTCCTGAGCAAGCTTGTCGTCGAGACCCAATAAGCCGTTCAACCTTCTCGAAAACTGGCGTTCACAACAAAGCTGAACCCAGCATGAACGGCGCTATCAGCAGTCATTCACGGCGAATTGGCTTAACTGGCCAACCGGTCGGGTTATCATCGATACCCGGCCCGTCGGTCTGGAACGCACGGGGACGGAAGGCGTACCTTCCAAATGCGTCGGGGGACGTGATTTCGGGCGTTCCAGGCCACCACAGGAGGTTGAAATGCTGAACCGAGTTTTGCTTATGGCTGCTGCCGGCATGATCGCCTTCGGCGCCAGCGCATTCACCGCGCCGACAACGGCGGAGGCCCATCATCGTCACGGCTATTCCGGTGGTGGAATCTATCTCCAGTTCGGTCATGCACCGCGCTATTACCGACACAAGCCGCGGCGGCATTATCGCCACTACAGGCACCAACCGCGCTACTATCGCCACCATCGGCCGCGCTACCAAAGCCACTGCCATCGAGTTTGGCACTGGGTGCGTTCCACCACCCATAATCCCAAGAGGCAACGTCGTTTGCTGCGGCGCTACGGCTGCTGATAGGACCCTGTTCTTCCCTTGAATGTTGCGATCTCCGCGCGCCCGGGCAGGAAACTGCCCGGGCGAGAAGCATGAGCCACTGACGGTAGACTGAATAGACTACCGCAGCGGGCAGATTTCTCGTGCTTCACACCGCACCTGAATGATTGTTGAACCACTGGCTCAGCAACCATTCAACCGTGACGCATTTAGCTCTTCCGATGCTGGGCCGCCCGCTATCCCGTTGGCCGGTCCGCAGCAGATTGGCGGCGCAGCGCGCTCCCCATTGTCCGGAGCGGACCGGCGCCGCACGCGGAAGGAAAGATCGCATGCTAACGAGACGAAGATTTGCCGCGTTATCGGCGGTTGGCCTGTTGCTCGCCGGCACAGGCGCCGCGGCAACCGCAACACCGGCGGAAGCCTCTGGCCGGTTCACCTATTCCGGCAATGGCGTCTATCTGTCTTTCGGTCATCGGCCACGCCGGCGTAGGCGACGGCGTGTCCATCGCCGCCGCTGCCGGCAGATTGCCCGCTGGACGCGCCATCAGGGAATCCGGCGCCGACGCAGACGGCGGATTTTGGCACGAAACGGCTGCAATTGGCGCCGTTATCTCTGAGAACCCGGCGAGCCAACGAAATTTGCCTCCCGGGTGGAGATGCCCGGGAGCATCCGTTGTTCGGACTGAACCAGCGCGGTCCGGTCCGTTGCGAAAGACAATGGGAGATCACGATGATGAATCGAGTCCCACGATTGACCGCTGTTGCATTGCTTGCGTTTGGTGCAGCCTTGCCAATGACGGCGCGGACCGCTCTGTCCGGTCAGGAGCTGATCCAGCCGACCCAAAGAATTGAGCGACCAAGCCTGCGGAGCGGTGACGACGTAAACATCGAGCAAGCCCGCCGATGCGTCCAGCTCAACCAACAGCTCAGCAACCCCAACATTCACCCCCGCGCCCGAGACCGGGTTCTTGTCCAGACTGGGTGTCGCGCACAAAGCTGGTTCAACGGCGGTCAGAATTAGCAAAGCAGGAAAACGAGTACCGGGCCAGCGGCCCGGCAGGCTACGGCGCACGGGTCCTACATTGACCCCCAACCCCCTGATGGAACCGGCGCCGTGGCCGCTGCCTTTAGCACGACCAAGCCAAACCGCTCGCCGGGTCAAGGACGTCTTAGGAGCCCTTTGGCCACTGGCGGATGTCGACGAAACGACCGGTTACAGCCGCAGCCGCAGCCATGGCCGGAGACACCAGATGTGTCCGACCTTTGAAACCCTGGCGGCCTTCAAAGTTGCGATTGGATGTCGAAGCGCAACGTTCTTCCGGTCTTAGCTTATCAGCATTCATAGCCAGGCACATTGAGCAACCCGGTTCGCGCCAGTCAAAACCCGCATCAATGAACAGCTTGTCGAGGCCTTCCTGCTCGGCCTGAACCTTCACCAGACCGGAGCCCGGAACAATCATCGCATCGACAGCGTCATGCACCTTGCGGCCCTTCACAACGTCGGCCACGGCACGCAAATCTTCGATGCGGCCGTTGGTGCAGGAACCAATGAACACGCGATCGAGCGCTATGTCGGTGATCTTCGTACCCGGCGCGAGGCCCATATAGCTTAGCGCACGCCATTTCGAGGCGCGGGTGTTCTCATCCTCGATCTGATCAGGATCGGGCACAACGCCGGTTATCGAGACGACATCTTCAGGTGACGAACCCCATGTGACGATTGGCGGCAGACTGGCGGCATCAAGCCTGATTTCCGAATCGAAATAGGCGCCGTCATCGGAGTGCAGCGTATCCCAATAGGCACGCGCCATATCCCAAGCCGCACCTTTCGGCGCACGCGGTTTGTCCTGGATGTAAGCGTAGGTGCGTTCGTCGGGCGCGATCATGCCCGCACGGGCGCCACCTTCGATCGACATATTGCACACCGTCATCCGGCCTTCCATGGACAACGACCGGATTGCTTCACCGGCATATTCGACGACATGTCCGGTGCCACCGGCCGTACCGATCTCGCCGATGATCGCAAGAATGATGTCCTTCGCCGTCACACCGTCAGGCAGCGCGCCATCAACGGTGACGCGCATGTTCTTGGCCTTGCTCTGGATCAGAGTCTGTGTGGCGAGCACGTGCTCGACTTCCGATGTGCCGATGCCATGCGCCAGCGCGCCAAAGGCCCCGTGAGTCGAGGTGTGGCTGTCGCCGCAGACGATCGTCGTTCCTGGCAAGGTGAACCCCTGCTCCGGGCCAACGATGTGAACGATGCCTTGCCGGATATCCACTTCATCGTAGTAGTCGATCCCGAATTCGGCGGCGTTCCGCGCGAGTGTGTCGACCTGCAATGCCGATTCAGGATCGTCGATGCCTTTGGTCCGGTCGGTGGTCGGCACGTTGTGATCGACAACCGCAAGGGTCTTTTCAGGTGCGTGCACCTGACGCCCGGCCATGCGCAGGCCTTCAAAGGCTTGCGGGCTTGTCACCTCATGCACAAGGTGCCGGTCGATATAGAGCAGACACGTGCCATCTTCGGCTTCGTGCACCAGATGGTCGTCCCAGATCTTGTCGTACAATGTGCGTGATGCCATTGGCGCCTGTCCTGCTTGCTGCAGGCTTTCCACTTTCTGATAATGTCCTGAAGATAAGTGATTTGCCGCAAAACGATATCGGCGGTCAAGATGTGGTGGCACCCCTTGGCTTACGCATAGCTGCTCTCAGCAACGTGAATGGCTGTTGCAAAATTGTGCCTTGCTCTGACCACGTTCGGGTCGGACCCATCGCATACGCATCTGAACTGAGAATCAGCAGCAGCGTTCTCAAAACCCATCCCGCGCGCCATTAGTCAGGATTGACCGACATGCCGATACAACCTCGGACCCAAGACCATCGCGAACCGCAGCCCTCTAGAGCCGAGCGGTCGATCCGCCATGCCTGCGTCGCCTTCGTGGCCGCGGTTGTGCTTGCTATTCTGACCGTGCTCTCACTGGCTCCGGCCGCGCATGCCGAGCTGATTTCCCAAAAGAGCGCACATAGCTTTGAAGACACCGTACAGCGCTTGCGTGACACGGTTCAGGAACGCGGCTTCCGAATCTTTGCCGAGATTGACCATGCTGCTGCCGCCCAGGACGTGGGGCTGGAGATGAATCCAGCCACAGTTGTGATTTTCGGCAATCCGAAAATCGGCACCGGTGTCATGACGCAGATCCCACAGATGGCTGTCGTCCTGCCGATCCGTATCCTGGTGTGGCAGGATGATGCCGGCACGGTTCAGCTCGGCTTTCAGTCGCTCGTCCATGAGGGTGCAGGGCTCGATCTGCCGGCCGATCATCCGTTTCTTACAGGTGCGACCGGCGGCATGACCAAACTGATCGCCGCTGTGGCCGGCTAGCAGCCGCAGCGACTAAGCCGCCGAACTGTGGGACATGCCATCGCTTCCCGGAATGGGAAGACCTTTCTTGGAAACGCGCACAAGGCCCTCCACCAGTTCATCGAGACTTTGCGGGGAAAGTTGATAGGGATCGAAACCGTCTGATACCACATAGCGTTGCAGCAGCGGTGTCGATTTGCTCATGACATCGAAGCAGGCCATCTTCTGCGGGAATATCCGGCTTGAAACGGGATTGGCGTGAACGATGTTGACCGACTGGTGGCGTTCATCGGCCATGATCCTGCCAAGCAGTGCGGAGACCACGCCCCGGCTCCCTTCGATGACCTGAATGAAATAGTCGTCGGCATAGACGAGCATTCCCGTGATGCCGCGTTCGTTATTGTTGGCTCGCGCCTGGGAGAGAATCCCGGCGACAAACTGCTCGCGGATGTTGCCCCGGGTTTCCGGGGCGCGGCTCAGATAGCTGACACGATAAAGCGGCATTGTCGGTTGTCCCCGATCATTCTCTGTCGGTGGACAACAGTAAGGTGTATTTCTTACACAACCTTAAATAGCAAAATGCATCTATAACATGACCTGATGGTGTATGCTGATGCAAGAAAGGGGGCGCTTGGCCCCCTTTCGGTCGTTCTGGAACTCATCGACGGCGCTTTAGCTTGGCTTGTCACCGCTGTCGGTTGCATCCTCGGCCGGCGCGTCTTCGGCAGAGGCTGACTCCTCGGCAGTCAGCCCTTCTTCCTCACGTGCAGCCTGCACCGCTTCGTCAGCGGTGGTTTCGGCCATCAGCGCCACAGCCTGCGATATCCAGTCCTCACGCTCGATGCGGCCCTTGAAGTCAAGCGCATCATCGACCTTGGCGATATCTTCGTCCGAGAAGTTGGCAATCTGAGCGAACGTCGCGATGCCAAGCTTGTTCAGCTTTTCCTCAAGCGTATCGCCCACGCCGGAAATCAGCTTGAGATCGTCCCTTTCGCCCTTTGGCGCGGTGAACAGCGGGCCACTGGCTTTCGCCGCGGCCTTGGCGGCCTTGCCCTTCGCGCCGGCGCGAAAATCCTGCCGCTCGGGAATACGGGCGGACTTGCCGCGGCGACTACGCAGATAATACAACTTCGCCCGACGCACCTTGCCACGGCGAACGACGTCGATCGCTTCCACTGTTGGGGCATAAACGGGGAAGACACGCTCGACGCCCTCACCGTATGAGATCTTGCGCACGGTGAAGCTCTCGTTGAGGCCTTTGCCGGAACGGGCGATGCAAACCCCTTCATAGGCCTGCACACGGGTCCGCGAGCCTTCGACGATGCGAACGCTCACCCGCAATGTGTCACCGGGACGGAATTCCGGAACGGAGCGCTTCTCGGCGAGCGCAGCAGCCTGCTCAGCTTCAAGCTGTTCGATGATATCCATGGCCAGTCTCTCTTTTTGCATGTCGTTGCAATGGCCAGAGGTCCCGGATCAACGCTTCAGCTGGGCTCGGGAGCCACAACAGAGCGCGGGGACGGTTCACCGTCGCTGTATGGTCTTGTCCATGAAGGATGAGCCCGGGCCTATACACCAGCCATTTGAGGCTGTCGAGAGGCACCGCACCCACGAAATCGATTCACTGCCGCTCAGTCTTTCTCATGGCCATCGGCGGCGAGGTCTGGTCTGCGCTCTGCGGTATCCTGTTCAGCTTTGTCCGCGCGCCAGCGGGCAATCGCCGCATGATCGCCAGATGTCAGCACATCCGGAATGGGCACGCCTTCAAAGGTCTGCGGACGAGTGTAGTGGGCATGTTCCAATAGGCCATGCTCAAAACTCTCTTCCGTGCCTGACTCCTCTGTGCCCATCACGCCGGGCAGAAGCCGGACGCAGGCATCAAGCAGTCCGAGCGCAGCCACCTCACCGCCCGAATAGACAACGTCCCCGAGCGACACTTCCTCGAGTTGCCGGGCAGCAACGACTCGTTCGTCGACGCCTTCGAACCGGCCACACACGACCAGCAAACCCGACCCGGTGGCCAGTTCTCTCACACGCAATTGCGTCAGCGGCCGGCCACGCGGTGTAAGCAACAGGCGCGGCCGCGGGTCACCTTCGGGACTTGCAGCATCAATCGCCGCCGCAAGGACATCAGCCCGCAGAACCATGCCGGGTCCGCCACCCGACGGCGTATCGTCGACCGTCCGGTGCTTCCCGAGGCCGTGATCGCGGATGTTGCGGACCTCAAGGTCCCAGGCGCCGCCCTGTAGCGCGCGGCCGGCCAAAGCATGGCCCAAGGGCCCGGGGAACATCTCGGGATAGAGCGTCAGGACGGTCGCCTTCCAGCTCATTCCGCCTGCCCCTCAGGCTGCGTGTCGTCCTCGAGTAGGCCCGGCGGCGGCACAACGTCAATCCGCCCAGCATCGATGTCCACCACCGGCACAACTTCGCATGTGAACGGGATGAGCACCGACCGGCCATCGGCCAGTTGAACGTCGAGAAGGTCGCCTGCGCCAAATTCATGTACGGCCGTGATCCGGCCCAGCAGGGCATCGCCTGGACCGAAGACGTCAAGGTCAATCAGATCGGCGTGGTAGAACTCATCCTCGTCGGCACTGGGTAACTGATCACGGTCGACGTAGAGCTTCAGCCCACGGACCGCTTCGGCAGCCGTCCGGTCTGTCACTTCTTTGAAGCGCACGACAACACCAGCCTTGGCCGCCTGTATATGAGTCACCGTCAGGCTACGCCCATCTTCACTGACAAGCGGCCCATAGTCACCCAAGGCTTCGGGATCGGCTGTGTAGCTGCGCGCGCGCACTTCGCCCCGCAGACCCCGCGCGGGGCCAATCTCGGCCACGAGCAACAGCGTCTTGCCCGCAGCCATCGTTCATTGGCCCTGCTGCATCATAACGGTCAGGACTTCGCTTCTTCCTCTGCGGGAGCGTCTTCGGCCGGAGCCTCAGCTTCCTCGGCTCCGGTTTCTTCAGTCGGTGCTTCTTCAGTTGTCGCTTCTTCTGCCGGCTCTTCAGCCGGTGCTTCTTCCGCCGGAGCGGCCGCAGCTTCGGCTGCGTCCTGTGCTGCCTGTTCTTGCTCGGCGATGCGCTCCAGTGCCTTCTTGCCCGGCTTGGCCTTATTGGGGTTGTTACGCGGCTGCCGCTTCATCAACCCTTCGGCGTCGAGAAAGCGTGCCACCCGATCGGTTGGCGTCGCACCTTTGCCCATCCAGTCCTTGGCCGCCTCGGTGTTGAGCGTAACGCGGTCCGCCGAATCCTTAGGCAACAGCGGATTGTAGGTGCCGATCTTGGCGATGAACCGGCCATCGCGTGGGCTGCGGCTGTCCGCGACCACGATCGAATAGAACGGGCGCTTCTTCGAACCGCCACGGGCAAGCCTGATCTTGAGGGCCATTGCTAGGGTACTCCTTCGGGTATCTCGATGTGTCTTCGTGTTCGTGAGTTGGAAACCGGCTGAGCAAGCTCAGGCGGCGTGTTTGAGAAACTCTTCCGCCGGCAGGTGGCGATAGATGTCGCAGGTGAAATCGGTGACCTTGGCGTCGGACTGCTCGCGCGACGCACCGAGCCGCTCAGCCACAGCGATGGACGGCGCGTTGTCCTTGTCGATAAGGCTGATCGCCGACTGCCATCCCAGCTCCGTGTAAGCGAAATGCAGCGAGGCATGGGCGGCCTCGGTTGCATATCCCTTGCCGCGATGGCCGGGCTTGAGCGTCCAGCCGATCTCCCGATCCGGCCAGCCGCGCGGAAACCAGGGCCCGCACCAGCCAATACAGGCAGCCGTCTGCTTTTCTTCGATGGCGAAGAAGCCATAACCACGCATTGCCCAATGGCCGATCTGCCCGGCCACGGCCCGCCACGCGGTGAAGTCATTCGCGACACCGCCGAGATAGGTCATCGTCTCTTCATCGGTGAAGATCGCGATCATCGTGTCGACGTCATCTTCATCCCATCCGCGCAGGATGAGCCGCTCGGTTTCAACAGACGGCACATGGGTCAGCAGCGCGGTCATTTCTTCTTGCCCTTGGCGAGCTGCCGCGCAAGATCAGGAGGCAGGCTGCCAGGCAAACCTCCAAGCCCACCCGGAAGACCGCCACCGGCGATGCCGCCGGAAGGCAAACCTGGCAATCCCGGCGGCAAACCACCGCCACCCTTTGCCGCCTTGGCCATCTCCTGCAGCGCGTTGGGGTCCAACTGGCTCGGATCCATTCCCGCCGGAAGTCCGCCGGGCAAACCGCCGCCACCCATACCCATCATATTGCCAAGGGCACCCATCATGCCCTTGCCCTTCTTGCCACCGATCGCCTTCATCATGTCGGCCATCTGACGATGCATCTTAAGGAGCCGGTTGATCTCCTCGACCTTCGTCCCCGAACCAGCGGCCACGCGCTTCTTGCGCGAGGCGTTGAGCAGTTTGGGATTCTGTCGCTCCTTGCCGGTCATCGATGAAATGATGGCCTGCTGGCGTGTCAGGATGCTGTCGTCGAGATTGGCGCCGGCCATCTGCTTCTTCAGCTAGCCCATGCCGGGCATCATGCCCATCAGCCCGGACATGCCACCCAGTTTCTTCATCTGGCCGAGTTGGTCGGAAAGGTCTTGGAGGTCGAACGCGCCCTTGACCATCTTCTTGGCCATGGCCTGGGCTTTTTCCTGGTCGATCTCCTGGGCGGCCTTTTCGACCAGGCTGACCACGTCGCCCATGCCGAGGATGCGGCCAGCGACGCGCTCGGGATGGAATTCCTCTAGCGCATCCATTTTTTCGCCGACGCCGACGAGCTTGATCGGCTTGCCAGTGACCGCCCGCATCGACAGCGCCGCGCCGCCACGACCATCGCCATCAACACGGGTCAGCACGATCCCCGAAATGCCGATCTGATCATTGAACGAGCTGGCGAGATTGACGGCGTCCTGACCGGTCAGGGCATCGGCTACGAGCAGCGTCTCATGCGGCGTTGTGGCATCGCGGATGGCCTGCATTTCGGCCATCAATGCTTCATCGATGTGAATGCGACCGGCTGTATCGAGCAGCACGACATCGTGGCCGCCGAGCTTTGCCGCCTGCATGGCGCGCACGGCGATCTCCCCCGGCGTCTGACCTTCCACGACCGGGAGGGTGGCGACATCGACCTGTTCGCCCAGAACACGGAGCTGTTCCTGTGCTGCCGGGCGGCGCGTATCGAGCGAGGCCATCAGCACCTTCTGGCGCGACTTCTCGCTCAACCACTTGCCGAGTTTGGCTGTCGTCGTCGTTTTACCTGAACCCTGCAGGCCGACCATCATGATGCAAACCGGCGGGCTCGCCGCCAGGCTGATCGGCTGGACGTCCGGACCCAGCATATCGACAAGCGCGTCGTGCACGATCTTGACGACCATCTGGCCGGGTGTGACCGATTTGACGACCTCGGCACCAACCGCCTTTTCGCGCACCTGCTCTACAAATGAGCGGACAACATCGAGCGCAACGTCAGCCTCGATCAGCGCCCGGCGCACTTCGCGCAGCGCTTCGCCAACGTCCTTCTCGCTGAGCGCACCGCGTTTGGTCAGCCCATCGAAAATGCCGCTCAGTCGATCTGACAGTGATTCAAACATCGTGCGTCCTATTCAAATCCAAGCCCATCGCACAGACATGATACCGCGTTCGGCAATGCACAACGGCCTGCCAAACGCGAAACGCGCCCGCGGGCGAATATCGCTGGCGGGCGGTGACCTGTCTGCCCCCAGGGAGATACTCCCCTCGTGCAGACCTGCCGATCATGATGCCCCTGCCGGGGCTGTCCGATGTCTCGGAAGCGCGCTCTATACGCCTCAGGACGTGAACACGCAATATGCCAGGTGGCCAAGCCTTCAAAAGCCAAATTCGCAGATAGTGGCTTTTTAAGGCTCCTTCAGCCATATACCGGGCCGGAAGACAGTAACCCGGCATTCCCATGACGTCCGCAGCACTGCATCAGAGCGCGCCACACCGATTTCTCAAGATGAACGGCCTTGGCAATGACTTCATTATTGTCGACGGTCGCACATCCGGATTCCGCGCCGATCAAGTTCTGGTCCGCGCCATGGCCAACCGGGATACCGGCATCGGCTGCGATCAGTACATCGTGCTCGAACCGGCAAACGACGCAGCAGACGTCTTTATGCGCATCTACAACACCGATGGCAGCGAATCCGGTGCCTGCGGCAATGCCACCCGTTGCGTCGCCGACATCCTCTGGCCGGAGCTGACCGGCGACTTTCTGCGCATCGAGACGCTGGGCGGCATCCTCAAGGCGAAGCGCCGCGACGACGGCCAGGTGACCGTCAACATGGGCAAGCCACGCTTCGGTTGGGACGAAATACCTCTGTCCGAAAAACTTGAGAACACCGCCATGCTGCCGGTGCGGATCGGGCCGATCGATGCGCCAATCCTATCCGCACCGTTCGGCGTCAATGTCGGCAACCCCCATGCGGTATTCTGGGTCAAGGATGCGTCTGACTTCGATTTGGAGAAGATCGGTCCGATGCTGGAGAACCATCCCCTGTTCCCTGACCGTGCCAACATCGCGCTTGCCCAGGTCGATGCTGCCGATCACATCACCTTGCGCGTGTGGGAACGCGGTGTCGGGATTACGCAGGCTTGCGGCTCGGCGGCCTGCGCCGCCGTTGTCGGCGCTGCCAAGACCCGCCGCACCGGGCGCTCGGTGACCGTGACGCTGCCCGGCGGCGACCTTGACATCGAGTGGCGCGAGACCGACGACGCGATATTGATGACAGGGCCTGTCGACCATGATTTCGAGGGCTACTTCGACGTGCAAACCGGGGCAGTTGTAAGCTCATGACAGCGCATCACCGCCCGGTCCGTGTACAAACGTTCGGCTGCCGGCTGAATGCCTATGAGTCAGAGGTCATTCGCGATCAGCTCAAGACCGCGGCCACATCCGGCCGTAACACAATCATCATGAACACCTGCGCGGTAACGGGCGAAGCAGTGCGCCAGGCGCGGCAGGCCATCCGCAAGGCACGCCGCGAGGACCCCGAGGCCACAATCATCGTCACCGGTTGCGCCGCCCAGACCGAACCCGAGACCTTCGCCGAAATGGATGAGGTCAACCGCGTCATAGGCAACGCTAACAAGTTTGACCCTTCGCTCTATGCCGCGCCGCGGTCCGCCACTGATTTCGGTGTTGGCGCGGCAGAGAAGATCGTCGTCAACGACATCATGTCGGTGCGCGAAACCGCAAGTCACATGGTTGATGGCCTGAAGGATCGCGCCCGCGCCTTCGTTCAGGTGCAAAACGGCTGTGACCATCGCTGCACCTTCTGCATCATCCCCTATGGACGCGGGAACTCACGCTCGGTTCCAATGGGTGAGGTCGTCCGGCAGGTCGAACGCCTGGCCGAGAACGGATACCGCGAGGTTGTTCTGACTGGAGTCGACATCACCTCTTATGGCGCCGACCTGCCGCAGACGCCAAAGCTCGGCAAGCTGGTCAGAACGATCCTTGCGCACATTCCCGAATTGCCGCGGCTGCGCCTGTCATCGATCGATTCAATCGAGGCTGATGATGATTTGATGGATGCGCTCGCCACTGAGCAAAGATTGATGCCGCATCTGCATTTGTCGCTGCAGGCCGGCGACGACCTGATCCTCAAGCGGATGAAGCGGCGGCATTTGCGAGCTGACACCATCCGTTTCTGCAATGAGGTTCGTGCAGCGCGCAGTGAGATCGTGTTCGGCGCAGACATTATTGCCGGTTTTCCCACAGAGACCGAGGATCAGTTTCAGCGGTCGCTCGACATTGTCGATGAATGCGGACTGACATTCCTTCACGTCTTCCCGTTTTCTCCCCGTAAGGGAACGCCTGCCGCGCGCATGCCGCAACTGCCAGGCGGCATCGCAAAAGCGCGCGCGAGGCGGTTGCGCGACAAGGGTCGCGAGGCGGTCAACCACCATCTGCAGGCGATGATCGGTCAGGACATCTCGGTCCTCATCGAGCACCGCGACGGTGAACACGCGATCGGGCGTTGCGCACAGTTCACCGAGGTCAGCCTCAAAGGCCGGCATGAACCCGGCAGCATCATCGCCGGGCGCGTCAACGGGCATGCAGACGGCATGCTGCAGGCGGAAATCCGCTGATGGCGCGCGGTATCCTTGGCCGGCTGTTTGGTGGCGGCAAGGCCGAAGAACCCGAGGCCCCGGATCCCGACGCCAAAGAGCCGGAGTCCGAAGGCACCGCGTCCGTGGAACCGGCCGTTTCGGACGAGGCACCTGCCGCACCAGACGAAGCAGCTGAAGCCGAACAGCCAACCGATACGCCTGCGATGGAAGAGGCCGGTTCTAAAGAAGAAGCGGGACCGGAAGACGAGCCCGCTGAACACGCCGAAGAGCTGCTTCAACCTGAGACGGTCCCGGAACAAGACACATCTTCCGAGGACGAGCCAGAGACACAAACCGACCCGCAACCGGAAAAACGGTCGTGGTTTCAACGGCTCACTGGCGGGCTGTCCAAATCCTCCACAGCTCTCAAGGACGCATTGGTTGGCATCGTCGCCAAACGCAAGCTCGATGCCGACACATTGCAGGAGCTCGAAGACGTCCTGATCGCCTCCGATCTGGGTGTCGAAACAGCAATGACAATCACCGAGTCACTGGCCAAGGGCCGTTATGACAAGGAGATTGAGGAAAGCGAGATCCGCGCCGTGCTGGCCGAGGAAGTCGCCAAGGTGCTGACGCCTGTTGCCAAACCGCTTGATGTTGACCGCGGACACAAACCCCACGTGATCCTGGTTGTCGGGGTCAACGGGACCGGCAAAACGACAACGATCGGCAAACTGGCCGCACGTCTGAAATCAGATGGCAAATCGGTCCTGCTGGCCGCTGGCGATACATTTCGCGCAGCAGCCATCGATCAGTTGAAGATCTGGGGCGAGCGGACCGGCGCACCGGTTGTCGCGCGCGATCCTGGCGCCGACGCAGCGGGACTGGCCTTCGATGCGCTTGATCAGGCTATCGAACAGGGCATCGATGTTGTGCTGATCGACACCGCGGGCCGATTGCAGAACAAGGCTGATCTTATGGCCGAGCTCGAAAAGGTCATCCGCGTCATCAAGAAGAAGATTGACGACGCTCCTCACGATGTTGTGCTCGTGCTCGATGCCACGACCGGGCAGAATGCGCTTCAACAGGTCGAGATTTTCGGCAAGGTTGCCGGCGTCAGCGGCATTGTCATGACCAAGCTTGACGGCACTGCGAGGGGCGGCATTCTTGTTGCCATCTCCGCCAAGTACCAGATGCCGGTCCACGCCATCGGCGTTGGTGAGGGGGTTGATGACTTCCAGCCCTTCGATGCTCGGGATTTCGCCCGCGCAATTGCCGGACTGGGCGCCTGACAACCAGCCAATAAGACCCTGAACGAGACACCAGAATGAGCGAAACAAGCCGCACCGCCGGCCCGGAAACTGACACGGAAAACCGTCAACAAGAACAAAGCCCGGGTCAGGTCTTGCTTGAACTCGGGCCGCTGCTCGTTTTCTTCATTGCCAATTGGAAGGCCGGCATCTTCTGGGCCACCGGCCTGTTCATGGCCGCCACCATCATCGCGCTAACGATATCCTACGGACGCTATCGCAAGGTTCCGATCATGCCGCTGGTTTCCGGCGTCTTCGTCATTGGTTTCGGCGGGTTGACCCTGTTTCTTCAGGACGATCTGTTCATCAAGGTCAAACCGACCATCGTGAACCTGTTGTTTGCGGGTCTTCTGGCAGGTGGCCTGTGGTATGGACGGATCTTTCTCAAGATCGTGTTCGCGAGAGTTTTCCACCTCGACGACGAGGGGTGGCGCATTTTGACGATCCGCTGGATTGGGTTCTTCATTGTGCTGGCCATCCTGAACGAGATCATCTGGCGCAGCGTTTCCAC
Organism: Pseudomonadota bacterium; assembly: GCA_039181495.1. Lineage (GTDB taxonomy): Bacteria > Pseudomonadota > Alphaproteobacteria > Rhizobiales > Tepidamorphaceae > JBCDCP01. The sequence goes on along the minus strand of JBCDCP010000030.1, from coordinate 10,056 downwards.
CGACATGTGGGTCAATTTCAAGGTCTTCGGAATTATGCCGCTGACCTTTGCTTTCAGCCTGGCGCAGCTACCACTGATCAAGCGGCACAGCCTTGATGAGCAGAATTAGATGACGGTCAGCTCGGATTGAGGACCACCGCGGACAACATCGGCCCGGGGTCTTGCGGTGTTCCCTTCTGCAGAATAAGTGCGCAGTTCTGGTCCTTCTCAAGTGCAATTCGATCACTCGGAAGAGTCAGATCGGTACCCCCAGCCACAACAGTACCGGCCAGCCCGTCCACCGGGTCCATGCGCTCGACGACATTAACATAGGCCAGGGTCCTGCCGCCATTTTCGCCGCGCGCAACCGAGATTTCCGTCTGCTTGCGGTAGACGACCATCCACAAGGTCACCGGCTCATTGATATCCGCCACCTGTACCGTGACGCCACCATCGGTTGACTTAACACGCAACAGATCACGGGTCTCGCGGGTGGCGGCGTCGAGGGTTCGAATGACCGCGCGCCGGTCAGATCCGACCACGCTGTGGCGTCCATTGATCAAGGCCTCGGGCGTAAAGATCCGTCCGCGGCGTTCCCCGGCTGCATAGGCCTTTTGCCTCGCCGTATGCTCAGGCCGGGCCATCGTATCCCGCCAGCCCAAGTGATCCCAATAGTCAATCGGCAAGGTGAGCATCAGCACGTCATCGCGCTTTGCCAGCTCTTTCCAGAGAGCATCAGCCGGCGGACAGGACGAGCACCCCTGGCTGGTGAACAGTTCGGCCACCGCATTCGCCTTGCGTGCCGCATCGAAGGCATATGCATCACGATCCACCGCAAATGAGGATGCCGCAAGCAGCGTTGCGACGGTCAAAGAGCGGAGAAAACTGGACTGGTTCATTGGAACAGACCCTTGTGAGTGACCGACACTACCATGAAACAGGGCGACGGCGCGGGCCACTCAATTGCAGTGACGATGACGTGAGAACAAGGACAGTCTTCAAAAGGAAAGCTGCCAAACACCGTCAAGCGGCCAGGTTCCGCAGCACATAATGAAGGATGCCGCCATTGCGGAAATAGTCCATCTCATCCTCGGTATCGATGCGGCACAACAGTTCGACAGACTGCGATGATCCATCAGGCGACGTGATATGAGCCGTCAGGACCTTGCGCGGGCTGAGATCGGAGATCCCCGCGATCGATACGGTCTCCGCGCCGGTCAACCCCAAGGACTGCCAGCTTTGGCCGTTTTGGAACACCAGCGGAACGACTCCCATGCCAACGAGGTTCGAACGGTGAATACGCTCGAAACTCTCGGCAATGACTGCGCGGACGCCGAGTAGTGTTGTTCCCTTGGCCGCCCAGTCGCGCGACGATCCGGTACCGTACTCCTTGCCCGCAAAGATGACCAACGGCACGTCTTCGTTCTGATAGCGCATCGCTGCATCGTAGATCGGCATCTCTTGGCCCGACGGGTGATGGACGGTGACACCGCCTTCGACACCCGGAACCATCTGGTTCTTGATCCGGATATTGGCGAAGGTGCCACGCATCATCACCTCATGATTGCCGCGCCGCGCGCCATAGGAGTTGAAGTCCAGCGGTCGCACCTGACGTTCGGTCAGATAATTGCCCGCCGGCCCATCCTTCTTGATCGCGCCGGCGGGCGAGATGTGGTCTGTGGTGATGGAATCGAGAAACAGGCCGAGTACCCGCGCATCGGTGATGTCGCTAGCCGGCTTTGGTGTCAGCTCGAGATCCTCGAAGTATGGCGGGTTCTGCACATAGGTGGAGCTCATGTTCCAGCGATAGGTCGTGCCCTGCGCCACATCGATGCCCTGCCATTCGGCATCGCCCTTGAAGACATCCGCATAGCGCCCGGCGAACATCTCCTCATTGATCGAGCTGCGGACAAGCTCAGCGATCTCCGCCGAACTCGGCCAGATGTCCTTGAGATAGACGGGCTTGCCGTCTGAGCCGGTGCCGAGCGGATCGCGACGCAGATTGACATTCAGGTTTCCGGCAATGGCGTAGGCCACCACAAGCGGCGGCGAAGCCAGCCAATTCGCCTTCACATCCGGATTGACGCGACCTTCGAAGTTGCGGTTGCCCGAGAGCACCGAGCAGGCCACCAGATCGTGTTGCTGGATCGTTGCCGAGATGTCTTCAGGGAGCGGCCCCGAATTGCCGATGCAGGTTGTGCAGCCATAGCCCACCAGGTCAAAGCCCATGGCGTCGAGATCGTCCTGCAGCCCGGCCTTGGCGAGATAGTCCGTCACCACTTGGCTGCCGGGAGCGAGCGAGGTCTTCACCCATGGCTTGACCGTCAGCCCCTTTTTGCGGGCGTTACGAGCAACAAGACCGGCTCCGATCATGACCGAGGGGTTAGAAGTGTTTGTGCACGATGTGATGGCGGCAATGACCACGTCACCATGGCCGAGATCGAAGTTCTGGTTCTGCACCGGGAACCTCTTCTGTGCCCCGCGTTTCTTGCCGAACTCTTCCTTCAGTGCTGCAGCAAAAACCTTCTTGGCATTCTTGAGCGGCACTCGATCCTGAGGCCGCTTCGGGCCGGCGATGGCCGGCTCAACCGTCCTGAGATTGAGATCGAGGACATCGGTAAATTCCGGATCCGGCGTGCGGCTCTTGCGGAACATGCCCTGGCGCTTGGCATAGGTCTCAACCAGCTGGACACGGTCTTCCTCGCGGCCGGTCGCGTGAAGGTATTTCAGGGTTTCCGCATCGATCGGGAAGAAACCACACGTCGCACCATATTCCGGCGCCATGTTGGCAATCGTCGCCTTGTCCTCAAGGCTGAGATGGTTCAGGCCCGGACCGAAGAACTCGACGAATTTGCCGACGACGCCTTTCTCCCGCAGCATTTCGACGATGCGCAGCACAAGGTCGGTTGCGGTCACACCCTCTTTCAGTTTGCCCGCCAGCTTAAAGCCGATCACTTCTGGAACAAGCATCGAGATCGGTTGCCCCAGCATGGCTGCTTCCGCCTCGATACCGCCAACACCCCAACCCAGAACCGCAAGACCATTGACCATTGTGGTGTGCGAGTCAGTGCCCACCAGCGTGTCCGGGTAGGCTATCGTCCGCCGGCCTTCCTTCTTGGTCCATACCGTCTGTGCGAGATACTCCAGATTGACCTGGTGGCAGATTCCGGTGCCCGGCGGCACAACGCGGAAATTATCGAATGCTTCGGAGCCCCAGCGCAGAAACTCGTAGCGCTCTTTGTTGCGCTCATACTCGCGCTCGACATTGATCTGAAATGCCGCGCCGTTGCCGAAGGCATCGACCATCACGGAATGGTCAATCACCAGATCGACGGGAACTTGCGGATTGATGGTCTTGGGCGAAACACCGAGTTTCTTGGTTGCGTCGCGCATTGCAGCGAGATCGACAACAGCCGGCACACCGGTGAAATCCTGCATCAAAACGCGCGCCGGCCGGAACGCGATTTCACGGCTCGACCGCCTCTCGGTCAGCCATTCCGCCATCGCCCGAATGTCGTCAGCGGTAACCGAGCGCCCGTCTTCGTTGCGCAGCAGATTCTCCAGCAGCACCTTGAGTGAAAATGGCAGCCGCGAAATGCCTGAAAGGCCGTTTCTTTCGGCAGCGGGAAGGCTGTAATAGGTATATGTGATGCCACCAGCTTTCAGCGTGCGGCGGCAATTGAAACTGTCGAGTGACGTTGTCAAGACTGCATGATCCTTGGTCAGATGAGGCCGTTTCGCTGACGCGGCACAGGCCATACAAGTGGGGTCTGCGTCATGGCGCCATGACGCGAAATCGGTTCGGTCGGCGCTCTTACCGGCAGCAAAAACAGAGCTGGGAGAGCCGATTCTTGCACCGAAATGTCGATTTGGACGCGATAGCTACGCTTTTTATAATTACTCCAAGTAAGCTTCGCCAGTGGTCGTGAGGCGATTTCGTAACCCCACAGATGACAATTCCGACAATGACCTTTTCATTTTCGCGCCATAGCGAGATCGGGCTTTCCGCACAGAACATCTCCTGTGTCCGCGGCGGCAGGCTGGTCTTTGCTGGCGTATCGTTCGCGATTGCGGCGGGCGAGGCACTTGTGCTTCGAGGTCGCAACGGCATCGGGAAATCATCGCTCTTGAGGATGATCGCCGGTCTGGTGCCAGTGCATGACGGACAATTTGCGCTTGAAGGAGCAGACGGCGACATCGACCTTGCGCAGCTGTGTCACTATTTCGGGCATCTAGATGCAATCAAGCCAGTGCTCAGCGTGGCTGAAAACCTGCGGTTCTGGGGCAGCTATCTTGCCCTCGGACCGGAGTTCGAACCCGCCACAGGTTATGACACTCAAACAGCGCTGGACGCGGTCGGCATAGGAACGCTGGCAACACTCCCGGCGGGGTATCTCTCGGCTGGCCAGCGGCGCAGACTGGCCCTGGCGCGTCTATTGGTTGCACCCCGGCCCATTTGGCTTCTCGATGAGCCGACATCCGCACTCGACACCGAAGGCCAGGGGCGGCTGTTTGCCATGGTCGAAGCACATCTAAGTGCCGGCGGGCTCATCGTTGCCGCGACGCATGCCGACCTGCCCTTCGAGATCGAGACACTCGATCTCACGTCATATGCCGAGAATGACATCGACATCGCGGACCTCGCCTCGTGAGCGCAAATCCCTACTGGGCGCTGTTTCGCCGCGAACTGACACTGTCGCTGCGCATCGGCGGCGGCGCCATGATGGCGGTGGTCTTCTTTCTCATCGTGGTCACGGTGATACCCTTCGGCGTCGGTCCCGACCTCAATCTGCTCGGACGCATCGGACCGGCCATCCTCTGGATCGGCGCGCTGCTCGCCAACTTGCTGGCGTTGGACCGGCTGTTCCAGGCCGACCATGAAGATGGCTCGTTGGACCTGCTGCTTGGTGGACGGCTCTTCCTTGAAGGCGCTGTCGCCATCAAGGCCTTGGCCCACTGGACCACTACCGGCCTGCCGCTTGCGCTTGCCGCACCCTTGTTCGGGCTGATGCTCAATATCCCGCCAAACGCACTCTGGGCGGTCCCAGTGACACTGATTGCGGGAACGCCCGCGCTTACCTTTATCGGCGCAATTGGCGCTGCACTGACCGTCTCGCTGCGCCGAGGCGGCCTGCTGACCCCGATCCTGGTGGTACCGCTGACCGTGCCGAGCCTGATCTTCGGCATCAGCGCCACCGGCGCGGTAATCTCCGGGCCATTGAGCTTCGGCCCACCCTTCATGATCCTGTGCGCGCTATCCCTGGGCGCGATCGCGCTCTGCCCCTTCGCAGCGGCAGCCGCGCTGAGGTTTGCGCGGGATTGATGGAGCCCTATCCCAGAGCAAGTAGTCTTGAACCACTATATCCCGCGATCGGATCGCGCGTTAACTCGCCGCACTGATACAGATCATTGCCCCTTTGACGCGGATGGCCCAGCACTTAAATTTGCTCTAAAGAGGAATTTATCCCAATGCCGCCGCAACCGCCGCTAAGATGCGAGCCGGTTGACGACATGGGGGACCACTTGGAGTTCCGATGCCGCTGATTGACTACGCCAATCCCACACGCTTCATGTCGCTTTCGGGCCGCATCCTGCCGTGGCTTGTCGGTCTGACCATGCTGACGCTTGGGTTCGGCCTTTACAAGGCGTTCTACATGGCGCCGGCGGACTATCAGCAGGGCGAGACCGTCCGCATCATGTTCGTCCATGTCCCTGCGGCCTGGCTCGCCATGTTCGCATACACCATCATCGCGCTCTCGGCGCTCGGCACGCTGGTCTGGCGGCACCCGCTCGCTGATGTTTCGGCGCGCGCAGCCGCCCCACTCGGCGCTGGTTTTACCGCAATCGCGCTGATTACCGGCTCGCTCTGGGGCAAACCGATGTGGGGCACATGGTGGGTCTGGGACGCGCGCCTGACCTCCGTCCTGATCCTTTTGCTGATGTATCTCGGGCTGATGGCCCTGCAGCGCGCCTTTGACGATCCCGCGAAGGGTGCCAAGGCCGGTGCAATCCTAGCGCTGGTCGGCTTCATCAATGTTCCGATTATCAAGTTCTCGGTCGACTGGTGGAACACGCTGCATCAACCAGCGAGCGTGTTCCGTTTTGACGGCCCGACCATCCATTCTTCGATCCTGTGGCCGCTGGTCGTTACGGCGATCGGCTTCAGTCTCTTGTTTCTGACCTTGCACATGATGGCGATGCGCAATGAGGTTATCCGCCGCCGCGTACGGGCATTGCAGATCCAGGCCGCTCGCAACGTCAGTCGGCAGCCCGCAGGCCAACTCGCCGCGGAAGCCGGCAAGGCCTGAGGCCCACCATGATCGAAAGTTTCACAGGCGAGCATGGTGGGTTCATTCTTGGGTCCTGGCTTGCCGCTGTGCTGATCATCGGCGCCCTGCTTGCCTGGGTGCTGATCGATGGCAGGAAGGTTCGCCGGGATCTGGCCGCACTGGAGGCAGCCGGCTTTCGACGCCGCTCTGCCGATGGGGAAAATGACGGGGGCACAGATGGAGGCGCGCCGACGCCATGAGCCTGACCCGTATTCTCATTCTCACTCCCGTTGTACTTTTCGTTGCACTGACGAGCCTGCTTTTCGTGCGGTTGTACGCCGGCGATCCCTCGAAGATCCCAAGTGCACTGCAGAACAAACCAGTGCCCGAATTCACTCTGGCAGCTTTGCCTGGCCTGAACAGTGCAAACGGCCCGGTCCCCGGCTTCGACACGGCATCCCTGAAGACTGGCGAACTGACGCTGGTCAATGTCTGGGCCTCGTGGTGCATCCCCTGCCGCGATGAACACCCCTACATCGACGCCCTGTCACAGGATCCGCGGCTTCGTATGTTCGGTCTCAACTACAAGGACCAGCCGGACAATGCCCGCCGTTTTCTGGGCCGGTTCGGCAATCCGTTCGACGCCGTCGGCGTAGACAGCCGGGGCCGCATCGGCATCGATTGGGGCGTCTACGGCGTGCCGGAAACGTTCATCGTCGATGGCCAGGGTCGGATCGTGTTCAAGTATATCGGACCAATCAATCAGACGATCATGGACGAGGTCATGCTGCCGGAGATTGAGAAAGCGCTCGAGGCCAGGGCAACCGAGCCAGCGACACCGGCTGTGGGGTCGTGATCTTGATCCATGAGCCGCGTCAAACTTATCGATCCTGACTTCAACACGGTCACCCCGGATGGCGACACGCACAGCCGCAAGGTCTGCAGCCATTGCGGCTTTGTGAACTACGAGAACCCGCGGATTGTGGTGGGTTCAGTGGTCCGCGAAGGCGACAAGGTGTTGCTCTGCCGGCGGGCGATTGAGCCGCGCCACGGCTTCTGGACCATTCCGGCGGGGTATCTCGAGAAGCACGAAAGCCCGGAGGACGGCGCGGCACGGGAGGCCCATGAAGAGGCCTGTGCGTCGATCCGGTTTCACGGGCTGCTGGCCGTCTACACCATCGCCAGGCTAAGCCAGGTTCAGCTCTTCTACCGCGCGTCTCTGGCAAGCCCACAGATCGCTGCAGGCGAGGAGAGCCTGGAGGTTGGCCTTTTTGGCTGGGACGAGATCCCGTGGAACGATCTCGCCTTTCCGTCCGTGCGCTGGGTGCTTGAGCATGAACGGCAGGTTCATCTCGGCGAGGCGCAACCACCCTTTGTCAATCCTGCGGGCGAAACCGGAAACCTGAGTGCCTAAACCGCAATCGCATGGCGGGGCATAGCCGCGCCGGCGCCAGTTTCAGGGGATGTGGGGAACGTCGCCGCGATAAAATTGGCCCGGTCCGCAATTCCTCCCCGGTGGGGCTGGGGGGCTTGCGAGGTACCGTGGAAGACACGGACCGGGCCTTGAGGCAACAAAAGTTAACTAGCCATTCACCATGTCCGATCCGGGGCACGTTTGGGGCAATTCCGTGATTTCTCGCGACAGTTGCGTGACAAATCGGTCCGGAAACGGCTCATGCACCAGCCGGATTGAGATTCCGACTCACTTGCCGGGTAGCACGCGACCAGCAGGCACTGAACGCGTGAGGGCTTGCCAGAGGCGCAAACATGGCGTCAGACTGCATGAAACTGGGCGAATTCCGGATCAGGATAGGAAAGGGAGGCCGAATGGACGATACCGAAGCAATAGGGCTCGTGGACGGGCCGTTGGCTGTTCTGAAGCCGCATCCGTCCAAAAACCAATCGTCCGCGCAGAATGCTTCGGGCCTCCCCCATACGTCCAGGACACAAGGACACACCCCCCCGCCGCCCCAGGTCTCGTTTGACCGTCGGGAACTGACCGAGATCCTCAATGTCTATGGGCGCCGGGTCGCGACAGGTGAGTGGCGCGACTACGCCATCGACCACCTCAAGGATCAGGCCGTTTTCTCGATCTTCCGGCGTGCCAGCGAGATGCCGCTTTATCGCGTGGTCAAACAGCCCAAACTGGCCCGCCGCCAAGGCGCCTATAGCGTCATCGCCGCCACCGGCCTCATTCTCAAGCGTGGGCATGACCTGAAGTCGGTCTTGCGGGTTCTCGACAAGCGTTTGCGGCTGGTTGCCGGCTAGTCGGTAACGCAACGTGCCGGGTTGTTCAGGTCTTACGTGCGGATGAGCCTACAGCCCAATAGGCTGCAGCACCGTCGGGCAAGCCTGACAGGGCACGATCGAGGACGGCACAGTCCATCGACCGGCGCAATGCTCCCGCGACATCTTCGATTGCCGTGTCTGGCGCCAGATTGTGATCCCGCCGGATCGCTTTGACCTCGGACACCAGCGTTTCCCGGTCGGGAAACGGCAATGGCGACGATGTCGACCAATCCTCAACGAAGATCGCGCGAACCACCGGTGGCAGGATAGCGGCAAAGCTCAGCGCGTCTTGCACATCAAGATGCGCACGGAAGACATGCAGAACGGCGCGCAGCGTATGGTAGGCCTGATGATGCGACGTCAGCATGCAGGATGCGCGCACATCGTCCAAGAACGCTTCGAAGTCCTTTGAGGCTGTCCAGTACTCCATTGGCATCGGCATGGCCGCGGTCTCCTGGACGCCGGCAGTTCGAGCATCCCCCCTTGTTCGCACAAAAAGAAACCCCGGTCGCGGGGACCGGGGTTCACAGAATGTCGTTCGTTGCGGCTAAGCGGTCACTCGCGGTTACCGAACAACTGCAACAGCATGATGAACAGGTTGATGAAGTCGAGATACAGACGCAGTGCGCCCGAAATCGCCTTCTGGCCCATCACCGTGCCATCATCGCCGACGTAGTACATCTCCTTGATCTGCTGAGTGTCGTAGGCGGTGAGGCCAGCGAACACGAGGACGCCGATTACCGACACAGCAAACTGGATCGCCGTCGAGCCGATGAAGATGTTCACAATGCTGGCGAGGATGATCCCGATCAGGCCCATGAACAGGAACGAGCCCCAACCGCTAATGTCCTTCTTGGTGGTGTAACCCCACAAGCTCAGCGCGCCGAACATGGCGGCGGACAGGAAGAACACCCGCACGATGCTCTCCCCGGTGAAAACCAGGAAGATCGACGACAGCGACAGACCCATAAGGCCTGCGAAGGACCAGAACGCGATCTGCGCCCCCGTCACGCTCATCGTGTGTAGCCGCGCGGACAGGAAGAACACAAAGCCAAGTGGCGCCAGCATCACGACCCATTTCAGCGGGCTGATGTAGATCGCCTGGCCGAAACTCGTCAGCTGACCATCCTGGAAGGCAAGGTTCACTGCACCGAGCGCGGCAACACCGGTTACGGCAAGGCCGATGGCCATGTAGTTGTAGACCCGCAGCATGAAGCTGCGCAGGCCCTCGTCGATGACTGCGCCTGCTTGCGTGCCGGCCCGGGCACCGAACTGCGCAGGATTTCTGTTCAGGTCGGACATAGATTCTCTCTCCGTAAATCTCCTATGAATGGAATATGGTCGGATACGTCAGGCATTTCAAGAAAAACCGGCGTGAAGATCAGCGAAATTGTCGCCCAAACGACCGTTCGACTCTGCCCGGCCCGCGACAAACTGGCACAACCGGCCGATTGGCGGGCGAGAACGGCCCAAAACAAGTAAAATTAACCAAAAAATCTGCTGAATCGGGAATTTTAGG
>JBCDCP010000029.1:0-26622 GCA_039181495.1 Pseudomonadota bacterium | reverse complement strand
CATTCTGATTGCCACCATCAGCATTCCGGCATGCAGGATTGTGCAGGCCAGCAGGAGGGTGCTTCCCCAGAAGATCTGAAGGGTTAATGACATCAGAGCCTCTTTGATGGTTGGTGCAATCCGCCCCAAAGGGCATGGCACACGTCAGATTGCCGTCGGTTTTCGATCAAGATGCTACTTGAGCGGAGATGGGAACCAGCTCAGTGCAGTCCTGCCTCCTGAAGGCCGGCAAAATTGAGGATCTCCACATTCCGTCGTCCGACGACCCGGATCAGGCCTTCGCCAGCGAGATAACCCAAAGCACGCGACACATGCTCCATGGATATACCCAGATAATCACCGAGATCTGAACGGGTCATCTCGAGTGTCACGGTTTTCGCATCCAACCCTTCCGCGCGGAGCCGTTCGGCGCGTTCGCAGAGATAGGCTGCGATGCGACCACTTGATGTCAGCTGTCCGAGCAAGACCGTATGGTTGGCTGCCTCAGCCAGCTCATGAGAGACCACTCTCAACAGGTCGGGAGAGAGTTGTGGATGCCCTGCAATCAGTGTTTCGAATTCAGCCTTTGGAAACAGGCAGGTATCGACATTGGTGATCGCCTCAATGGAGGCGAAATACTCGTCATCGGGCGATATCCCGAACAGATCGCCGTCGGACAAGAAGCCGACGATCTGCCGCTTACCGTCTTCGGTGTGTTTGACGACTGCCGCCGTGCCTTTGTTCACAATGCCGATCGTGGCGGCGGGATCGCCTTCGTGCTGAATGATCGAGCGTTTTTCAAATGACTTTTGGTGTTGCAGTTCTCGCAATTTGAGAGCCGTCGGCAGGTCCATGCTCTTGCAATTCGAGAATGTCTTCGTCAGGCAGTCCGGGCATGTCGTTTCCCGGCTTTCGTCGACTGCAAAGTCGATCGTGCATCTCGGCAGATGTTTCATTCAGATGCCTTCATGTTCTGGGCACAAACCGCGGCAGCGCTCTGAACCCGCCAGCCGGGATGACGGCCGTCGACCCGATGGCTGGCTTCCGCCTTGCGCTCTTGTCTGATGAAGGCTGCTGCACGTGCTTCGTGCTAAGAGGCCCGTTTCGTGCAGACATAGGCACGACGGACACTCTATCTATCGCATGTTGCATTCGCAAAAAGTCATTTTACGGCAATTCGTCCAACATCATCGGATTTTGTCGCAGTCGGGATGAAAACAACCGTCATCGTGCCCGGCCGGGCCGTATAGTTGGGAGCATTCTCGGCAATACGTCAGCACGGGAATTCAATATGGCACGCTATTCAGTCCTGTATGACGGACCTAGCACCTATGTTCACCAGCGCCCCTGAAACTGTCGATCTTTGAGCCGGGTTGATTCACGCCCACTTCCAACAAATTCAGAAACAGCTATGTTTGCGGCAATCTGACTGAGAGGACGCCTAACAATGCTGCGCTATGCACTGATGATCTGCCTTGTTGCGAGCCCTGCGTTCGCCAGCGAGGACATTCCCGACCAGTACCCGCAATCGGTGTTGTATGAAAAGCCTGTCGAGGTGATCCCGCATGTGTTCTCGGCGATCGGGGCAACAGCTCCGCCAACCTATGAAAACGCCGGGCACAACAACAACCTGTCCTTTATCATTACCGGCGATGGGGTTGTGGTGATCAATGCCGGTGCCAACGCGAGACTTGCAGAAGCCCTTCATCAGGAGATCAAGGCGGTTACCGATCAGCCGGTTAAGCTGGTCGTCAATGAAAACGGCCAGGGGCATGCCATGCTGGGCAACAGCTATTGGGCGGCGCAGGGCGTGGACATCCTTGCCCATCTCGACGCCAAGGCTGTATTCGAAGAGAATGCCTTCCAGATCCTCGAGGGCATGAAGCGCTATGCCGGCGACAATGCCGATGGCACTGAAGCGGTCGGCCCCAACCTGACATTCGAGGATGAGTACATCATCGAAATGGGTGATATGCGGATCGAGGTTTTGAACCTTGGTCCCGCTCACTCAGAAGGCGATATTTCAGTCTGGCTGCCGGAACAGAAGCTGGTAATCGCCGGTGATATGGCGTTTCACGAGCGCCTGCCGCCGATCTTCTCCGAAACCTGCACAAGCTGCTGGCTCGATAGCTGGAACAATGCGTTCGAAGCCCTTGGAGCAGTGTATGTCATCCCCGGTCACGGCCACCCCACCAACATGGCTCAGGTGCGCCGCTATACGCATGACTATCTCGTCCACCTGCGCGAGAAGATTGGCGAGCATATCGACAATGGCGGCGATCTTACTGACGCCTACTATATCGACCAGAGCCCGTTCAGCCATCTCGATACGTTCGAGGAACTGGCCACCAGGAATGCCGGTGTCGTCTATACCGAGATGGAGTTTGAATAGGGTTTCAGGGGGATCAGCCGAACGTTAGCGTCTTGGGCGACGGCGTTGAACTATTCCTGACTTCGCCCGTGACAATTTTTCCGTTCTGGTCAGCGCAACCAGCCCGGCAATGAGCACGCCGGCGAGTGCAAGTCCGGCGACATGAAATGGCGATGACAGCACGTGTTCAACGAGCGACGCCAAAGTGATGTGACTATGGTCTCCGGCATGCGCGAATGCTGATGTCGGCACAGCAAGGGTCACGAGCCCGGTCACAACAGCAGTGGTTTTGGTCATTTGGGGTGCTCCTTTGATTCAGTGGACTGGCGCTCGTTCAGAAGCGTCATGAGGTCGATGTCGGCGCGTTCTGTCAGTGAGACATAGGTGAAGGTCATCGTCTCCCGCTCCTGAATCATGGCGGCTGGGTAGGGCAGGTAGGCGAGTTCACGACGGGCGAAGGCAGGTGATGCGGTGCCGAGCTGCCAGCGGCTGTCGATCACCGCATCGATCAGATGCATCTTCAGGCCATCGCTGCCGTGGCGGTGCAATGGAATGCCGGCAAGATCGAGAAAGCCCGGCTTGTTTTCGGCCTTGCGGAAGCCCTCGATGAAAGAGGCAGCCAGCGCGCTCAGCCTATCGATGCGCTCTTTTTCCGGATCGGAATGGACATGCGAGTGCATGTGATCGCCATAGGGGCCTTTATTGTGACCGTGACCATGCGCGTGATGATGGTCATGCGTTTCGTTAGGATGTGTGTGGCTGTGATCCTGGCTCATGATTGCAGGCTCCATCCCTGACCCTCGACATCAGGTCCCGTCGGTATAGTGACCGGTTTGTCGATGATGGATTTGTGTGCCCCCATCTTGCCGTGGCTGACGAGCGTGCCGAGTACGTCCACAATCACACGGGTGGCTAGAAGCGCGGTGATGTCGGATGTGTCGTAGGGCGGCGAAACCTCGACGACTTCGAGGCCGCAAATCCCTTCCGCGGCGACCAGCGATACAAGTTCGAGCGCCTCGCGCGGCAGGAAACCGCCCGGCTCTGGCCAACCGGTGCCGGGGACGAAACCGCAATCCACGCTGTCGATGTCGAATGAAATGTAGACCGCATCGGCATCCTTCCACGCCAGTTCAAGCGCGCGGGCGGCAGTTTCTTGAAGGCCCATCTCCTCAATGTCGCGCATGGTGAAGATGTTGGTATTGCGTTTGCGGGCTTCCTGCACACCTTCTCGCGGGACCTGCCAGCCGCCTATGCCGACCTGCACAAGATTGACCGCTGGCACGTTGGCCAGATCGGTGGCGTGGAACCAGGGCGTCGTATGCATGCGCTCGTCGAGATCCTTTTCCTGGATGTCGATGTGCCGATCGAAATGCACGATACCGATGCGTTTCGATGTGCATTCGGCAATGCCGCGGACGCAGGGAAAGCCGATCGAATGGTCACCACCGATCATTATTGGCAATGCGCCCGATGACGTCACATGGCTGACCGCTCGGGATATCTGGTCGAATGTCTTCTCGATATTGGCCGGGATGGTGAAGACATCACCGACATCGCACAGCGTCATCTGCTCGCGCAGGTCGATGCCCATCTCGTAATTGTATGGCGTGTAGAGCGCCGAGATCTTGCGCACGCCCTGCGGACCAAACCGTGTTCCAGGCCGATAGGTGGTGCCACCATCGAAGGGAATGCCAATGATGGCCGCGTCATAGCTGCCAACACGCGTGACGTCCTCAATGTAAGGGGCCTTCAGAAACGTGTTGATGCCGGCATAATGAGGAAGCTCACCGCGGGCGAAGGTCGGTATCGATTTGTCTTCGAGACTGTCTGAGCCGGTCAGCCCCATTCGCAGCGCCCATTGCCGCTCCTTCTGCCAGGCTGCGGACGGCAAGCTGCCTTCTTTCTCGGCTGCCTTCCAGCCCCGCATGTTCAGCTTGTCGAAGTCTGGATGATGCCGCCGTCGACCGGCCTCACGGCGAAACAATCCGGCTCTCCGGCTCGCGCGGCAGGGGGCGCTGGTCAATGGATCATGCATGGTTGGCTCCGATGTCTTGATCTGCGGGCTGCGCAAAAAGCGCTGAGGGGTCAGGCAGATCCTGACCGTCGCCGTTCTTCAGCGGCAGATCGTAGGTGATGGTTGCGCCAAAGCCTTCCGGCGCGTGCGGATCGTGGCGTGTCTTGTCGAACACCAGCAGCCGGGTGCCGAGCTTGAAAGCTTCCTGAATGTCGTGCGTGACCATGAACACCGTCATGCCGCGCTCTTGCCATAGCGACAGCAGCAGATCGTGCATGTCCAGCCGGATGCCGGGATCAAGGGCGCCAAAGGGTTCATCTAGCAGCAGGACGTCGGGCTTCTTCAGAAGTGCCTGGGCAATCGCGAGGCGCTGCTGCATGCCGCCTGACAGCTGAGCCGGATAACGTTTGCGTGCTGGAGCGAGTCCGATCGTCTCAAGGGTTTCGGTCACCGCATCGCGGCTGTCATTACGGGCGGCGCCAAACTTGCGAGCGGAAAAACCATGGTCGGCAAATTCACTGGCGAGGATCAGATTGTCCTCAACCGTCAAATGCGGGAACACTGAAGAGCGCTGGAACACGATACCGCGGTCCGGTGTGGGCTCCCGGGGCAGGACCTTGTCGTCGATGAGGATCTCACCGGTGGTCGGGTGCTCCTGAGACAGGAGCATGCGCAGAAAGGTCGACTTACCGCAGCCCGACGCGCCGACAATCGTACAGAAGCTGCCGGACACAACTTCAATGCTGACCCGCTCAAGAACGATGATGTCACCATAGCTCTTGGTCAGATTGCGGACCTTGATCTTGATGTCTTGCTGGCCCGTCACAGACTTTCCCCCTGCAGATGGGCCCAGGGGAAAGCCCGTCGCGAGATAAAAAGCAGGAAGCGATCAAGCAGGTAGGCGAGGAGCGTGATCCACACGACATAAGGCAGGATTACATCCATTGCGAGAAATCGCCGGACCAGAAAGATGCGGTAGCCGAGCCCGGAGGTCGATGCGATCGCCTCCGCAGAGATCAGGAAAATCCAAGCGGGCACAAGACCGAGCCGGACTGCGGTGACCAGCTGCGGCAACACCTGAGGCAGTACAACGCGTGTCATCATCTGCCAGGTGCTGGCGCCGAGCGTCTGGGCCTTGATGACGAGTTCGCGCGGGATATTCATGACTGCCTGCGCGGTCGCCCGTGTCATGACGGGTGCCGTACCGAGGGCGACCAGCATGATCTTCGAGGCCTCGCCCAGCCCGACCATGATGAACAAGATCGGGAGAATGGTGATCGGCGGAATGAGCGAGATCGCCGCGATGTAGGGCGACAACACGGCACGTGCGTGGGGGATGAACCCGATCAACAGACCGATGATCAGGGCAAAGCTCGTGGCTACCCCCATGCCAAGTCCTAGCCGCCACAGGCTGTCAACCGTATCGACCCAGAGAACGAGATCGCCGGATCGACGTTCCGGCACAAAGGCCATGCGCCAGAAGGTTCCCAGCATCTGCTCCAGCGAGGGGAGCAGCTTGTCTGCCGGGTTCTCCTGCCTGCGAAAGTGACTGGCAACCGCATAGGCGATCACCGTGGCCGCAAAGGGAATGGCGGCCAGGGCGAACGCGGTGGCCCGGCTAGGCCTGCGGTTGATGAGGCGCACGGAATTCTGGCGACGAGCCGTCTAGAGTGAGCCGCTTGCCGCCATCTCCATGAAGCTGGTGTCAAATCGCAGCTTCACATTGCTTTCGTCGCCATAGATGGTGCCATCGGGAAACGACACGCCGACAAATTCGGGCGAGGGCGCGCCTTCGCCGAGAATGCCCTTGTCGAACAGGAATTCAGCGACGAACTTCATGGTTTCCGGCAATTCGGCTGATTTCGTGAATTCAACCGCTTCGGCTGGCGCATAGAACATCTTCGTTGTCGCCAGCTGCGCCTCGTAACCGGCCAGATCGGTCCCCGAAGCAACGGCCATCTCGGTGAGAGCCTCTTTGTCGCCCTCTGCCATAAGATCCATAACCTCATACCATGCGCCGACGAGCGCCTTGCCGAAATCGGGATTGGCGGCCAGCGTTTCTGTGTTGACCATCATGATGTCGATGATCTCGCCAGGGATACCCGAGCTGTCGAACACCTTGGTGGAGCCAGGCGTCGCCTCGATTTCCGAGAGGAGCGGGTTCCAGGTAACGACCGAGGTCACATCATCGGTCGCATAGGCCGCAATCATGTCAGCATCTGAGGTGTTGACCACCGTCAGATCGCGCTCAGAAAGTCCGACACTATCGAGGGCACGCGCCAACAGGTAGTGCGATACCGAGAGTTCAACCAGATTAACGTTCTGCCCCTTGAGCGCCTCGACACTATCGCCTTCTTTCAAGACGATGCCGTCGTTGCCGTTGGAATAGTCGCCGACAACCAGTGCCGTCGTATCGACGCCGCCACCGGCAGGAATTGAGAGCGCGTCCATATTGGTCATGGAGCAGCCGTCATATGCACCTGCCGTGTATTGGTTGATGGACTCGACATAATCGTTGATCTGCACGATCTCGATATCGATGCCGTATTTTTCGGCCCACTTGTCCATGATCCCGGAACTTTCAAGATACCCCCACGGCATCCAGCCGACATAAATGGACCAGCAGACTTTGAATTCGGACTTTTCCTGCGCCAGCGCTGGCGTCGGAGCCGTGCCAAGGGTTGCCGCCGCCAGCATTGTTGCTGACGCGAATGTCACCGCCTTGATTGTCTTGAAGAACATACTCTCGCCTCTCTGCTCAGCCGGCTTTCTGCCGATGCTTGATCGAGGTTTAAGCACGCAATCCGGGAGAGGCTTGCGCGCGCAAACCTGTGCAGTTGTCTCCCGGGATTTTGTCCCGCCGTGTGTCCAGCCTATTGGTGCTGGATGGCACCTCTCGGACCAGCACCTTCACTAAGAAGGTCGGAACCCTAGGCGCCCGCTGCACTGCCCCGCTTAGAAGCAAGTGACGGGCCAGTTCCTCTGACCTCTGAAAACAAGCGGTTTTTGAGCATCGCTGGAGGGTTGGAAGCGGTCGAGGTGCCCACCGAATAGGCAAATCGCGTTATTCGCCCAATGCTTGAGCATGCGGGCTATGAGTCGCGATGGCTTGGGTTGACGATCGGGCGAGGCGTCTCGTGACATCTAGAGTCATTCGGAAAGATCGGCCATGACAGCCCTGACCGCGGCAAGAAGAAGCGCCAACGGGACCGTCGGTGCGCTTGCGGTAATGTTCAGGGGTTCTGAGCCAATAGAATCAGCATCTTTTCGCAGCGCCGCGTAGGGTAGGATACCATCTGGCCCATAACCGACATGCCAGTGCCAGCCGGGCAGAATGTCGCTGATCAAGGTCAGGCAGGCATCGACTGACGCCGAATAGTCGCGGAAGTCACGCGTGGCAGTGCGTCCGGCAAGTGTTACCTAAATAGCCCGATCGAGATCGTGATCTGCACCCGTCGCCCGACTGATCTCCGCCTCAAACTTTCTCAGATGCACTTTGTTTGGACCGAGCTTCAATTGCCCCCCAAAGTCGCTATTGTGACGGGAGAAGTTCGCCAGCAGGATTGGGTTCTCAATCGACGAATCCATGACACTTGGTGCGCTAAAGTAACGCTTGGGCTACATTTTTTGGCGGATTGCCTCATTGCCACCGGTCAAGAAAACTGATCGGACGGTCTGCCCTTGCACTTGTTCCTGCCCATACGCGGACCCCAACCACATTGTTGCCGCCACTCATTCAATCAGTTGATCACGTTCCCCATGAGGCATAAGGCCATCGTTGCCCACGAGCACTAGATCAAATTGCCCGCTTCCAAGTTTGGTATAAAAGACGATTATCAGTGCGATTGTTGCGTCGTTCGATCATGGGTTGCGTCGGATTTTGTAAGTAAGGCCCCTGTTGAATTGGTTCAGATTGAGTTCCCAGACAAAGTTGCGGTCGTAACAGGTGGATCGAGCGGCATTGGCCTAGCTACCGCGAGCATGCTGCAGGATTGCGGTGCGCGTGTCGCGGTTTTTGACCGCACACCAGTTGACCCGGAGACCAATGGATTTAAGCACCTGATGGTCGACGTTACCGATGGCGTTGCGGTCAGTGACGCTTTTTCGGATGTCGAAACTGAGCTTGGTAACATCGATATCCTGGTTAACTCTGCCGGAATCTTCGAACGCCCGCTTCGAATAGAAGACGCAAGCGATCACGAATGGGATCGCGTGATTTCCACCAATCTTCGCGGAACGTATCTCTGCTGCAAGTATGCCGGGCAGCGGATGGCACAGCGTGGCCGCGGCACTATCGTGAACATTGCATCCGTGACAGGACTCAGACCGAGTCCGTCACGTGCTTACGGGCCGGCAAAGGCTGCGGTGATAAATCTGACGCAGGTCTTGGCCGCGGAATGGGCGACCAGAGGTGTGCGTATCAATGCCGTCGCGCCTGGCTATATCGATACGCCTGCTATGAAGCTCGCAGTAGCCCACGGCTTCGGCTCTGCCGAGAGCTTTGCCGGGGTGAGCGCACAGGGACGGTTGGGAGAACCGCACGAAGTGGCTTCCGCCGTGGCGTTTCTGGCTTCCGACCTGGCCTCGGCCGTTACCGGGGTCACCCTTCCCGTAGATTGCGGTTATCTGGTTGCTGATGCATGGGACGCGATTGGCGGATTGCCTATCTCAGAGTGATTTCATCAGGTCCAAGGACCGAACCAGTCGGCAGGGCGCAGCTGAAAAGCCGCTGTCTTGAATGCCGCATGTGCAACCAAAAAACTGTAACCTACTTATATCCATCGATAGGCCCGTTGGAGCACCTCGGTCAGTGCGTCGCAGGCCTCATCGATTGTTTCTTCATCCATGATGAATGGTGGCAGGAGCAGAACCTTGCTTTCGGCCGGCTGAACCCAGAGGCCCTTGGCAAACATCCCGCGAAAAACAGATATCATGGCATCGGTGCCTAGAGGAGTGTTGGCCTTTTTATCGGCAACTAAGTCAATCGCGAACATCATGCCTATGCCGCGAACCGCCCCAACGATCGGTAGATCCAGCAGTTTCTCGAGTTTGCTCAGGAAGTAGGCGCCACGCTGCTCGACCTGCTGGAGCATGCTGCCATCGGCCAACAGATCCATAACGGCTATGCCCGCTGCACACGCTCCCGGGTGACCCGCATAGGTGGATCCATGATTGAACTGGTCGTTGTTTGAGTCACCCCAGAACGCCTCCCATATCTCGTCGGAGGCAAGTACCGTTCCGGTGGGGAAGTACCCGCCACCAAGAGCCTTGCCGAGGCACATCACATCCGGTTCGACGCCCCATCGATTGGCGGCAAAGTAGGTCCCCGTTCGCCCAAAACCGTTCGTCACCTCGTCGAAGACCAGTTTCACATCATATTTTCGGCAGGTTGCGACGATGCTGTCGAAGTAGTCTTGTGTTGGAACAATCACGCCGCCTAGCCCCTGGACCGGCTCCATGATGAACATGGCGACTGTTTCCGGCCCCTCGGCCAGAATGACGTCCTCAAGTCTGCGAGCACAGGCCAGTATGTGATCGTCGGGGGACACTCCCTTGGGCGCTTCTCGCGCGTCCGGTCTGGGTATGTGGATGAAACCCTCAGGCAGTGGCGCGAACCCCTGCTGGTCCTCGGCCAGTCCTGACGCTGCCAAGGCGCCGTAAGACACGCCGTGATAGGCTCGGTCGAGCGATATTACCTTGTATTTGTTTGTGCCCTGGCGGGCATAGTAGCTGCGGATCAGCTTGATAGAGGTCTCTATCGACTCCGAGCCATTCGACGTGGGGAACGCGTGATTGAGGCTTCCTGGTGCCTTTTCAGTGAGTCGCTGGGCGAGTTCGATCGCCCGAGGATGTGACGCACGAAACATGCTTGTGGCGCCAAGCTGCTGCATCTGTTGATAGATGCTTTCGATGATTTCGGTTCGACCAAGTCCAAACGGCGCATTCCAAAGGCAACTTATAAGATTGAAGTAGCGTTTGCCGTGCGTGGTGTAGAGAAACGGTCCATCGCCGCTTTCGAAGATCACCGGC
Source organism: Pseudomonadota bacterium (assembly GCA_039181495.1). GTDB lineage: Bacteria > Pseudomonadota > Alphaproteobacteria > Rhizobiales > Tepidamorphaceae > JBCDCP01. The sequence continues at coordinate 16,228 of JBCDCP010000029.1, read as the reverse complement.
TGGAAGCCGAGAAACTGCTTCATCGGCGTGAATGGATTCCAGACCCGGTAAGATTCTGCATCGGGTTGGATGAACGGCGCGCTCAGCGTCTTTTTGGCTGTTGCTGTTTTATCGTCCATGCGTCACTCCAAAGCACCGGGGTGCGACTCCAACTAAGCTGAAGATGTCAACCTATGAGGCTGACCGCCCCACCTGCGCCCACATTTGCCCCATCGTACCGTACCGGCGTCCACGCCGGTGTAGGCGCCGAACACCGCTGAGACTTGGCCAGGATTGGTATGTCTGTTGTGTTTCGTCTTGGACCTTACCCGTGATGTGTCCGGCCCTTAGTTTGTCGATGGCTTTGCGTAATAGTCTAGCGCCGCTCTCGCTGCACCGCGCCGAAAGGGACACAACGGTATCATCTCCAGTGATTTCGACCACATCCTGGTCTAGCACTCTTCCGGTATCAACGCCCTGATCGATCCAGTGGACAGTCGCTCCGGTTTGAGTATCGCCCTTCGACAAGGCCCAGAAACACGGCATCACGCCCCGATTTCTAGGCAGAAGCGCCGGATGCATGTTGATCGTGCCTATGGCAGGGAGGTCGAGCAACGGCTCGCGCAGTATCTGATTGAAGTAGTTGGAGACCAGCAAATCAGGCTGCCACGATTTCAGTTTCTGGATGGCATCTGGCCCGTGCACGTCGCGCGTCGTGTAGAGTGGGATCGCGCGCTCAGCGGCGATGGATTTGAGCGAGCCAAATCCAGGAGACCGCCCAAGTGCCTTGAGTTGCGCGCTGCCGAGGCGGGCGAGGGCGAAGTGCAACAGCCAGTTTGCGGCGTAACGGCTGCCCATTCGCTGTCCAAGTGCGAGCATTGCTCCCGCGTTGCCCCGCCCCGGGATGATTGTCTTGGATTCGACGATACCGACGATTTCGTCGCCAAGATCACGCACCAGTCGATGGGTAACGATATTGGCTTCGGGGAGGTCATAGGTAAGCAGGGCTATTCTCATACGTGCTGGCTTGGCTCCACTCGCAAATCGGACGTCTGGGCAATCAATGCCCCCCGAACATCTTAGCGCTGCTCGCAGGACGGCGCTTCGGCTCGCATCAGTAGTGCGGACTTTGGAAACCTGCAATTTGTACCCCGAGCCGACCTTGGTCGTGCCGGGTCGGCGAGTCTGTCGGGAAGTAGAAGAGCCCTGGGGGATGGATAGCCGAGCTCTGATACGTGCAGCCGTTGCCTTGACCAAAATCCTTTGCCTAAAATAACAGCAGGCGATGTTAGCGGACTAATTTGGTTGGCCGTCGAGCCGTTCGGCTGCGATTGGGCACCAGGGAAGTCATTGCTTCACGCTTTCGAAAAACAAGTTAGGTGTTCCGAATTTTCGGATCTTATTGATCGTGAAACCTGCCATAGCGCCGCGCGCACATAATGCGACCGTCCAGCCGGAAGCGGCGACGACAAACGCCAGTTTCGGCTCTGCTCTTGCAAATGCCGCCATCCTTGTTGTCGACGATGAACCGGGCATGCGCAATTTCCTTTCCAAGGTCCTGACAGGAAGTTGCGCCAAAGTGGACGTCGCCGAAAACGCACTCAGCGCATCGCTGCTGTTGGATGAGAACAGCTATGACGTGATTGTTCTCGACAACATCATGCCGGGGAAAACTGGTCTCGATTGGCTTGAGGAACAAAGACGCATCGGACTGTTCAGTGATGCGATCCTGATAACAGCCCACGCTGACCTTGATGCCGCAATTAAGGCGATCCGTGCGGGTGCGAGCGATTTCCTGCTCAAACCCTTCAGGTCCAATCAGGTCCTGAACGCGATTGCACTAAGTCTAGAGCGCGCGCGCCTCAAGCGGCACAACTCGGTTCTTCGCAACGAGCTTGAGCTGGGCAATGATCTGTTGAGGTATCGGGACGCATTGCTGGGCGCGTCCACGGAGATCCAGGCGGTACGCCGTGCGATTGAGCGCGCCGCAATGTCTCACTCGCATGTCGTGATCAGAGGGGAAGTGGGCTCCGGCAAGCAGGTTGCCGCCCGCATGCTGCATGCCGCATCACCTCGGGCCGAGTATCCTTTCGTTTGGCTGCAATGCTACGGAATGTCGGAACGATCATTCCAAGAAAAACTGTTTGGCCAAGTGAACCCGCATGGCGACGGTGCGGTCGCGAGCGAGCAGGGCATGCTGATGAATGCAGCTGGCGGCACCCTGTTTCTGGAAGATGTTGAGATGCTGTCTCCGGGCTGCCAGAACATCCTCGCCGAGCTGCTCAGCACTGGCCGTTTCAGTCCGCTTGGTGCCAGCCGCAGCGTCGATCTCAACGTTCGGATCGTGAGTTCAACGACGCGCCGGCTCAAGGATATCGCCAATGAGCGGACGTTTCGCTCCGATCTCTTCTATCTGTTGACTGTGGTCGAGATTATCCTGCCACCTCTGCGGGAGCGGCGTGACGATATCATTCAGCTGATCTCCTTCTTTTCGGAGCGCCTGGCACGCAGAATGGGGACCAAGATGCCGGAACTCTCGCCTTTGGCGCGACGTCGGTTTCTGTCCCATGACTGGCCTGGCAATGTGATGGAGTTGCGCAATACGATTGAGCGCGCCCTTATCCACGGCGACTTCGAAACGGCTCTTGGCGCCTCGTCCGCCAAGTTTGAACATGAGAGTCTCGCCGCTGTGGAACAACGTCACATTCTTGCGGTTCTGGACGCATGCCAGGGGAACCGGGCGGAGGCTGCGCGGCGTTTGGGTGTGGCCCGCAAGACGATCGACCGAAAATGTCAGAGCTGGGGGGTCTAGTGCGATGCGCTCGGTTCGTCTGCGCCTTCTGATACTCGCACTTCTTCCGCTCATCGTTCTGTTACCGCTTTTTTTCGGCATCACGATGCTGCGCTGGGTCAATCAGTATGACGATCTTCTAATTGCCAAGGTCGGCAGCGATTTGCGTGTGGCCGAGCAGTATTTCGGACGAATTGAAGCCAAGCAGGCTGCTGATGTTTCAGCTTTGGCGCAGTCAGTGGGCTTTGCCCAGGCGCTCGGCCGGGGTGAGCCGGATCTGAACCGCTTCTTGCGTCAACAGCGTGAAGCGCTCGAGCTTGATTTTCTGGTCTGGGGGGAGTTGTCGGACGCCGGCCTGCCTGATGCCGTCAAGACGGTGGCGCGCGCAGCCTCACCAAAAGAACCGAGCGCCAGCCTTGTCCTTCTGGATGCTGAAGCACTCGCTGAAATCGATGCGTCCCTCGCAGAACGTGCCGCTGTCCCCCTTGTTCCAACCGAGGCAGCGCGAGCGATCTCAAGGGATGTCGAGAGTCGTGGCATGTTCATGCTTGCGGCTCACAGACTGGCTGACAACGATGCCGTGTTGATTGGCGGTCGGCTGCTCAACCGCAATCTCGATGTGATCGATACGATGAACGCCCTTGTTTATCGGGATGAGGATGGCCAGGTGTCTAGGACCGGCACCACGACCCTTTTCCTTGATGATGTCCGCATCTCGACCAATGTAAGGCTGTTCGAGGGCTCGCGGGCACTTGGAACGCGCGTGTCAGAAGTGGTCTGGCGACACGTGATGGAATCCGGTGAGACATGGCTCGACCGGGCCTTCGTTGTGAATGATTGGTACATCTCGGGTTATGTGCCGCTCTCGGATGCGGCGGGACAACGGATCGGGATGCTCTACACGGGTTTCCTCGAGGCGCCGTTTACTGCTCAGCGCAACGCAACGATCGCAGCGTTGATCCTGGCCTTCATAGCGGTCATCGGACTGTCCGTTCCGATGTTCTTGTGGCTGGCTCGCGGCATCTTCGCACCGCTTGAAAAGATGACAGCGACAATGGCGAGGGCAGAGGCCGGCGTCCTGGACGCACGGATCGGCCCGGTCGACGAGAAAAGCGAGATTGGCGCAGTCGCTCGGCACCTCGACCGACTGCTCGATCAGGTCGAAGAACGTGACGCGAAATTGCGCGACTACGTCGATAACCTCAACGATCTGGTGGACCAGCGAACCGACGAGTTGAAGGAAGCCAACCGGAAACTGGAGGCAACGTTCGCCCAACTGGTGATGGCCGAAAAGCTGGCGACTGTCGGTGAGATCACAGCGGGCGTTGCCCATGAGATCAACAATCCCGTCGCCGTTATTCAGGGCAACCTTGAAGTCGTTCGTATGGGGCTGACCGCGGAACAGCAGGCAGAGCTCAAGACAGAGCTGGATCTGATCGATGCGCAGACGCACAGGATCAACATCATGGTCGGAAAGCTCCTCAACTTTACCCGACCTGACGAGTTGTCGGATATCACAACGGTCGTAGATCCAGCCAAGGTGGTAGACGACTCGCTCATTCTTGTGTCAGCCGACTTGCGGAAACACAAGATCGAGACGTCCGTCAGCCGAAAACCCAGTCCTTCAGTACGCGTCGTGGAAACGGAACTCCAACAGGTTGTCGTCAACCTCGCGGTTAATGCCGCACAAGCGATGGGGGAGGGCGGCGTATTGACCCTGAAAACGGAGCCGTCAGCGCGCAATGGCGTCCTGGGCACCGAGATTGTCGTGCAGGATACCGGTCCAGGCATTCCAGTAGAAAAGATCGATCATGTGTTCGATCCATTCATGACAACAAAGCTTGGTTCAGGCTCAGGACTCGGCCTGTCAATCAGTCAAACGCTGGTTACCCGGGTTGGTGGATTGATCAGCGTCGACAGCGCTCCGGGAGAGGGCGCATCTTTCCACGTGTGGTTTCCAGCCGCGGACAATTCGTCCCTAGCCCTTAAAGAGCCTGCCGAATAATTGGACATTTTGTCCGTTTCTTAGGCAGCTATATGCACAAAAAGAGGACTTTGTGACCTCACTGGAATACATCTAATGAGGCTTATCTAATTGAAATAAAACAATTTTTTATTGACCGTACTTTTTCACCGCCCTATCTATCAATGCGTCATGATGTCACTCGTTTTTGGAAGCGGCAGAATGACGATTTGACCTTCGCCCCACCATGGGCGGGCAACGAAGGGGGGCACAACTCAAGAAGATCTTGCGGTCATGCATGCCGGCGGCGCCAGGAGGAAATTCTGGCAAGACTGGTGGACGCGTTCTTCATCTCATGGCCCAAACACGAGACCCAAGGCGGTGTCAGGCGCATCAGACGTCACACACTGCCGCGGGAAAACTAAACGGGAGGAAGGAAAAATGATGCATCGACGATTCACTCGTCGTCTATCGATGGCTGCCGCGACGCTGGCGGCTGTTTCGATGATGGCACTACCGGACACATCGGTTGCCGAAGAGACCCAGTACTTTCCAATCGCGAGTAGTCGTGTCGGCCCATATTCTGCAATGGGTACCGGCTATTACGGCGCTCAAATCGACTACCTGAACTATGTCAACATGAATGGCGGCGTGAACGGCGTCATGCTGACTTGGCAGGAGTGCGAGACGGAATACAACGCCGTGAAAACCGTCGAGTGCTATCAGCGCCTGTTGGAGAAAGACGGTCAGCGTATTGTCGTCTTCGACACGCTCGGAACGCCTGGCGCCTACGCCGTGATCAACCGGATGGCTGAAGACGAGGTTGTCCTGGCGCAATACGGCTACGGACGCACGGACGCAGCCGACGGCACTGTTTGGCCTTGGGTCTTCAACGCTGCCGGCCACTACTGGTCGCAAATGGCTGTGAAGTTGAAGTTCATGGCCGAGAAAGAAGGCGGCATTCCCAATATGAAGGGGAAGAAGATCGTCCATATGCACATTGACAGTGCCTATGGCCGTGAGCCGCTGCCTGCCATGCGCCAGATTCTTTCGGACTGGGGCACGGAACTGGTGGAGATCTCCATCCCGCCACCTGGCCTTGAACAGCAGTCGCAGTGGCTTCAGGTGCGCCGCGAACAGCCCGATTGGGTGACGTTCTGGGGTGCCGGTTCTGGCATGAACTCGACCGGCATGACCAATGCCGCACGGGTGAACTTTCCTCGTGAACGTCTGATCTACGTCACCTTCGGCGCAGCCGAAGAAGACATGTTCCCAGCCGGGGATTCGGCCACTGGCACCTATGCCATGGCAAATGCCTTGCCAGGCGATCAGTTCCCACTTGTCCAGCGGATCAAGGAACAGGTCTATGGTGCGGGCAAGGGCAACCTTGCTGAAGAAAGCCGCATCGGCACGGTGTATTGGAACCGAGGTCTTGGGGCAGCGGTGACTTATATCGAAGCGCTCCGCGTGGCTCAGGAGATGCACAACAAGGTCGGGAAAGCTGTAACCGGCGCAGAATTCCGCGACGGTTATGAAAGCCTCGTGATGGATGATGCACGGCTCGAAGAACTTGGCATCAAGGGCATGATCGCGCCGTTCGCGATGTCTTGCGCCGAAAATGCGGGTGCAGGCAAGTTCGCCATGATGCAGTGGGACGGCGACAAGTTTGTCCAAGTGACGGACTGGGAGGAGCCGCTTGATCCCTCCTACATCCGTGGTCTGGTTGAGGCCTCTGCGGCGAAATTTGCCGAAGAGAACAACATCACGCCGCGGGAATGTTCCTGATACCCATGCACTGAACCAGACGCCGGGGCCAATGGCGCGATTAGGCACCGAGCCTATCTTTGGCCCCGGCGCATTAGGATGAGGTCGTCCCAATGCACAATCCACACTCCAAACCGAATCCAAAGCAGCAGCGGAAAACCAGCGAATGACTGCGACTTCAGACAACATCCTGGAGATAGACACAGTAGAGGTCGTTTATGACGGTGTTATCGCCGCCTTGCACGACGTCTCCTTGAATGTCCCCCGGGGCAAGATCGTTGCGCTGCTCGGCGGCAACGGTGCCGGAAAGAGCACGACGCTAAAGGCTATTTCCACAATGCTGGCAGCCGAGCACGGCAAGGTGACGAACGGCACGATTGTCTACGATGGCACACCGGTGAAAAACCAGGATCCGGCCGCGATGGTGGGTCTTGGACTCGTTCAGGTACTCGAAGGACGGCGTTGCTTTGGACACCTGACTGTCGAGGAGAACATCATCGCCGGCGCCTATTCGCGCAAGCTGTCAAAATCCGAAATGGGCGGTGAGCTGGAGAAGGTCTACAGCTATTTCAATCGGTTACGCGATCTGCGCGGAAACCAGGCCGGGTTCACCTCCGGCGGCGAGCAGCAGATGGTCGCAGTGGCGCGCGCAATGATGGCCAAGCCCAAGATGCTGCTCCTGGATGAACCTTCCATGGGGCTCGCGCCGCAGCTCGTCGCGGAAATTTTCAATATCGTCAACGAGCTGAATCAGAAAGAGGGCGTCAGCATCCTGCTTGCCGAGCAGAACACCAATGTGGCGCTGCGCAACGCCGACTATGGCTACATCATCGAGACTGGGCACGTGATGCTGGAAGGCAGCGCCGAGAGCCTACTCAACGATGACAAGGTGAAAGAACTCTACCTCGGTATCTCAAAGGAAGGCCGCAAAAACTTCCGCGACGTTCTCCGCGAGGAGAGCACGACTCATGCACAGCTCCATCATCATTAGACTGGTCCAATGACGGCGACAGACACCACGAACGCACGCACCTTTCCGATCGGCGATCCGATCCTTGAGGTCAACAACATCTCGCTGAGTTTCGGCGGCGTGAAGGCCATCACGGATTCGTCCTTCAAAGTGCTCAAGCACGAGATCAAGGCGATCATCGGCCCAAACGGCGCGGGCAAGAGCTCGATGCTCAATTGCATCAATGGGATCTACAAGCCACAGGAAGGCAAGATCGTATTCAAGGGCGAAGTTCTTGAGAAGATCAGCCCCAACATCATGGCCAACAAGGGTCTTTCACGGACCTTCCAGAACCTGGCGCTGTTCAAGCGCATGTCGGTGCTCGACAACATCCTGGTGGGCCGCAAGCTGCACATGACGGCAAACTTTCTCGAGGTCGCGTTGCAGCTGCCGCGGGCGCGGCGCGAAGAGGCGGAGAACCGAGAGCGCTGCGAAGAAATCGTTGAATTTCTTGAGATTCAGCACATCCGCGACACGCCAGTGGGCAAATTACCCTACGGACTTCAGAAGAAGGTTGAACTGGGGCGCGCGCTGGCGACCGAGGCTGACATCCTGCTGCTCGATGAGCCCATGGCGGGCATGAACGTCGAGGAAAAGCGCGAGATGTGCCGCTTCGTTCTAAAGGTCAACGATGAATTCGGGACCACAATGGTCCTTATCGAGCACGACATGGGGGTTGTGATGGACATATCCGACAGCGTTGTCGTGCTCGACTACGGCAAGATCATTGCCGACGGGCCACCCGATGAGGTGCGCTCGAACCAAGACGTTATCGATGCCTATCTCGGAGTGGCCCATGACTGAGATTCTGTTCTTTATCGAGGTTGTCGTGGCCGGTCTGCTGGCGGGCACGATGTACTCGCTCGTCGCGCTGGGCTTTGTGCTGATCTACAAGGCGTCGTCCACATTCAACTTCGCCCAGGGCGCCATGGTGTTTTTCGCCGTGCTGTCCTTCGTGGGCTTTATGGAGTTGGGCCTTCCATTCACGCTCGCCTTCTTCGTTACCATCCTGCTGATGGTTATGGTCGGTTATGCCACAGAAAGGCTTGTGATCCAGCCTCTGATCAGCGAGAGCGAGGACACCGTCTTGATGGCCACCATCGGGCTCGGCTTCGTGCTTGAAGGCCTGGCGCAGGCCGCATGGGGCGTCGAAGTGCGGCGGCTTGATCTCGGCATCGGCGATTTTCCGATCCAATGGATTGTGGACAGCACCGGCCTCTTTATTTCGGCACTTGATCTCACCGCTGGGATGGTCGCGGGCCTTTTGATCATCGGCCTGGCGCTACTGTTCCGGTTCACCAAGATGGGTCTCGGTCTGCGTGCAGTCGCCGACGATCCGGGCGCTGCCAGCTCCATCGGCATTCCGCTTAGCAGCATCATGTTGATGGTGTGGTCTGCTGCGGGCGTTGTGGCCCTGGTGGCGGGCATGATGTGGGGCGCACGCGCCGGTGTTCAGTTTGCGCTGGTGGATCTGGCTTTGAAAGCGCTGCCGGTTCTCATCATAGGCGGCTTTTCGTCCATTCCCGGCGCCATTGTCGGCGGCCTGATTATCGGCGCCTCTGAGAAGGTGCTCGAGGTCTATATCGGGCCGTCCTTTGGCGGCGGCATTGAGGGTTGGGCGCCCTTTGTCCTGGCGATCTTCTTCCTGCTGTGGCGGCCCGAAGGGCTCTTCGGCGAAAAGATCATCCGGCGCGTTTAGGAGAAGGGACATGAAATCCAAGCCCGTATTTATGAGCTTTGATCGCAACGACATCATCAATTTCATCGTTTTGATGACCGTTGGCTTTGTCGTGCTCCCGGCCACTGTGACGGCAGATTATTGGTACGCCTCGATCCTGATACCCTGGCTTTGCCTGTCCCTGGCGGCCATCGGGCAGCAGATCGTAATGGGCTACGCTGGCCAGCTCGCCCTTGGGGCGGCAGGCTTCATGGCGGCGGGCGCCTTTGCCTGCTTCAACCTGATCCTGCGCGTACCTGACATCCCCTTCTTTGTCGCTCTTGGCCTTTCGGGCCTTATCGCTGCGGCGTTTGGCATCCTGTTTGGTCTGCCAAGTCTCCGGGTGAGGGGCATCTATCTCATGGTGGCCACGCTGGCCTCGCAGTTCTTCATCATCTGGATGATCGACAAGTTCGGCTGGTTCAAGAACTACGACACCTCCGGGATCATCACAGCTCAGGACATCGTCATATTCGGGCGCGACTTCACCTCGCCGGTGGAGATGTATCTGGTCGTTCTTCTTGTCGTGACGGTGATGACCATCCTGGCCATCAATATGGCGCGGGGCAGCACAGGGCGTAACTGGATGGCCGTGCGCGATATGGATATTGCCGCGGAATCCATGGGCATCTCGCTGCTGCGGACCAAATTGCAGGCCTTTGCGATCAGTGCGTTCTTCTGCGGTGTGGCCGGCGCGCTGTTTGCCTTCACCTACCTCAAGTCGATGGAACCGGTGGCTTTTGACATCAAGCTGTCCTTCAGGATCCTGTTCATGGTCATCCTCGGTGGGTTGGGGACCATAAACGGTGCATTCATCGGAGCGGCTTTCATCCTGCTCTTCCCTGTGGTTCTCAACACGCTCGGCAACGAGTTCTTCCACGGCATGATCGACGCGACGATCATCTCCTCCATTGAACTCGTTGTGTTTGGGGCTCTGATCATCGTGTTCATGATCTACGAGCCGCTCGGGATGGCAAAACTCTGGGAAAACCTGAAACAGAAGTTCAAGCGAAACCTGCAGCCGGCAAAGAAAGAGGTCTTGAAGGAGCGCAAAGTCTGAGGTCCAGAACGCCGGCTTGTGCGACGAGCTGGTTGCTCAAGCCGCGATAAGAAATGGTGCACGATATGCATGGGTTTAAGAAGGCCGGCCACCGCTGCACGTAACCGAGTGCGGACATCCGATAAGACCGCGAGACAGGATTTGAGCTGTCAGCTATCGATCGTCCTTAGCCCTGCCAGAGAGCCCCGTCGGCCTGGACCGGCGTCCCGATATCTATCGCGTGGAGTGTCAGCCAAGTGCGACGAGGCTGAACCGCTGTATAGTCTGATCAGTAACGCCATCATTTGAGTGGCGGAGGGAGTGGGATTCGAACCCACGAGACGGTCTCCCGCCTGCCGGTTTTCAAGACCGGTGCCTTCAACCACTCGGCCATCCCTCCGCAGCGCACGACGTGTTAGCGGCGTCGCGAGAGCTAGACAAGCCACATCCGTGAGTTTTTCCAGTTGCAGGCCGAATGCTGGGTTTGATCAGGCGCGCATGCGGCCGTGGCCTGGATCGTAGAGCGGTTTCATGCTGGCTTCCGCGGCCACGCGCCGGCCGCCAATATCGATCTCAAATTTCGACTCGAGCATCTCCGCAGCTTTCTCGCCCTGGCTGGGCACATAACCCATAGCGATGGCGCCGCCCAGAGCGTGGCCATAATTGCCCGATGTCACGTGGGAGACGATCTTGCCATCCCGCACCAGCGCCTCGTTGTGGAACACCATGGCGTCGGGCTCTGCCAGCCTGAACTGGACAAGACGGCGCCTCAGGCCTTCCTCCTTGCGCCGTAGGACCGCGTCGCGACCAATGAAGTTCTCTTTGGCCATCTTCACAGCAAACCCGAGCCCAGCCTCCAGCACGTGGTCTTCGTCGGTAATGTCGTGGCCGAAATGCCGGAAGGCTTTCTCGATCCTGCAACTGTCCAGCGCGTGCAGGCCGCAGAGTTTCAGTCCGATATCTTCGCCAGCTTCCATGACCGCCTCGAAGACGTGCGCTGCCTGATCTGCGGAAACATAGAGTTCCCAACCAAGCTCGCCGACATAGCTGACCCGGTGGGCTCGGGCGAGGCCCATACCGATCTCGATCTCGCGCGCCCAGCCGAAGGGATGCGCATTGTTGCCGAAATCGTTGGGGCTGACGCTCTGCATCAGATCGCGCGCCTTTGGCCCCATAATGCACAGTACAGCTTCCTGCACGGTCGTATCGGTGATGACCACAAACTCGTCATTGAGATGCCGGCGGAGCCAGGCAAGATCACGCACCACGGTGGCGGCCGGCACGACCATCAGAAACGCGGTTTCAGAAAGCCGGGTCACCGTCAAATCGGACTCGATCCCGCCGCGATCGTTAAGCATCTGGGTATAAACGAGCTGTCCGGCCTCAACGTCGATGTCATTGCCGCAGAGCCGTTGCAGGAAGGCGCAGGCATCACGGCCTTCAACCCTGATCTTTCCGAACGACGACATATCGAACAGGCCGACGCCCTCGCGCACAGCCATGTGCTCGGACCGGTTGTTGTCAAACCAGTTCTGGCCGGCCCAGTCATAGCGGTACTCGCGCTCCTGTTCGCTGCCAGCAAACCAGTTTGCCCTTTCCCAGCCGGCAACCTCGCCAAAAACGGCACCATGCGCCTTGAGGTGTTCGTGCAGGGGTGAACGGCGGATGCCGCGCGCGGTTTCGGGCTGGCGATAGGGGTAGTGGTCGGCATAGAGCAGACCAAGCGTCTCGCTCACCCGGTCCTTGAGATAACGCCTGTTGCGCTGGAACGGCTGGGCGCGGCGGATATCGACATCCCAGAGGTCGAACGGAGGTTCACCCGTATCCAGCCATTCGGCCAGCGCCATGCCGGCGCCGCCTGATGACACAATTCCGATCGAGTTGTAGCCCGCAGCCACCCAGTAGCCGCGCAGTTCCGGCGCTTCACCGAGATAATAGCGATCGTCCGGCGTGAAGCTCTCAGGCCCGTTGAAGAAGGTATGGATCCCGGCATCCTGGAAGAACGGCACCCGGTTCATCGCCTGTTCGAGGATCGGCTCGAAGTGCTCGAAATCCTCGGGCAGGCTGTCGAACTCAAAATCATGCGGAATACCGTCCATGCCCCAGGGTTTGGCGCGCGGTTCGAACGCACCAAGCAGCATTTTGCCGGCATCTTCCTTGTAGTAGGCGCACTCGTCGGGCACCCGCAGAACGGGCAGGGCGGTGAGGCCCTCCACCGGCTCGGTGAGCAGGTAGAAGTGTTCGCAGGCATGCAAGGGCAGGGTGACGCCGGACCGTGCGGCGAGATCCCGGCCCCACATGCCACCGCAATTGATGATGATGTCGGTTTCAATCAGCCCGGTTTCGCCGCCGGCCTGCCAACGGACGCCGGTCACCCGGCGGCCATTGTCCAACACCTCGGCGACCTGGGTATCCTCGAAGATCCTGGCGCCGTTCTGACGCGCACCCTTGGCCAGCGCCATGGCGATATTGGCAGGATCGCATTGGCCGTCTTTGGGTAGGAACACGCCACCGATCACATCATCGATGTTGATATGGGGGTAGAGTGTCTTGACGTCGTTGGGCGTGACCAATTCGGCCTCGACATCGAAGATCCGCGCCAAGGTCGCCTGGCGACGCAACTCTTCCCAGCGATGTTCGGTGAGCGCGACCGAAATCGAGCCGTTCTGCTTCATGCCGGTGCCAAGACCGGTCTCGGCTTCGAGATTCACGTAGAGCTCGGCGGAGTACTTCGCGAGCCGGGTCATGTTCTGATTGGCGCGCAATTGACCGATCAGCCCTGCCGCATGCCACGTCGTGCCGCATGTCAGCTTTCGGCGCTCGAGCAGAACGACATCGCTCCAACCGAGCTTGGCCAGGTGATAAGCAACCGAACAACCGGAAACACCGCCGCCGATGATGACAGCGCGAGCCTTGGTGGGAGGTGTCTTCATGGGTAGATTTCCGCGTATTTCTGCTTGTAGAGCGTAATCATCTCGTCTTCGGTTACGCCATCATCATAGGGCGGCGTGGTGAGATCCTGCGATTGGGTAATGTCGATCACCACGAGCATTTTAATGCGCTGGGCCAGATCGCCCCAAACGGCGGCCCACCGTCCGACCAACTGCCCAAACTCTTCACTGTCACTCTCGACGATACGTGACTGACCACGGACGCGAACGGCCTTGCGCGCGAAGGGGTCGGCGAAGTTGATCTCCGTTTCCGGATTGTGCCGCAGGTTAGCAATGGTCTTCGGTGACCGAATGTTGCCAAACGCGATCGTGCTTTCATCAAGCGCCAGAAACGTCCCCTTGGGCGAGACACAAGGCCGCCCCTCCGTATCGATGGTTGCCACGAAGCCGAGCGGAAAGCGTTCAATGATGCGCAGCCCGGCTTGCGATAGCGTCACGCGCGTATCCTTTCGTTCTGCGGATCCCAGAACGGCATCTGGTGGACCGTGGCGCGGCACATTTCGCCAAATATGTCGACTTCGATTTCCGTGCCCGGTTCAGCCAGATCGGAACGCAGCATACCGATAGCGAGCGACGCGCCGACGCGATATCCCCACGCGCCGCTGGTGGTTTCACCGACCCGCACGCCGTTCTTCCAGAGAATGGCCATGTAGGGGGCGTCGGATTGTCCAGCGTCAATCTTGAGACCGACAGCCTGTTTTGTCGGCCCGTCGTTCCGCTCGGCCAGCAGTGCTTCACGGCCCGGAAAGCCGACGTTCTTCTCGAAATCGATAAACCGATCGAGACCTGCCTCGAGCAGCGTGTAATCGGTCGAGAGATCGCCTTTCCAGGCGCGGTAACCTTTCTCAACTCGAAGCGCGTTGAGCGCGAACATCCCGAAGGGCTTGGCGCCAGCCGTCATCAATGCGTCCCAGATAGTCGGAGCGCTGTCTGGTGCACAGTGGATTTCCCACCCTAACTCACCGGCAAAGCTGACGCGGGCCAACCGGCAGGGTTGACCTGCGACCGTTCCGTCATGGCTCACCGACATCCAGCGCGCCTGCAGGTCATGACCATCGGTTAGCGGCTCGAGAATTTCTCGTGCCTTCGGTCCGGTCACCAGCAGGCACTCCAGATCTTCGGTGATATCAGAGACGGTGATCCCATCAGGAGCGATACGGCTCAGCAGTTCCGCATCGTGCCATTGCGCGATCGCAGCCGTGATCAGGCTGACATGGTCGTCATCGTGCACAATGACGGTCATCTCGGTGACGATCCGGCCGCGGCTGTCGGCGAAGTAGGCGAGGGACGTCCGGCCAGGAGGCGGCAACTTGGACGCTGTCTGGCCATCGATGAAACTCCGGGCACCGTCGCCCTTCACCTCAATGCGGCTGAATCCGGAAATCGGCAGAACGCCGCAATGGTCACGCACGATCTCGCATTCCTCGCGGACCCGCGGTTCCCACGGACCGGCGCGATCCCAGATCTGAGTCGACTCTTCCGAGGTATCGTCGCCAGGTCTGGCATACCAATTGGCGCGCTCCCAGCCGTTGTAAGCGCCAAACACGGCGCCGGCATCCTTCAGTCTAGAATGCAGAGTGGACAGTCGCTTGTCGCGCCCGGCCGGCCATTCGTGATGCGGGAAATGCATCGCATATTCGTGGCCGTAGACTTCCATCCCCTTGGCAACGCAGTAATCGTGATCGGCGTGACCGGTGAAACGACGCGGGTCGCAGGACCACATGTCCCATTCGGTCTCGCCTTCGGTGATCCATTCGGCCAACACCTTGCCTGCGCCACCGCCCTGGGCGATGCCGAAGGTGAACACACAAGCCTCGAACGCGTTCGGCACACCAGGCATCGGACCAATTAGAGGGTTTCCGTCGGGTGCATACGGGATCGGGCCGTTGATGTTCTTTGACAGACCAGCTTCGGCCAATAGCGGCACGCGCGCCATGGCGTCTTCGATGTACCACTCAAGCCGTTCCAGGTCGTCAGGGTAGAGTTGGAAACTGAAATCATCCGGCATCGGGTCAGACGGATCTGCCCAGTGCGCTTTGCAGTTTCTCTCATACGGTCCGAGATTGAAGCCGTAATGCTCCTGGCGGAGATAATAGGAACTGTCGACGTCGCGCAGCAGCGGCAACTTGCGACCTTCGTTTTCAGCAGACCACGCCTTCACCTCCGCCACGTCTTCAAACAGCATGTATTGGTGGCTCATCACCATCATCGGCACCGTGCGGCCACCGAACGGCTTGAACATCTCGCCGACCTGCTGGGCGTAGTACCCAGCCGCATTGACCACATATTCGGCGCGGATGTCGCCCTTCGGCGTTTGGACGATCCACTCACCGTTTTTGCGGTCAATGCCGGTCATCGGACAGAAACGCACGATGCGGCCGCCCATATCCCGAGCACCCTTGGCGAGCGCCTGGGTCAGTTGTGCAGGATCGATGTCGCCGTCATTAGGATCGAAAAGCGCGCCTTCGAGATCATGGGTTTCGATAAACGGGTAACGGGCACGCAAGTCATCGTTTGAGAGGATCTCCAGATCAACGCCCTGCGCCCGACCCATGCCTCGGGCGCGTTCAAATTCCTGCATCCGTTCGCGGGAATGTGCCAGCCTTACCGACCCGGTGACGTGGTAGTTCATCGGGTAATCGACCGCTTCGGCGAGCCCACGATACAGCTCTGTCGAATAGCGCTGCATGTTCATGATCGACCAGGACGCTGAGAAGGTCGGGACATTGCCCGCCGCATGCCAGGTCGATCCGGCCGTCAGCTCGTTCTTCTCCAGCAGGACGCAGTCCGTCCAGCCCTTCTTGGCCAAATGATACAGGCTCGAGACGCCCACAACGCCCCCGCCGATAATGACGACGCGTGCCGTGCTTGGTAGATCAGCCATGTCCTAGTCCTCCCTCTGCGGCAACCCGTCCGCGATGTCGTAATAGTCGCCCTTTTCGGCGGTGAAGATGTGTTTGGTCAGTTTCAGATGGTCCCTTTCCAGGTTGGAGCAGCAACGGCAACTGCGTCGAT
>JBCDCP010000028.1:0-26889 GCA_039181495.1 Pseudomonadota bacterium | reverse complement strand
CTCGCGCGGGCTTTCTCAGACGGCATAGATCGCTTCGGCGAGGAGTCGCTCCTGCATAGCGAGAGTCAGATCCGCCGCCTGCAATTGCTGCTCAAGGCAAAGGGGTATTATGCCGGGCCGCTGGATGCGATCTACGGTCCTGGAACGCGTGGCGCCATTCTCAAATTCGAGGATGAACGCGGCTGGGCCCAGCTCGGCGTGCCGACGCTTGAGTTGCTGGTCGCGCTAGAAGAACAGATCGGCGCCCAGCTCTTTGACGAGGAGGTAAGCGCAGTGAGCGGCACGACTTCCTCTGCAACGAGTCCAAGCTCACGCACAGACAGCGGCAACTAACCATTTGTACTGCTATTCCCCCGAATTCAGCCCGTTATAAGTGCGTTTAACACGCATTCATTCGGTTGGTCCGATCAAATAGCTACGTGGGGGAGATGGCTGGACATCTGAACAGGTTCTTATTCTTGGTCGCGCTCTGCATCGGCTGCTGGCAGGCAACGGTAGTGGCCCAGGCGAACACTGCATCGATCTTCGGTGACGATGACCGAACACCCTTGGAAGGGTCCGGCATTAGCCTCGCACGCGGGATTGGTTTCATCCACGATCGCGATGCCAAGTACACATGCACGGCGTTTTGCGTTTCAGACTCTCTCGTTGCAACAAACGCTCACTGTGTTCTGAGACGCGACATGACCCGCGCTAAGGTGAAACTGTCTCGTGTCAGGTTCAACATGCTTGACACAAGCTTGGCCAGGCAATCTTCGACCGGCACGCCCGAGAGACGTACGATAACAACGACCACGGCTCTTGAAACGTCTTTAAGCGGGCAGCCCGCTTTGGCGCTCTTCCATGGAGATTTCGTTCCCAATCGCAACTCCTCGCGCGTCTACGACGATTGGGCCATCGCAAAGCTCCGCAGCCCATTCTGCAAGGGTCGGGCCCTGGACTTGTTGGCAATTGATCCAACAGAACTACAAGCGCAGGCGACGAAAGATAGCGTCTTCATGATTGGTTACCATGGGGGCCGCTTTGAACAGGGACACCTCCGATCGTCCGACTGCGGTATCAACGATATCAATCATCGAAAATTCCTGAGCTCGCAACGGCGCGCCTTTGCGAATAGTCCAGATCTACTGCTGCACCATTGCGACATGGAGAAGGGCGCATCGGGTTCACCGATCTTTCTTCAGACACCCCGGGGCCCCAGCGTTGTCGCCGTCAACAGCGGTTACGTCGAAAGAAGACAATATCGCACCACCCAAAGATCCGGAGGTCGCACGAGACAGAAGCTACTTTGGCAGTACACCGCAAATACTGCGGTTCTCACTCGAGCATTTGTCAGCGGCCTTCAACGCTTCGAGAGAGAATCGCTGTTGGAAACCGAAGATCAGTTCCGCCGAGTGCAGCAACTCCTGAAGGACAAGGGCTATTATGCAGGGCCGATCGATGCGATTTACGGACCCGGAACGCGTCGGGCAATCTTCAGGCATGAAGAAGAACGCGGTTGGGCCAAGCTTGGGACCCCAACACTTGAGCTCTTGACCGACCTGGAAAACGAAGTTGGCGAAGGCGTAGACGAGATGGTGACCGAACCAATTTACGAGCCTGCAGTGGGAAGGACTAATAAGTCCAAGCCATCGTCCGCCAAGCGGTCCGCCACTTCTGGCTGATAAGGCGGCCAACACAACGGACATAAGCCCCTTGGCTGGCGGGCTGGCGCCATAGATGAAGTGCGAGCGGTAGCCTGCGCAAATCAGTTCTAGGAAAGCGCGAAAGCCACCCGCACTATATGCCCTTAAAGAGGCAACCTGCGGCCAGAACCGCGTAGGCGATTACGACGACCCAGAACGAGGCAATCGGCAGTGCGCCAATAACCCCAAGCCCGGCGAGAATACCGGCGATCGCAATAACAAGCGAAATGACAAAAACGAGATTGGTTGGCGCGCTGAGATTCATGATGGCCTCCTCATTTTCAGCCCCTAATCTGCCACACGATAAGGTTTACATCTCGGTAGCGGATATCGGCAAGGGGTATCCGCTGGCGGTCCCCAAATAGGCGGCATTCGCTCTATGCACGGCTGACGTGGACAGTTCTAAGATCGTGGTACGAGCTGCTAGCGTCCAGCTCTGCCGGCAGACCCAGGTTCAGCGGGTCAGGCAGATCCATCAAGCGAGCTGAGCACACCATAGAGATCGGGCCTCCGGTCTCGGAAAACCCCCCAGCCAGCGCGATATCCGGCAATCTCGTCGAGATCAAATGTGGCCGTCCGAACACCGACCTCTTCGCGGTCCATGTCGGTCACCACCTGGCCTTGCCAGTCGGCAATAAAACTGGTGCCGTAAAATGTGAGCTCCGTGCCTTGGCGACCCGGCTCCGTGCCGACGCGATTGGAGGCAACCAGCGGCATCAGATTTGCGCCCGCATGGCCACACATGACAGTGCGCCAATGCCTGGATGAATCCCAGTTCCCATCCATCAATTCGGATCCGATCGCCGTCGGATAGAGGAGCATCTCGGCGCCCATCAACGCCATCGCCCGCGCCGCTTCAGGAAACCACTGGTCCCAGCAGACACCGACACCGACATTCCCAAACTTGGTCGAGAACACTCGGAATCCCGTGTCGCCAGGATTGAAATAATATTTCTCCTGATATCCCGACCCTTGAGGGATGTGGCTCTTGCGGTAGACACCGAGATTGGCGCCCCCCGCATCAATGACTGCAATCGAGTTGAAATGCGCCTGTCCGGCTCTTTCGAAAAAACTCACCGGCAAAACCACGTCGAGCTCATGGGCAAGCTCCGAAAACCGCTTGATTGCCGGATTGTCGGCAACTGTCGTCGCCCTTGCAAAGTGCTGCGAAATCTCGTCCTGGCAAAAATACAACCCTTCAAACAACTCCTGGACAAGGATGATGTTCGCGCCACGATCGGCCGCTTCACGAACCAGTGCCTCGGCTTGTGCGATATTGCGATCACGATCATCGGTACAGGCCAGTTGTGTGGCAGCAATACAAACAGGGCGCATCGGGGCCTCTTTGGCTTTTCGGGTTCCGTTCTGCAGCAAAGCATGACGCGACACGGCTTACGGTCAAGCCGCTGAACCACCACCCAACATCTCGGTCCATAAACGTAAGATTAAAGAAACTTCGGTCTTGTATTCTTCTCCTAGGGGTGGAGTGAACATGAAGAACGACCAAAGAGGTGCGTCAAACACGCCGCGCCGAAGTCGAGCCAGAACGGCTACATCTGATAAGGCTAGTTTCGAGGACAAACAGAATCGCGCTCTGGCGGCGATTCAGCTTTCGGACATCATCGAAAGCCTGCCCGTGAGTTTTCTCATCTGCGATGCGGATGACCGACTGGTTTACTGCAATAGCCGATTCAAGAACTGGTTTTTTCCAGGGTTCGAAGATCAGATCGTGCCGGGAATGAGCTTCGATGAACGCGTGAAGCTCTTTCGCGAAGGTCCGGCCGCCAGTGACCAATACGCCAGCAAGACGTGGCTGAAACAGCGCAAGAAACAGCGGATCAACCCTGAGAACACCGTCGAACATGTGCTTGGAAATGGCCGCGTCGTTCGCTCCTATCTCCGGCGCATGAAGGATGGTGGACTGGTCACCATCCACCTCGACATCAGTGACCTGCACGATCAGAGAAGTGCCCTAACTGCGAAATCCGAACAGATGGATGTGCTGCTGGAAGCGATCGACCAGGGCATCTCGATGATGGATCGCAATCTCAACTGTGCTGTCTTGAACAGTAAATTCGTCGAGCTGCTCGAATTTCCAGAAGAGCTCGGCAGACCGGGCACGCCGTTCGAGGCCTTCATCCGGCACAACGCACAACGCGGAGAGTACGGATCCGGCGACGTCGAAGACATGGTGCGCGAGCGTGTCGAACTCGCCGCCAAGCTGCAGCCGCACTGCTTCGAGCGGACCCGGCCAGATGGCACAGTCATCGAGATTCGCGGCAACCCAGCCCCTGACGGTGGTTTCGTCACCACCTATACCGATATCACCAAGCGCAAAAAGGCGGAGCTTGCAGTCATCGCCCACGAGAAGGAGCTTGAGGCACAGCTTGAGCGGTTCCATGCCGCGCTTGCGAATATGACCCAGGGCTTGTGCATGTTCGACGAGAAGTCAGAGCTAGTCGTCTGTAATCAGCGATTCATGGAAATATACAATCTGCCACCTGATATGGCCGTCCCCGGAACGCCATTTCAGAAGATTGTGGAGCACCGAACAACCATCGGCGTCTACAATGGCGACTCTCCTGAAGCGTACATCAAGGAGCGGCTTGCGTCGGTAAAGTCGAAAGTGCCGACAACAACGATACAGGAACTGAACAACGGCCGGGTCATCGTCATCGCTTTTCAGCCGCTTGGGACCGGTGGCTGGGTAGCCACAATGGACGACATCACCGAGCTGCAGCGCGCCCAGGCCCGCCTCAGCCACATGACCAATCACGACTCGCTCACCGACCTGCCCAACAGGACCCTGTTCCGCGAGCGGATGGCAGAGATGGACGCGAAGCTGAAGCGGGGCGGCAAATATGCAATCCTGTGCCTCGATCTCGACCGCTTCAAGAGCATCAATGACTCACTGGGTCATCCAGTCGGCGACAAACTTCTCATTGCAGCTGCCAGCCGTCTCGAGGGCTGCATCCGCCCCGGCGACACGATCGCGCGGCTTGGCGGCGATGAATTCGCGATCCTCCAGGCAAATGTGAAGGATCCAGGTGAGACGGCAACGCTGGCACGGCGGATCTGTGAAGTTGTTGCCGAACCTTTTGAAATTGCAGGCCACCAGATGGTTGTCGGCGCCAGCATCGGCATCGCGTTTGCTCCCGCGGATGGTGATGGCCCAGATGATCTGATGCGCAATGCCGACATGGCACTCTATCGCGCCAAGAACGATGGCCGCGGCATCTACCGGTTCTTCGAGCCCGAAATGGACGCGCGGATGCAGACGCGTCGCGAGCTTGAAATTGATATGCGCAAGGCACTGCGGAATGGCGAGTTCCGGCTTCATTACCAGCCTCTGGTCGACTTGAAGACCGACAAGATCTCAGGTTTCGAGGCCCTGTTGCGCTGGCCGCACCCACAACGCGGCATGGTCTCACCGGGTGAGTTCATCCCGATTGCTGAAGAAACCGGGCTCATCGTGGCGCTGGGAGAATGGGTGATCCAGCAAGCCTGCAAGGATGCCGTCAAATGGCCAGCCGGAGTGCGAATCGCCGTCAATCTCTCTCCAGCCCAGTTCCGCGATGAAAGGCTGATTGAAACGGCCTTTGGTGCGCTGGCGCGCTCCAAACTGGCCGCCAACCGCCTCGAACTTGAGATCACGGAAAATGCTCTGCTCGACAACAACGAGAGCACGTTGAAGACGCTGCACGGTCTGCGCGACATGGGCGTGCGGATCGCCATGGACGATTTTGGCACGGGCTATTCGTCGCTCAGCTACTTGCGCAGTTTCCCATTCGACAAGATCAAAATCGATGGCAGCTTCGTTCGTGACCTTTCCGCCAGGCCCGACGCAGCTGCAATCGTCAATGCCGTTGCGAGCTTGAGCCAGAGCCTGGGCATGTCAACGACGGCTGAGGGCGTCGAGACCGAAGAGCAAAAGGAGATCGTTCGGCAGGCGGGCTACACCGAAATGCAGGGTTTCCTGTTCAGCCCAGCGGTCTCGGCTGAAGAGGTGGCAAAACGCTTCTTTGGCAAGAAAACCCGGCGCAAGACCACCAAGAAGAAAGTCGCTTAGGGCTCCCTACAACGCCGGCTGCTGCTGGGTGATGCAGTGAATGCCGCCACCACCTTCGAAGATCCGGGTGGCCGGCACCTGGACGATGTCCCGCTCGGGCCAGAGGCGGGCGAAAATCTCCGCTGTTTCGGCATCACGCGGATCGTCGAAGCTGCACAAAATCACCGCATTGTTGGCAAAGACGAAATTGACATAGGTGCAGCTCAGCGGCGCACCATCGCCATCGTATCTCTCCTTAGGGGCGGTTAGTCGGATCACCTCGAGCGGACGCCCTTTCGCGTCCGCGCTCGCCTCCAGGATCGCGATGAACTCCTGGCTTGCAGCGTGATCTGGATGTTGCGGATCGGGTTGGTCGTGCGCGGCTACCACACCGGGCTTCACAAAGCAGGCCAGCGTATCGATATGGCCATCCGTTCCAAACGGACCGAGATCGGCTTCAAGGCCGCGTGGCAGCCAGATGGCCTGGGTCGTCCCGAGCAGGCGATGCAACTCCGACTCAACCTCGTCCCTTGTCCAGTTCGGATTGCGGTTGGGATTGAGTTGCACGCTCTCGGTGAGAAGCAGAGTCCCCTCGCCGTCACAATGGATGCCGCCACCCTCGTTGACGAGCGTTGAGGTCAGCCGAGAGCCACCTGCTGCCTCGGCAACGTGACGCGCTATCAGCGCATCGGCTTTGGCGTCGGGAAAGGTTCGGCCGCCCCAGCCGTTGAAGGTCCAGTCAACGGCACCCAGCCTGCCTTTTTCGTCAACGACGAATGTCGGCCCCGAGTCGCGCAGCCAGCAATCCCAATAATCGGCCTCCAGCAATGAGACATTGCCATCAAGGTACTTCCGGGCTGCTGGTCCGCCGCCGTGCGGGACCAACATCGTCACCGGCTGGAAGCGGGCGATTGCGTTTGCAACACCCGCCCACGCCTGACGTGCGGCGTGGGGATCCTCAGCCAGCACATAGTCCGCCTTCGGCCAGGCCATCCACATGCGTTCGTGGGGCGACCATTCAGCCGGCATATGAAACCCGTTGACGTCAGCTGACATCGGAAGGCTCCCGGTTCACTTGATCGGCGAGAACGGCGCGGGAACGAGAAGCCTGTTCTCCTGCTTCAGGATGAGGGGCTGGATTTTGGCGAAGAACCCCTTCCAGTCAGGGTCGGACAGCATTGCAGCGCGACGTTCCTGGCGTTGCTCGAAACTATCGTAGGCCCAAAGATGGACGGCCTGGTTCAACGTGCCCACCTCTGTCATGAACCAGCCGATCGGCGTGCCGAGATGTTTCCATTGGATGTCTTTGCCCTCCGCATCATAAAGCGCGACGTATTCCGGCAGCTTGCCGGTCTCAACGGTGTAGGTTCGCTCATCGACGATCATGTTGGTCTCTCCTGCCCCTGACAATTGTGAGATTATCTGTAGATCACGCCCGGCAGCCAGGTCGCAAGCATTGGCATCAGCCAGAGCAGCACAAGCACCAGAAGCTGGATCACAACAAAGGGGACAACGCCGCGATGCAACACAGCGGCCGAAATCTGTTTCGACGTCTCGGCGCTCAGACTGCCGCGTAGATAAAAAAGCGCAAAGCCAAAAGGTGGCGTGAGAAATGACGTCTGCAGGTTGACCGCGATGAGAACGGCCAGCCAGACAGGGTTCATCGGACTGCCATCGGGCATCGGCATCTGCAGCAGCACCGGTGCTGCAAGCGGTACGACGATGAACATGATTTCGAGGAAATCTAGAAAGAAACCCATCACGAACATCACCAGCATCACCACAAGAACAGCACCCATCGTTCCGCCGGGCACGATTTCGAGCAGCCCGCTAACCAGGGCGTCGCCACCGAGCCCGCGGAACACCAGCACAAACAGTGATGCCGCAATGACGATGGCAAAGATCATGGCCGTGATCTCAAGGCTGCGCTGCACCGACGGCCAGAGGATGTCCGCACGAGCCAGCACAAGCCCTGATGTGACAAGCCCGGCCATCAACAGGGCGGTCAGAGCTATCGCCAATACCAGCGCAACAGATTGAGTGGTGCCAGCGGCGAACAGGATGAAGACGGCCAGACCTAACATGGCAATAAAGGCGAGTCTGATGAACGGATCGGCCGGGCTGCAACGGAGACCGGCAAGCATCAGGGCACCCAACGCACCAAGTGACGCTGCCTCGGTCGGCGTGGCCAGGCCAGCAAGTACGGAACCGAGCACGGCGAAAATGAGCCCGAGCGGTGCAACAAGCGACTGGACAAGACTGTCGCCATTCTCGGTTTCCTCTGGTGTGAGGGACGCTTCCGTCGGCGAACGCCACCAGACATAGAGGGCGTAGAGGGCAGCGAGGACTAGACCGGGGATTAGCGCACCGGCGAACAGATCACCGACCGAAACTGGCGCCAGGCCAGCGAGCGGATTGGACTGAGATGCTTGCTGCGCTGCGTTTCCGATTTGCTCCGCCAGAATGATCAGGACGATCGATGGCGGAATGACCTGCCCCAGCGTGCCCGATGCGGCGACCAGCCCGCCAGTAAGCGCAGGCGGGTATCCACGCGCCAGAAGTGAAGGCACCGCAAGCATCGTCAGGGTCACGACGGTGGCGCCCACTATGCCGGTCGACGCAGCCAGCAATGCTCCCACAAGTACGACCGCGACACCCGTGCCGCCACGTGCGCCGCGCAGTGCCTTGGTCAGAGAGGCCAGCAAAGACCGCGCGATATCCGAGCGTTCAAGCAGAACACCCATGAAGATGAACAGCGGAATGGCAAGCAGGATCTCATTGGTAATGATCCCGAAAACACGCTGGGGCAGGGCATGCAGCAGCACGAGATCAAACACCCCCGTGAGAGCACCAAGTGCGGCGAAAATCAGCGCCGTCCCAGCCAAAGTGAAGGCAACCGGATAGCCCAGCAACAACAGCCCACAGAGCGTCGCAAACATTGCGATGTCGAGCAGATCAGCGAGCATTGGCATCGTGTCAGGTGCGGCCGTGTTCAGCGCCGCGGGGTGAGTGCCCGCCCGTTCGCTATCGCCTTGGCGATACCGGCGACAACGAGCAACACAGAACCCACCACAATGAGAGCCTTGATCACATAAACGCCACCCAGTCCGTCCGGGTCCGCTGATCCTTCACCCACGAGCCAGGAGCGCTGCGCATATGGCAATGCCAGAATGGCCAGCAGTACTCCGAATGGCACAGTCAGGAAAAGGCTACCGATCAGATCGGTCTTATGAGACTGAACCGATCTCACGGCAATGCGCACATGGGCATCACGTATCAGCGCAACCGAGAGACCCAACAGTATGGCCGCGGCATGCAGATAAACCGCAAGGTCCTGCACCGCAGGTAGGCTGATGCCAAAAACTGCACGCAAGAGCACGACAGTTCCTTGTGCTGCGACCATGGCCAGGAGTGCCGCACCGGCAAGATGTCCCACCGCCGTGAAAAGCCACCTGGCCGGCACTCGTTCGACAACCGGGCGATCTGGGTGGGCGGAGTAGCTGTCTCCGTGCGGTTCCGTGACCGGCATTATCGGCATCCTGTCTGTCAAGCGACCCACTTGCTCGACCCTGATCCTGGTCGCGCCGCGGTAACGCTAATGACCAATATATCCAAGTTTTCATGTTGCAGAGCCGCAGTTTGGCGAAAAACCGCGCACGATCGGCCAATTTGCGCTTCCGATCGCGCCGAGTCCGCTTGCGGATATCTACGGACGCCGATAAGTTCCCGGCTCCCAACAAGGCCCCTACAACAATCAATTGGGCGTGGCGGGAAATCCCGCCACGAATTGGATGCGGGGCAACAAGATCATTCCGGACAGAGGTGGAAACACATGGAAAGACGGAAATTTCTCACCGGTGCCGCCATTGCTGCGGGCGCCGCGGGCGCCAGCACGGTTGCCGCACCTGCAATCGCGCAAGCTCGTAAGGAGCTCGCCATTGTGACAACCTGGCCGCGGGACTTCCCGGGCCTCGGCATCTCGGCCCAGCGCCTTGCTGCACGTATCGGTGAAATTTCGGAAGGTCGCTTCGACGTGACCTACTTCGCACAGGGTGAAAAGGTCGGCGGCTTCGACCACCTGGACCACGTCGCTGCTGGCGACAGCCAAGCCTATGTCGCCGCGGACTATTACTGGAAAAGTAAGCACCCAGCGATGGCCTACTTCACGGCCGTTCCCTTTGGCCTGACTTATGCCGAGATCGACGCCTGGATGAAGTATGGCGGCGGTCAGGAACTGCACGAGAAGACCGTGGACCAGTTCGGCCTGTACGGCTTCCCTTGCGGCAACACCGGCGTTCAGATGGGCGGCTGGTTCAACAAAGAAATGGAGTCGGGCGACGACTTCAAAGGCCTGAAGATGCGTATTCCCGGCCTTGGCGGCGACGTGCTGGCCAAGCTTGGCGCGTCCCCGGTCTCACTGCCTGGTGGTCAGATCTATGAGAACCTGGTCTCCGGCGCCGTCGACGCAACCGAGTGGGTTGGCCCCTACAACGACTACTTCATGAAGTTCTACGAAGCCGCGAAATACTACTACTACCCGGGCATGCACGAACCCGGCTCGCAGCTTCATTTCAACATGAACAAGAGCTTCTGGAGCGGCCTTAGCGATGGCGAGAAAGCCATCATCAAGGCAGCGTGTGCCGAAGAGAACGCCCACCAGATGGCCGAAACCAACGCCCGGAATGGTGAGCACCTCAGCAAGCTCATCAACGACCACGGCGTTGAGCTGCGCGAATTCAACGACGACATCTATGACAGCTTCTATGAAGCCGCTGAGGAAGTCTTCGACGAAACCCGCCAGCATTCCGACCTCGCGAACGAAGTGCACGAGTCCTTCCTTGCCTTCCGCGCAGACGTCGGCCGTTGGATGGCCGCAGCCGAAGCAACCTACCTGCGCCAGCGCAACCGGACCTCAGGCGTCGAGCTCTAAGTTCAGCCTTCACATCTGGCAGGACGGGAATATCCCGTCCTGCCACCTTCCCTTCGAGATTATGTTCCCTTCGAGTGGAGTGACGTTCCAGTGAGCGCGTCCGAAACGGCGGTCCACCACGCCACGCCTACCCTGCCCTATGGCACCGGCACCCTCATCGTACGCCTGTTTGGCTGGTTTGTTCTGGCCATCATGCTGGGCTTCCTGCTCAACAACTATCTGACCTACTGGCAGGATTTCCCCGGCATCGCGCCATTATTCGGCGGAACCGCGAACGCTGAACCAAATGCCACCCTCTCATTCATTCAACTGGCGCTGTATGCGGCCTTGCTGCTTCTTGCTGCCAGCTATGCACTGAGCCGCAATCCTGGGCTACGAGCCGACTCTGCGATCATCTCGGGCGCAAACACCTTCTTCATTAGAGCAGCGTTTTACGCAGTGTTGTATGTCGGGCTTGCCGACATGGTGATCTCGTTCCTGCGCGTAGAAGGTTTACTGGATGCCGTTGTCGGAGAGGAACTCGGAGGTGCGCTGGGTCGGTCCACATTCCGCGGCACTTACGTGCATATGCCGCTGATCGGCCTTGCGATCGTCACGGCCTACTTCACCCGGGAACTTGGATTCATCTGGCTGTCTCTGCTGGTCGTCATGGCCGAATTTCTGATCGTCATCGGCCGCTTCGTGTTTTCCTACGAGCAGGCTTTCATGGCCGACCTCGTGCGCTTCTGGTACGCAGCCCTGTTCCTCTTCGCCAGTGCCTACACGCTGCTTGAGGAGGGCCATGTGCGCGTCGACGTGTTCTATGCCGGCCTGGCGCCCAAGAAGAAGGGACTCGTGAATTTCCTTGGCACACTGATTTTGGGAATTCCGTTGTGCTGGACGATCCTCTGGTTCGGGATGGCTTCGAACCGGTCGGTCATCAACAGCCCGCTGCTGGTCTTCGAAGTAACGCAGGCCGGCTTCGGGCTCTATGTCAAATACCTCATGGCGGTGTTTCTCGGCGTCTATGCCGTGTCCATGCTGATCCAGTTCGTGAGCTACATGCTGGACGCCTATGCGGACATGCGCGGGGATCCCGGCGGACGCGACCACGACGTACACGCCGTTCAATAGTTTCGCTGGCACATCTCCTTAGGGTAGCCCTCACCACCGGACCAATTGTTTCATGGAACTCCTGTTTCTCGCGCTCCTCGTTGTGATCATGGCCTATGCGCTTGGGGCCGGTTATCCGGTGGCCTTCGCACTTCCGGGCGCCGCGATCATCAGCATCGTTCTGGCTGCTGCCGCAGGCTATCTGATCGGCGGTGATGCGTCCGCCTACTTCCACCAGGGCGGCCCCATCGAGTGGCTCAGCGCAGGCGTGACCAACTTCCGCGGCATTTACTGGGAAGCTGAGCGCGACACACTGATCGCGATCCCTCTTTTTGTCTTCATGGGGATCATGCTACAGCGCTCGAAGATCGCCGAAGATCTTCTCGTGACTATGGCGCAGCTTTTCGGCCCCGTCCCCGGAGGCCTCGGAATCTCGGTAGTCTTCGTCGGTGCCCTGCTGGCTGCAACGACCGGCATCGTCGGCGCGACGGTGGTTGCCATGGGCCTGATTTCGCTGCCGGCTATGTTGCGCAACAATTATTCGCCCGCGCTAGCCACCGGCACGATCGCTGCATCCGGCACGCTAGGGCAGATCATTCCGCCGTCTATCGTGCTCATTATTCTGGCCGACCAGCTCTCGAGTTCAGTTGACCAGGCGGGCACGGCGCGTCAAACGCTCTACCGCGAAAACACCGGCGAACTGACCATGCCGTCCGACTTCGCGGTCACCTCGACCAGTGCTGGCGAGATGTTCTTGGGCGCCTTTCTGCCAGGCCTCGTGCTCGTGGCGCTCTATATGGCGTTCATTCTGGGATTTGCGCTTTTTCGTCCATCCATGGCCCCGGCCGTGCCGCGTGAAGGCGCATTTGACCGGGCTTTCATGGTCAAGGTGCTGCTCACGCTGATCCCACCGCTGGCGCTGATCTTCCTGGTCCTGGGCTCAATCATCGGCGGCATCGCGACCGTGAACCAGGCTGGCGCCATTGGCGCTATCGGAGCGATGATCATGGCAGGCTACCGTTTGCGCGAAGGTGAAAAAGGCGCGTTCACACCGTCTATCATCGCCATTCTTGCGTTGCTCGTGCTTGCGGTGGTCCTCAGCTTCTAGAGCATCAACATCAAACGCATTGAGACCTCCGATGACGTCCTCGGCGTCATCATGGCGATTATGGCCGTGGTGCTGCTCCTGATCGCCATCTTCTGGAGTGGCTGGCGCACCTACACAATCTCCGACACGCTGCGCGGCGTGATGATCGACACGGCCAAAACCACTTCGCTGGTCTTCATCATCCTGCTGGGTGCGGCGATGCTCACATCCGCCTTCCGGGCATTTGGCGGCGAGGACATTGTCAAGGAGTTCTTGGGTGGAGTGCCGGGCGGCTTCTGGACCCAATTCTTCATCGTCATGCTGGTGATCTTCGTGATGGGGTTCTTTCTCGACTTCATCGAGATCGCTGTTGTGGTTGTGCCCATCATGGCGCCGATCCTGCTCGCCGATCCGAGCGCCAACATCACCGCGGTCTGGCTTGGGGTGATGATCGGCTTGAACATTCAGACGTCGTTCCTCACCCCACCTTTCGGATTTGCACTGTTCTATCTCAGGGGCGTGGCACCCGCGACCGTCAAGACGGTCGCCATGTATCGTGGCGTGATTGCATTTATCGGCCTGCAATTGCTGGCACTTGTCATTGTTGGCTTCAATCCGGCTCTGGTGAACTATCTGCCAAACCGTTCCTCGCTTCTCGCCGAAACCGCACCACCGCCAAAGAACCCGCGGCTGCAGTACTGCCTCGAGGAGTATGCCGAGTTCCGCTTCGCCGAAGATGGCGACCAGATCCGTGCAGCAATCCAAACAGCCAGCCAGTTGGATCTCAACGCCCTGCCCGCCGACATTCGCGGCGATCTGGAAGACAGCTTCGAGAATGCCGAAAGCGCAATCCCGAACATTGATGCCATTGTCGCCGCCAAACAGGCGATTGCAGAAGCCACACCGGACTATCGCCCGCTACACCGCCTCGTTCGCGCACTTGAGCGGGACGCGCGCAAATATGACGAGCAGATCGAAGAACTGCAGGTTATCGT
Source organism: Pseudomonadota bacterium (assembly GCA_039181495.1). Classification (GTDB taxonomy): domain Bacteria; phylum Pseudomonadota; class Alphaproteobacteria; order Rhizobiales; family Tepidamorphaceae; genus JBCDCP01. Next base: position 13,052 of record JBCDCP010000028.1, on the reverse strand, counting down.
CAATCGCTCCGGTGAGGGTGGCATCTTCTCCGCCGAGCGGGGCGAGCGGGCACTAGAGGAGATTACCGTTCTCGAGGGTGAGCGCGACGCGCTTCTTGCTCAGATCCCTGAGGACTGGGATCCGCGGCATGATGTGTTCCTGGAGCTTCAGGGCGCAGAGATCAATGCTCGCCGCACCTATCGTCGGACAGTCGATGACGCCTATGATCCGCTGGTCGAAACCATCGCCCTGATCGAAGGCCGAGGCGCGCTCGAACAAAAGGCTGACGCAATCAGAGCCCTTCCGGAACAGCTTGGCACAATGGCTCCCGATGAGTTCAGCGAGATGGTCGGCACCTTGCGCGAGGAACTTGGCGAAATCGATGGCGTGAGCGATATCCGCTCCGCCCTCAATGGTGCCCGTCGGGCCATGCGGGGCGATGATCCCGAGCCCCAGGAGGCGGCCGCCGAGATTGCCGAAGCGATCGCAGCGCTTGAGGCCGAACTGAGCTGGCGCGAACGGGCGGCCGGCGACGTGTTGCCGGGCTTGCAGGAATATGATGCCGCAATTGCCAAGAACATTGGCCTGCGTGGGCAAGATCGATTGCCTCGTGATCAAGCTTTGTTCGTTGCCCGTTGCAATGCAGACCATCGCGATGTCTCATTGAGCTTCTAGAAAGCTTGGTGAGGGAACCTTGATCGGAGACCTCCGCGAACGGAGCTCAGTCGCCATGACGGATACGCCAGTTGTCCTCGTGCCCACCGATGTCCGCGAGATTGATCTCTACCGGTGGCACATGACACCGGAATCTTACCTCTCAGCACTGGAAGGCGTGGCTCGATGCATGCCGGTCCTGTTGCCATCGCTGGGCAACAAGGCGGAGATCGATGCCGTGCTGGATCGCGTGGACGGCGTCTTGCTAACCGGCTCGCGTAGCAATGTGCATCCGGATCGCTACGGTGTTGCCGCGAGTGCGGCGCATGAACCCTACGATCCCGACCGGGATGAAACCACGCTCGATCTGATCAGAAAAACACTGTCTCATCGCAAACCGCTGCTGGCGATCTGCCGTGGTCACCAGGAACTCAATGTCGCCATGGGCGGAACTCTGGCCACCGAGATCCAGACACTTGATGGTCGGCATGACCATCGGGCCAAACAGTCCGATGACAACGATGTGCGGTTCGCAATTGACCACGAGATACATGTCGAACCAGGATCCCTGCTCCACGCGATACTGGGTGCGGAAACCGTCGCCGTGAACTCGCTTCACCGTCAGGCGATCCAACACCTGGCCAACGGATTGGCTGTGGAAGCGGTCGCAGATGACGGTACGATCGAGGCAATCCGCGTCACCGAAACGCCAGCCTTTGCCTATGGCGTCCAATGGCACCCAGAGTACTGGGCCGGGACCGATGGTCCATCAACACGGATTTTCGAGGCATTTGGGAAAGTTGTTCGCGCCGACATGCGCGGTGAGGATTGGCGTTTAGCCATTGGCTGGCGGCAGGCTGACGCAGCCTAGGCAAATCTTGACCGTCGCTGCGACTACGTGAAGGTGGCTCGCACCACATCTCTGAATGCGGCCCTCAGGCAAACTCGGGCATCGTCTGCAGCAGCTCCTTGAGACAGCCAATCGACCAGCGTGGCTTGCCGGGCAGCCGTTCTTCGGGCTGCGGCAGTCTGGTCAGCCATGCGACATTAAAGCCAAAATTGGCGGCGCCATAGGCATCCCAGCCATTGGATGAAACAAACACAGCCCGGTTTGGCGGCACGCCCATCACCTCTTCAACAAGCTGATAGACGCTTGGATGAGGTTTGTTCACGCCGACCGCATCAACCGAAATGATCTCATCAAGAAGGTTCTTGAGACCAGCCGACTCAACTGCCTCGTTCAGCATGTCCGGAGACCCGTTCGACAGGATGGCCGTCCTGCACCCGGCGGCCTTCAGCGCTTCCAGCGTCATCTTGGCACGCGGGTAGGCTTCGATGGTCCGATACTCAGCCAGAAGCTTGTCGCGAAGGCCGTCCTCGTCTTCCACGTCGTGCGCGGCAAGCGCATAGTCGAGTGCTTCAGCGGTCACTTGCGAGAACGGTGCGAAGGCACCCTGCAGGCTGCGCAAGAGCAAGTATTGGATCTGCTTGTCCCGCCAGGTCCGGGACACTTCACCAGCCTTGCCACCAAGTCGATCCGCAAGGCGGCGGGCCGGACCGGACACGTCAAACAGCGTGCCGTATGCATCAAAAACATAGACGTCGAACTGTTCTTCCAGACCCGTTTCGGTCATGGAATCGATCCCCCAAATTCACCGGCATGTCTCGGTTGGCCAACCGAAGTTCGATCGTTGGTCACCGCGAACAAAATTCCCCTCGAATCCGCCAATGTTGATGCAAATCTCTATCGTTCTACCGCACTGGCGGTGTGCTTAGTCTTCCGATCAACCCAAATCAACTGATCGTGCGGCACACTAGGCCAGGATTTGCATTCTCATGATTGTGGCTGCGAAGAGACTCGTTCCAAATGCGACAATCACGAGCCCTGCTAGAAACTGCAATCCGCTCATGATCACAGCCACCCGGGATGTACCGGACAGTTGCTCGACCAAACTGCCGCTCCCGACAACAGCGAGCGCAACAGCAATTGTTGTCACTGCCGTACCGGCGGCAATCGCCAGAACCGAGAGTATGCCGAGCAGATAAAATCCCTGCGCAAAGCAGAACACCAAGACAATCAGAGCACCGCTACACGGCCTGATGCCGACCGACAGAACGGCAGCTGCTGCTCGGCTGAGCGAAAAGTCTCCCTCCAACGCCTCAGGCTTGGGCAGATGCGAATGACCGCAGGCAGGATCACCACAATCATGGTCGTGGTGATGATGATGCCCGTGGTCAGACTCAGACCCCGAGATCGGTACCTCTAATTCTTGGACAGAAGCGGCGGCACTCAACGATGCGGGACTTGGTTCTGGACCATCATCCTGAGCCTCCGTCAGCCAACGCCGAACCACGCGTAGGCAGAGCCACAACCCGACCGACATGACGATAGCGTAGCTTGCAAGCTCCAGCCAGGCAGCACTCTGCGTAACAACGCTGCTCGCAGCCCGAAAAACCCCAATGACAATGGCAACCACAGCGATCGCTGTTCCGGCCTGGGCCATTGCAGCCAAGAATGCGATGAATGCCGCCCGCCTTGCCGTTTGCCGCGTTGCAAGCGCATAGGCGCCGATCACGACCTTGCCATGCCCCGGTCCCGCAGCGTGCACCACGCCGTAGAGAAAGCTGATGCCGAGAAGTGTCAGAGCGGCCCAGGGTGACTGACGCACCTGTTCAACGGTATCTGCCATCCAGCGATAAAGCCGGGACTGCTGACCGGCAATCCACGCAAAATAGCCGCCGAGCGGACCTGAAGCTTGTGGCACGGGCTGTGGCGATGGCCCGACACCGAATGGCGAAGCTGAAGCGACCGGGTTCGACACAGATTCAACAGACGCAACCTCGTCAACCGGGACATCACCGCACCGCAGAATGATGGTGTTGGCAAGCCCCTGCGTCAGACCCGCCAATTCCGGTGGAAGGTTGCGAATCTCTGCGGGTACCTGAGACAGCGTCATCGCGGTGGCAGCATCCAATTCCCGTGGTAACCGGAGATCAAACCGGCAGGCATCCGGCGCGTTACTGAGCGCAACCGGATCAGTCTCCACCATTGAAAACGCCACAAAGTACTCGGGGTCAAAGACATCGATCTCAAGTTCGGCATCTTCCAACGCGAACGAAGTCTTGTAGGGCAGCGTAAAATACAGCGTGAGCCGCCCGTCGTCGTGACGTTCAAGGTGATAGTCGGTGGGGTCTGTGAAAGGCGGCGGACGTTCGCTACCGCCGATGAAGTATGTGAAGCTGAAAAAGTCGAACTCGGCCAATGAAGTGACATTCACCTCGGCCAGAGGATCGAGTTCCGAGGGGCTGTAGACGCCATCACCGTCTGCATCCAGCCCCTCGACAGCATATGTGCTGAACAGCAGATCAAAGGTCCATGCGTGTCGCAGACCGCTAATCGCACCCTGCTCATCGAACAGGATCACCGTCCGCGCGTCGACCAGCACATGCGGATGGCTACGCGCAGGCTGAAGCAGCCCGGCCAGCACGACAAGGACCAAAGCCGATAGAGACACGGCGAATCGGTGGCACCACCTAGACATTGTGGCCGAGTGTATAGCGCCCGATCACGCCGGAATGAAGGCCTCGGCTGATCTCACAGGCAAGGCTTCCAAACGGCCTAGCCAGCCTGGTAACGCGTAACAAAATCGCGCGCTGACAGCTTTCGAAAGTCGTCCAGCGCTTCTCTCAATCGATCATGGGTCCAGTTCCACCAGGCAATTGCCTGCATGGCCTCGGCCGTGTCGGGTTCAAACCGTGCCCGCACCGGTTTGGCAGGGACGCCGGCAACGATCTGATAGGGCGCTACGTCACGCGTGACCACGGCGCCCGCAGCAACAACCGCTCCCGTACCAACAGAGCGGCCTGGCAAAATGATCGCACCATGACCAATCCAGACGTCGTGACCAATCGATACCGGACTGTCGCGCCGCCAGTCGAAAAGGCCCGGCTCGTCATCGGCATCATCGAAATAGCGGGACGCGCGATAGGTGAAGTGGCTCTGGCTCGCACGGTCCATCGGGTGATTACCGGGATTGATCCGAACATTTGCGGCAATCGAGCAGAACTTTCCAACTGTGGTGTAGATCACCTCGCCATCATTGACGATGTAGGAGTAGTCACCGAGTTGGGATTCCGCGATCTGCGTGCGAGCGCCAACTTCGGTGTATCGACCAAGCCGGCAATCGGTCACCATCGCATCAGGGTGAATAAGCGGCGTTTCCGAGAGCGGTTGCGACACGGTTCGTCCCTATTGGTCGTCAAGCGGTGCGAAACCCGACAGATCATAATGCCCGGTTTCTGTGACAAGACGACAAAACTGCTCAGCCTGGTGGGCAGCGATACGGGCACCCTCCTCCGCGGTTGCCAAACTCGGATCTCCGAGCACGCCGCTTGTGCTGAGATCGATGGTGGCCCACGCAAATCCTGTTCCTCCGGTCCCCCTAAGCATGTCATTCTGCTGTTCGAGATTCAGCGCGTGGTTCTCAAATTTGTGGGCCCTGTCCATGTCCACCATCTCAGGGGCAAAATGCAGCATCAAGGCGGTTTCAATGGCTCCGGCATGATTGTCATGACGCAGGCGATCAGGACTTAGTGCGCCGGCAAATACATCCTTCGGCAGCCCCATGCGCGGCCAACTCGTTGCGATTACAAACATGCCATGGCGCACCCGCATGCGCCGCGCAGCCAACGCCATGGTCTCGGAATTACCGCCATGGGACGAGACGATCACCAGCCGTCGGAAGCCGTTGCGGACGAGGCTCTTGCCGATATCGCCCAACACAGCCAGCAGGGTTTCAGGCTCAAGGCTCAGTGTTCCCGGAAACCCGACATGTTCGTCGCTCTTGCCAATGGGCAGCACCGGCAACTCAAACACCGAAACAGCCGATCCGGTTTCGTGCCAATGCGCCCTAGCAGTGTTCAGCAAACCAGTATTGAGGACACAATCGACACCGAAGGGCAGATGAGGCCCGTGTTGCTCTGACGCGGCAATCGGCAGAATGGCGACGGCGTCCGAAGCGTCGACATGCTCCAGGTCGGCGCGCCCGGTCTCATTCCAAATATGCCACGCCAAGGGAAGCCCTCCGATCGAACGTTCCGACCTGAATTGCCGGATACGCTTGCAACGCGCGGCCAGAAAAGGCCAAAAGCAACCAGCCCGCAACCCTACAAGACCCAATTGCACGACGCTGGACCGCGCCCCATGCCGCATCTTGAACTCAACACCGTGGCCCAGAGTTTTCCAGCGGCTGGTCAGGTCTTGGGCCCAGTCAACCTGAGCGTCGAGACCGGCGAACGGATATCGGTGGTTGGTCCATCAGGTTGCGGAAAGTCCACCCTGCTACGCATCATTGCAGGCCTCGACAAGGCTCACGCGGGATCGGTCCGAGTCAACGATCCCGCTGAGCCGCATCGCCAAGTCAAAGGCGGCATCGGCTTTGTGTTTCAGGATGCTGCACTGCTGCCGTGGGCCAGCGTCTTCGACAATGTATGGCTGCCGCTCCGCCTGCGCGGGGCGTCGCGTATCCAGGCTCAAGAGTCGGTGCACCAAGCGCTTGCCAGCGTCAGTCTCCAGGATTGGGCCGATGCAAGACCCGATCAGCTTTCCGGTGGCATGCGCATGCGGGTATCAATCGCCCGTGCCTTAATTGAGCAGCCTTCCCTGTTGCTTATGGACGAACCCTTTGCCGCACTGGATGAGCTGACCCGCTTTGAGCTCAACGACATGTTATCCGATCTGGTGTCCCGGGAATCCATGACATTGGTGTTTGTCACCCATTCGGTAATTGAAGCCGCATTCCTATCATCGCGCGTGTTGATTCTATCGCCGCGACCGGGCCGAATCGTCGATGACATCGCGTGCGACTTCCCTTTCCCCAGACATCCGGACTTGCGTAGCGACGCGGAATTCCTGCGCTGTTGCGCGAGCATTTCAGCAGCCTTGAGACAGGCGGCAAAGGCAGAGTCTGAGCCGGCTTAGGCTTGCTCGCAGGGACAGTCACAATACTGTAATATATCCGTGCGAGGCATCACGATCACACCACAGGCCCTCCGATGAAAAGCTGGTATCGCGATTCCCTCAGCTATCACCTCCTGCGCGCGGCGCGGCTGCACCGGACGCGGGCGGCGGCAATGCTGGCAGAGATCGGCCTGCATCCTGGTCAGGAAACCGTACTGCAGTTGCTGAGCGAGCAGGACGGGCAGACCATGAGCGCGCTGGCAGATGCCATGGGCGTTCAACCTCCGACAGTAACCAAGATGATTGCGCGCATGGGCGCACAGGGCCTTGTCACACGTGATGCCTCTGGCGAAGACGGCCGCAAGGTCCATGTGCTGCTGACCGATGAGGGCCGAGATTGCGCGCGCAAACTCAAGGCGCTCTGGCGTGGTCTTGAACGCGATGCCACCCGAGGCCTGAGCACGAAGGACCATAGCAATCTTGCCAAACTGCTCGAACGCATGGCTTCAGCCTGGATGCCGCCATCCGAGGAAGAGCCGGCAAAGCCCAAGAAGCACAGCAAGAAGAGCAAGAAATCGTCGAAGAACGAAAAGAAGCCAGCCAAAAAGTCTAAGGGCAACCGCAAGTCCGAGGCCGCCTAGGCCTCGCGCCCTAAAACACCGATGCCGCAATCGCCCCGGCCGCCGCGAGCCCGGGTACCACAACCATTGGGCCGCGCTTCATCAGGAAGACCAGGATAAGCGCCAGCAGCGTCAACAGAACCGCCGCAAGATCAACACTGTTCCAGACCGGCAGCAGCATCACGCCCGTACCCATCGACACGTCCTGCGTTTGCGTGAAGATGACCTGTACCCCGAACCAAAGCGCAAGTTTGGCAATCACACCAACAACGGCTGCCGTTATTCCCGTGAGAGCCGCATCCAGGGCACTGATTCCTCGCAAACGATCGATATAGGGCGCACCAACAAAGATCCAGAGAAAGCAGGGCACGAAAGTCATCCACGTCGTCAGCCCTGCCGCAATCAGACCGGCGGTCAGCGGACTGAAGGGATCGGGAAAGCGATAGCCGGCAAGGAAGCCGACAAACTGGGTCACCAGAATGAGTGGTCCAGGCGTCGTCTCGGCCAGTCCCAGCCCATCGACCATTTCTCCCGGCGCGAGCCAGCCATGGGTGTCGACCGCCGCCTGCGCCATGTAAGCCAGCACAGCGTAGGCACCGCCAAACGTCACGACGGCCAGTTTGGCGAAGAATGCCGCCAGATCGGCAAGCACGTGGTCTGAACCGAGCGTGAGAACGATCACGAAGAGCGGTATCGCCCAGAGCGTGGCCCAAACCGCGATCGTCCGGATTGTCCGGCCCACAACACCGACGGTGTCAATTGCCGCATCTGGCGACGAGTCCGCGCCGCCGCCTGCCTTTCGCATCAGCACAGCGCCGGCAACCGCGGCTGCCAGAATCACTAGCGGAAATGGCACGTCGAACACGAACATAGCGACAAAGGCGATCCCGGCGAAGATGAGTGCCACGCTGCCTTTGAGCGCCCGCGCCGAAATCCGGATCAGGGCCTGCGCCACGATAGCCAGAACCGCAGCCTTGACGCCGAGCAGGACCCCATCGACGCCGCTGACATCGCGATAGAGAACATAAAGAACGCTGAGCAGGGCAACGACGACGGCACCGGGCAGCACGAAGAGCAGTCCAGCCGCCAATCCGCCGCGCACTCCGTGCAGCATCCAACCCACATAGGTCGCCAACTGCATGGCCTCCGGCCCCGGCAGAAGCATGCAATAGTTCAGTGCATGCAGATAGCGCTTCTCATCGATCCACCTTTTCTCGTCAACGAGCATGCGATGCATCATCGCAATCTGTCCGGCCGGTCCACCGAAGGACAGAACACCGATCTTGGCAAAGGTGGCAACGAGGTCGCCGAACTGTACGTCCGCATGCCCCCCAACCGTACCATCGACCTGATTTGATGATGGTGTCACGCTCACGATACATCACTCCTCTCGGAATCCTCGATGCTGGTGAGCGGCAGCAGACCGCGCTGATGCAGGGCTTCGAATCCGCCACTCAAGAAGTACGCATCATAGCCACGCTGCCGCAGGGCCGCGGCCGCGCCCTGGCTCACTTCGTGGCCGTGTACGCATATGGCGACGACAACACGATGACGGTCAATCTGACCGATTTCATCGAGTAGCTTTTCTGGCTCGGCGCGGATTGCGCCTGCCACGGTCATCCCCGAAGCGCGATAAGCGTGTTGCCGACGTACATCAATCAGTTGCGGCAGGTTGCCTGACTCTTGGAGCCGCTTCAGGCGATCGATATCAATGCCGCAAGTGGCAATAGAATGGGTGTTCTGATCAGAGAAGGACTTGATCTTGCCGGTCATCTTGGGCTCCAAACATGCGTCAAGCATGCGATGCTTGGGCGGATGCCGACCGGCAACAGTGCCGATGGGGTGCTCGCGTGAACCCCTGTGCGCCGATATATAGACGGCGCCAGACAACGCAGGCAAGACATGCGCCTCACAAGGATTCGCGACACAATGGAATCGCCCGTCACCTCGCTCAAGATCAATCCCGCATTCTCCCGCATTGGCGACGAGAACGCCTTTCGCGTGCTGGCTCGGGCAACCGAACTCGCGGGCCGGGGTCGCGACATCATCAATCTGGGCATTGGTCAGCCGGACTTCCCGACGCCGCCGCATGTCGTCGAGGCCGCAATCAAGGCCCTGCGCGATGGTACGCACGGCTACACCCCGGCAAATGGCATTCAGCCGCTCCGCGAAGCTGTCGCGGCCGATATACACCGCCGCATCGGTGCTCAAGTTTCCCCGGACAGTGTTCTTATCGTCCCCGGTGGCAAAGTGACCATGTTCGCCGCCATCCTCATGTTCGGTGAGCCCGGAGCAGAAATCCTCTACCCCGATCCTGGATTCCCGATCTATCGCTCGATGATCGAGTTCACCGGTGCGACGCCGGTTCCGATCCCCATCCGTGAACAGAACGGGTTTGCCTTTTCGGCCGATGAGGCGCTTGGCCTGATTGGCGGGAAAACCCGCCTGATCATCCTCAACTCACCGGCAAACCCGACTGGCGGCGTGACGCCAGGATCCGAGATCGAGCGTCTGGCATCGGGATTGTTGCAGCATCCGCATGTCGCGGTGTTGTCAGACGAGATCTATGGTCAGATGGTCTATGACAATGCCGAGCATTGCAGCCTGCTCAACTTCGAAGGACTGCGTGACCGGCTGATCCTGCTTGATGGCTGGTCCAAGACATATGCCATGACGGGGTGGCGCCTCGGCTATGGGGTATGGCCGGATAGCTTGATCGACGCAGCCCGAAAGCTGGCCGTCAACTCTTGGTCGTGCGTGAATGCTGCGGCTCAACACGCGGCAATTGCCGCGCTTGAGGGGTCGCAGGATTGCGTTACCGAGATGATGGCGGCATTCGACCGGCGGAGACGCCTGGTGGTCAATGGCCTCAACACGCTTCCGGGCGTAACCTGCATCATGCCCCAAGGGGCGTTCTATGCATTCCCCAATGTCAGCCAGATCAATATGCCGGCAAAGGAAATGTCCGGAAAGCTTCTTGAAGATGCCGGTGTCGCCACCATCGGTGGCCCGGATTTCGGCATCCTGGGTGAAGGCTATATCCGCGTGTCTTACGCCAATTCGGAAGCCCGCATTAGCGAGGCATTGGACCGAATGCAGCAGTTTCTCGCTGAGCGTCCAGAACTGGCGGCGCGTTAGATGCGCGCCGCGGCGACTGTCGTATTGAGATGCTCAACCAGGCCGGGATCGAGGCCAAGCCGTGCTGCCAGCATTTCAAGGTAGCCCTTCTCGGCGGGATGATCGGGATCGATAGCAACCAGTGAGGCGGCATAAAGCTCCATTGCAACCTCGGGCGTATCCGCCATGGACACCACGCGATCGACATCCATAGGCTTGCGCATCTCTTCGAGCACGAATGCCTTGGCCTCGGCGTCGAGTTCAACACTATCGAGCTTCTCAAAAATCCGCGTCTGCTCGTCGGCGTCGATATACCCATCTGCCTTTGAAGCCTGGATCATGGCGACCAGTAGCGCCAATGCACGCTCGTTCTCATGCGCAGCATCTGGCACAAATGGCGTATCGGCCGGGGCGGCAATCAACTCAGGTTCGCCCGCAGATCCGGGATCGATTGGCGGCCTTTGCCCGGCCTGGTGATCACGATAGGCCTTGTAGGCGAGCCCCGCGACAACGGCCAGGCCACCATACTTGATCGCGTTCTTGCCTAGCTTACGGCCAGACTTGGTCCCAAGCAGCAGCGCAGCAACACCGCCAGCAAGAGCACCGGACGCTAGCGGGTTCTGGCGCACGGTATCCTGTGCCCGCGCGCTATAGTCGCGCCCCTGCGCTGAAAGGCTGTCCAGAGTCCCGGCTCCGAGATACTGGTCGATGAGTTTCTTGGCGTCGATCATTGAATTCCTGTCGCTGGGTTTGTTCCGCTGAACGTGGGATTCGGCGCAAGTCTCCGCAAGACCCGGCAGCAATCAACGGCGAGGCCGGTTCTGGAAAACTCAGGAGTGAAATCCGGAGAACTATCTCGTGAGGCGCGACTTTACCGAGCTCTTGAGCAACGACATCACGGTCAAGAGAACTTCCTTGTCCGCGTGGTCGAGGTCCGTCAGCAAATCAGAAACACAGTCTTCATAGGTCTGAGCCATTGCCGCTTGGGCCTCGGCGCCGTCCTCCGTCAACACGACCCGGGTAATCCGCCGGTCCGTGACCTCCGGTCGCCGCTCAATCAGCCCTTCTTGAAGCAACCGCTTTGCAAGGCCGGTCATATTGCCGTTCGAAACCATCATGCGCTGCGATAGCTCGCCCAGGGTCAAACCGTCTGGAGCGCTCGCAAGATGGGCCAGAAAATCAAAGCGCGGACGTGTCGTTCCAAATCCTTCTCGCAGACGGCGGCGCAACTCTTCATCAATCAGAGCAACACAGCTGGAAATACGCAACCAAACGCGCAATGCGGGATCAGAAATATCATCACGGCCCGCCAACAGCAGCTCCGCATCAATCGGATACGTAGCGTTCATTGGACAACCTCAGGTCGGTTCGGCAATGCCCCCGTCCGACAGCGCACTCGACGCACTTGGTTTTACCCTCAAAGTTGAATCGGGGAACCGTAATTCCGCCGATGAGACAAAAAGTCAGGGCATAAAACAACTGGTGATATGTGAAGGTATCGCAATAATGCGTAACTGCGACCAGATGCAGCAGCAAACAAGTATCGCCTGACCAACAGTCTCGCGACATGGCGGTCTGTCGCCGCCACATAGCTGCTCGGCGATTGACTACCCGGGATTCCGCATCGCGAATGGATGCCACAGAAGCGGGTTCACACCGGTTGTCTGTTTGACGAAGGCGGCGTGGAAGCTGGCCGACATCAGCGTCGACAAAACCGTGGCGACAGCTGCCCCCTCAAGCCCGTAAAGCGGGACCAGTGCGATGTTCAGCGCCAGGTTCATACAGCACCCAACGATTAGCACGATGGCGCTCTTGCGGTGGTGCCCGGTCATGTTGAGGATCTGTTCCGAAAGCCCGACATAGGCACGGATCAGAAGGCCACAGGCCAGAATGAGCATGACAGGGTAGCCGGCTTCGAACTCGGCGCCAAAAAGCCATAGGAGCGGCTTGCCGAGGATGACAAATCCAAGCGCCGCGGCCAGCGCTGGCCAGAAGGTCCAGTTCGTCGTCTGCCGAATGAACCGACCCATCCCGTCGCTGTCCCCGGCCGCAGCCAATCCGGCAAAACGCTGGTTGGCAACAGCGGTGACCGCGAAATGCACGATACCGATCAGCGAGATCGTCTTGGCAGCAGCGAAATAGATCGCCAGCTGATCCGGAGAAACGTAGGCGCTCAGCACGATCAGATCAGTGTGGTATTGCAACAGGCCCGACCCATCGACAATCACCATCGGAATGGCCACGGCGGTCCATGCTGCCGGGCGGTACCGGGCGCCTGTGTAGGGAACGGTCTTTGAAATCCGCCAGAAGAGGATCATGGACTGGATCAGGATCGACATGAACGCCGCACCGATCGCACATTTGACGGCCGTTACTGCGGTCGGTTCGGCTCCGGCAAGCATCATACCGGCCAGGGCGAGGAGCATTAGCGAAGGTCGCAACAGATAGGGCGGTATCAAGGCCAGATTTACCCAGCCAAACCCCCGCGAGATGCCCTCGACGCACTGTTCCAGTGTCAACAGCGGCAGACACAACGCCGCGACGATGAATGGCAGGATATAGGGGTTGGCGTCGACCCCCCAGAACGTATCCAGGGCCCAGGCTCCGGATGCCGCAAACGTTGCGCTGAACAGTAAACACACCGCCAGCGACATGCGCACGGCGCCATGCAGCTCGTCATGTTTGCCGCGCACCAAGCTCTCGGAGACAAACCGGATAACCG
>JBCDCP010000027.1:0-26948 GCA_039181495.1 Pseudomonadota bacterium | reverse complement strand
GAACGAGGTAGGCTATTGGGTTCCCGATGAGGCCGAACCCCATTTGCGCACCTTCATGCAATGGCCGGTCAATACCCGCGTCCATCCTGACCCGATTTTTCTCGAAATGGTTCAGCAGGCCATCGCGGATGTTGCCAACACGATTGCAGAATTTGAACCCGTTGTGATGCTGATGGACGAGGGTTTTGAGTCCGTTGCGCGCCGCAAACTGTCTTCGGATATCGAGATCTGGGATGTTCCTACCGATGACCTCTGGGCCCGTGACTCAGGGCCTCTGTTTGTTCGCAACAAGCGCGGCGACCTCGCCATTCGGCATATGAATTTCAATGGCTGGGGTGGCAAGCAGGACCATCGGCATGACGGGCAGGTTGCCCGCCGGATTGCTGAACGCATGGAGCTGCCGTTGCTCGACAATGGGCTGGTCGGCGAGCCTGGAGGCGTTGAAACAGACGGTCATGGCACTCTCATCGCGCATGAGAGCTCATGGGTGAATCCGAATCGTAACGTGGGCACCTGCAATGAAATCGAGGTGCTGCTGCTTGAAGCGATGGGTGCAGATCGGATGATCTGGGCGCCCGGTGTCGCGGGCGCGGACATCACCGACTATCACATCGATTCACTGGCAAGGTTTGCCGGCTTGGGTCAGGTCATCATTCAGTTGCCCGAGGAGGTCGATGAGCGCGATCCGTGGTCTGCTGCGGCTTTCGAAACCTATGACATTCTCAAACAGGCAACGAACGCGAGGGATGAGCCGTTAGAAATCACTGTGATCCCGGAACCTTATGATGTCCGGGTAACCGACCAGGATTTCGTTGCATCATACGTCAATTACTACATCTGCAATGGCGGGATCATTGCGGCAGAGTTCGGCGATCGCGACACGGACTCGGAAACCCGGGCCACACTGCAGCGGCTCTACCCGGACCGCGAGATCGTGATGCTGAATGTCGATCCAATCGGCGAGGTTGGTGGCGGGATCCATTGTGCCACACAGCAACAGCCGGCGGTGTAGCCGGCTACGACAGCAACGTTGATTTCATGGCGTTCTGACGTGTGTGATCCGCCCGCTGAGATAGAGCCAGATGAACACTGCCGAGATCGCCACACTGTAGCCCGCCATCCAAAGACCTTGCTCCGGGAAATCGACGCCAAGGTCTATCAGGAGGCCGACAAGACCGGGGCCTGCTGCGGTTGAAAACACCATGGCTGCCAGGGCCAGAGATTTGATGGCACCGATGTGCATGGTGCCGTAGAGCTCCGCCCATATTGCGGTATGCACCGTAGATGCTCCGCCGGTTGTAACTCCGCACAAGATCAGTACCAGAGTTGCGGTCTCCACCCCGGTACCCCGCCACAGGACGATCAGAGCCACGACCATGGGTAGCTGATAGGCCATCAGACAGGCGCGTGCCGAGAAACGATCGATGGCCCAGCCAAATGCGAGTGCTGAGATCACAGAGCTCACCGCATAGGTCCAGTAGCGGACCGGCATGGCGGCGAAATCCCACCCTTTGACTTCGGCGATATGTGCGGGCAGGAAGAAAATCGCCGTCAGAATGAAACTCGGTCCAAGGATGCCGGGGATCAGCATACAGAAGAGTGGGTGCGAAATGGCTTCCGCGCGGGTCCAGTGGCGGCCGTCCATGCCCGGTGATCCGGATTCCTCGGTCTGGTGATGTTTGGGATGACGCTCACGCGCGAGCAGCAACCACATTGCCGGTGCCAGAACGATTACGAGCGCGGCAGCGGCGACGCCCCAACTCTCGCGCCATCCCAAAGCCGCTATCAAGAACACTGCCGCCAGCGGGGCCAGTGCTTCCCCCGTAGGGTGGCCGAAGGATGCGAGTGCCAGAGCGCGTCCCCGTGTGGCGACGAACCAGCGTGCCATCGTCACCTGCCAAAGATGACTGAGCATTCCCTGGCCAAAGAGCCTTAATCCGAAGATCACGAATGGTAGCAACCACCAGACTGCATTCAGCGCCATCGCAACGCAGGTCATCGCCAGACAAATGCATAGGACAACCGAGAGCGTGCGCGCCGGGACATGGTCGGCCATACGCCCGAGTTGGATTAGCACTGCGGCCGAAGCCAGCGTGCCGATTGTGTAGATGCCGCCGAATTCGCCATAGCTGAGATCGAAAGTCTGGCGCAGGGGATCAGCATAGAGCGCGATGAAGAAGGTCTGGCCAAAGCTTGAGGCCAGCGCCATGAGGAACCCGGCGGCAAGCCAGCGCGCATTGGCTGCGATGAACTCAGCGGTGCGTGTCATGCCGGCCTCAGTCGGTCCCGTGATGTGGGTCACACGACTGCTCGCCGCGCCGACCACTCGGCCATGGCGATGCCGCCGATCACAAGGCCCAGACCAACGGCGTGGTAGCTCTCGAAGACCTCACCAAGAATGAGGACCGCGAGGATGGACCCGAACACGGGGACAAGATTCGAGAAGACGCTGGCGCGCTGCGGCCCGATCAATTCAACGCCACGGACGAAGAAGATCTGTGACAGGACCGACGGGAAGATGACGACATAGGCCAAGAGTGCCGGTGTCTTCCAGCTCATCTCAGGGGCGGCGCCCGTCGAGAGTTCGATAAGCATCGCGGGGAATGCGGTGATCATGGCTGCGCAGGCAAGGCAGAACATGAACACCTGCCAGGGCATCTGCGGCTTGCGCTTGAGAGCAACGGAATAGATCGAATAGGCCAGCACACCGCCCATCATGATCAGATCGCCGATATTGACGTCGAGTTGCAGCAGAGCCAGCAGGTCGCCGCGACTGGCGGTCACCAGAACGCCAACGATCGATACGCTGGCGCCCAGCAGCTGTAGCGCAGTTACAGGCTCGCGATAGACGAGGTAGGCGAGCAGGATAACCACCATCGGCATGCTCGACTGCTCGATGCTGACATTGATCGCGGATGTGTAATTCAGCGCGCCGTAGAGGCAGAAATTGAAGACCGCAAAGCCGATCGACCCGCAGAAGAACAGGAACTTCCAGTTTGTTCTGATCCGCTCTCGGTTTTCTGCGATGAGTGGCCACGCAAGGATGAGTAGAACGGCCGCGGTCAGAATCCAGCGCAGCCCGGTCAGTGTGAAAGGCGGAATGATACCAGCCGCCAGCTTTCCCGCGACGGCATTTCCGGCCCAGAACAGCGTCGTCAGCGAGAGCAGAAGATAGGGCCGGCCGAAGAGCCAGCCGCCGAAGGCGCGCAGGGGGGTCATAACCGCCTTCTCGGCTTGTGGACCGGCCCGGTCAAGCGCGGAATGCCGAATGAGCCGGCATATCGGCCATGCGGCAAGGCACGAGATTTGGTGTCGCCCTCCAGCGTTCCAGGTGAATCTGGCTGGTACTCGCCATCGCGCAACTTAGCTGATACAGGGAGCGGTCCCGCGTGTCGCGGGGCTTCTCGGACATTGATTCTACGGAAAGTGCGCCATGGCGAATGTGGTGGTTGTCGGCTCGCAGTGGGGCGATGAAGGCAAGGGAAAGATTGTCGACTGGCTCTCGGAGCGGGCCGACGTCGTCGTACGCTTCCAGGGTGGGCACAATGCCGGACATACCCTGGTTATCGACGGCCAGGTCTACAAACTGAGCCTGTTGCCCTCGGGCGTGGTCCGGCCAGGCAAACTCGCTGTGATCGGCAATGGCGTGGTCATCGATCCGCATGCGCTGGCAGCAGAGATCGGGACGCTGCAGGATCAGGGCGTCGCGATCACGCGTGACAATCTGCGGATCGCCGACAATGCGTGTCTTATACTATCGATCCACCGCGATCTCGATGCGTTGCGGGAGAACGCCACCGAGGGAACGCGCATCGGTACCACGCGGCGCGGGATCGGGCCGGCCTATGAAGACAAGGTGGGGCGGCGCGCAATCCGGGTCATGGATCTTGTCAATTTGAAGACGCTAACAGCCAAGATCGATCGGCTGCTGGCGCATCACAACGCGCTGCGGATCGGCCTGGGCGAGCCTGAAATCACCTCGGAAACCTTGTACGATGAACTGGCCAGCGTGGCCGAACGGCTATTGCCTTATGTCGATACGGTATGGCGGCTTCTCGAAGAACAGCGCCGGGCTGGTCGGCGCATCCTGTTCGAGGGCGCTCAGGGCGCGATGCTCGACATCGACCACGGCACCTATCCGTTTGTCACGTCCTCGAACACGGTCGCGGGGCAGGCGGCCAGCGGCTCCGGGATGGGGCCAGGAGCGGTCGGTTACGTTCTGGGTATCACCAAAGCCTACACGACCCGCGTTGGCGGCGGACCGTTTCCCACCGAGCAGGACAACGAAACCGGTCGCCAGCTTGGCGAACGAGGGCATGAGTTTGGCACAGTCACCGGGCGTGAGCGCCGCTGCGGCTGGTTTGATGCGGTGATGGTGCGCCAGGCGATGATGACCAGCGGGGTTCACGGTATCGCACTGACGAAACTCGACGTACTCGATGGGATGGAGACACTGCAGGTTTGCACGGGCTATGAACTGGATGGCAAGCCAATTGACTATCTGCCCGCCTCACAAGGGCAACAGGCTCGCATTCAGCCGGTTTACGAATCTGTCGAAGGCTGGCACGACAGCACTGCGTCTGCTCGGTCATGGGCTGACTTGCCGGCGCAGGCCGTTAAATATGTGCGTAGAATTGAAGAGCTGATCGGTGTTCCTGTTGCATTGTTGTCGACCAGTCCAGAACGGGACGATACGATCCTTGTGCATGACCCATTCGCAGATTAAGTTCCGCGTTTGCTCCACCAAGTTGCGCCAGGATGGCGACAAAACTCAGTAACGTGCGTGTATGCGGCACGTCGCGGGAGACCCACGGGCCTATCCGATGACCGATTTTTACTCAGTCTTGCGCAAGGCTGTTGACGGCCTTGCAGATAATAATGCCGCCGGGCGCAAAGCACTCTATGCGCGTGCCGAAGCGGCGTTGGTTGCGCAGCTTACAAATGCCGAGGGTGAAACCCCCGAAGCGCAGATCGAAGAGGTGCGCACGAGCCTGCAACAGGCCGCACAGCGCATTGAGGGCGAAGAGGCCGTCAAGGAAGCGGTTGCGACGCCCGAACCACCTGCCACACCGCCTGTCACAACATCGACGACAACGCAGCCCTATGTGTCGCCTCTACGTCAACGACTGGGCGGAGCCGGTACAGCCGGCGCAGCGACAACCGGCACCGAATTGCCTCCGGCGACTCCGCCGCAGGCTCCATTTGCCGTGCCGCAGTCAACGCCTCCTCCGGCTCCCACGGCAGCAAGTGCGACGCCATCCGAGCCGCCACCGGGCATACAGCCGCCAGTTACAACGTCTGCTGTCCTGGACGCTCCGGCCCAGCCGGTGCAGCAACCCGCACCGCCAGCCGTGACAACGTCGCCGGCTGCACCTGCTGGAATTGTTCCGCCTGCGGCAGTGGCGCCGCCACCTGCGCCCGCGGCCCCAGCACCGCCTGCACCACCCCCACCAGCGGCGGCCGCACCACCACCTCCGCCGCCGCCTGCCCCGCCTCCTGGTTCGGAGCCGGCGGTTCAGGACATTCAGTCCGCCGCGCCGGGCTTTGCTCCTGAGTTGCAAAACCAACAACCCGCGCCTGATCCGAATGACTGGCCGGAGGGGACAGCCTATGTCGCTGAGCCGCCGCGACGCCGTTGGGGACTCGCGATCACGCTGGTCGCACTCGCTGGCTTAGGCGCAGTTGGTTATTGGCAGCGTGAGGTGGTCCTGCAGACGGTCGAACCGATCATTGCGATCGTTAATCCCGGTGGCCAGGATGCCGACAAGGTCGAAGAGCGCCTGCCAGGCGCTGAAGAGGAGACCCCCGAGCCGGCGCCGGCCCCCGCTCCTGCGGCACCAGAACAGGCGACCGCGGAGCCGGCTGCCCCGCCACCACCGGCAGTCATAGAAGCGCTGTTGATCGAGGAATCGGGACAGGAAGGTGTTGCGCCGACACAGGTCGCCGGTTCGGTCAACTGGGCGCTTCGGCAACAGGACGGCAGCGCCTATATCGAAGGCCAGGTCCAGATTCCTGAACGTCAATTGAGCCTGACGATCAACATATTCCGCAATCAGGATCCCGAGTTCCCTGCGACCCATACAATCGACTTCTTCTTCCAGACGCCGGCAAACGTGACCACCGAGCGGATCGAGAATGTTCCCGGTCTGCTCGTCAAGCAGACGCCACGCGCTGCCGGTGGGCCGCTTGCCGGCGAAGTCGTCAAGGTCGACGATGGCGTCTTCCTGATGGCGCTTCATTCGCGCAATCCGGACGCTGAATCCAATCGGATCCGACTAAAGGAACAACCCTTCTTCGATGTTCCGGTGGTCTATGCGTCGGGCAAGCGGGCGATCATCACGCTTGCCAAGGGCACCGAGGGCCAGTCGGTGTTCGATCAGGCTTTCGAAACCTGGGGTCAGTGAATCGGTACGCGATCTGCCAAACAGGTTGACGACCCACACCTGCCGGTCCACCTTCCTGCTCACATCCGAGGGGTGTTCCGCGTGTAATTGCGGAACTGAGATGGCCACGTGCCGAACCCTTTGAACCTGATCCGGATCATACCGGCGAAGGGACGGAGCGTCAGGGCCTCGACATTTTAGCGCCTGTTCCCCGATCCCGCCGCCGGCAGATATGGGGACAAAGGTTATGAGCGTTAGCCAGGAGTGGCGGCAAACGGTCACGCCGACCAGCTTGTTCTCCGCGTTTCTCGCTGTTGCAAGCGCTGTTCTGGTCAAGTTGTTTCGCGCCGCCTGTATCCTGGTGGTGCTGGTCGCGGTCTGGTGGTTCGCGGTCACCATCTTCCAGCCGCCAGGCTATCTGCTGCCAGGCCCGTCTGCAGTGTGGTCCAGCATTGTCGGCCAATGGCCTTATTTGTCTTTCCACACCAGCATCACGCTGCTTGAGATGGTGCTTGGTCTTGCGGCTGGCGCGGTGCTGGGTATGGGTACCGCCAGTCTGATGGCGCTGTATCGTCCGGCCCGCGCAGCGCTCTATCCCGTACTCGTCGCCAGCCAGGCGCTGCCTGTGTTCGCTATCGCGCCTTTGCTGGTGATCTGGCTTGGCTTTGGGCTTGCCTCAAAGATCGCCATGGCGACGTTGATCATCTATTTCCCGGTCGCATCAGCTTTCCATGACGGATTGCGCCGTACCGACCCCATGCTGCTCGATCTTGCTCGCCTGCACCGCGCGTCAAGATGGCAGACGTTTCGATTGATTCAGTTGCCGGCCGCGTTGCCGGCGCTCGGCTCGGGCTTGCGTGTTGCAGCGGCGATCGCGCCCATAGGAGCAGTGGTCGGCGAATGGGTTGGTGCGTCAGCCGGGATCGGTTTCGTCATGCTGCAAGCCAATGCGCGCATGCAGACCGATACCGTTTTCGCCAGTCTTGTTCTTCTGGGGCTCAGCGCTGTCGCGCTGCGCCTGACAACCGATGTGCTAACGCGCCGGCTGACGCCTTGGGTGCGCGAACAACACCTCTAGGAGATATCTCAGATGCTCTATCGTCTCGTTGTTGCATGCTTTGTCGTGGCGTCGACCCTTGTCACGCCACCGCTTGCTGTGGCCGAAGACACCAAGCTTACGGTCCTTCTCGACTGGTTCGTGAATCCGAACCACGCGCCGTTGGTAGTCGCGGCGGAGAAGGGCTATTTCGCCGATGCCGGTCTGGATGTGACGCTGGTACCGCCGGCTGACCCGTCCGCTCCGCCGCGTCTGGTTGCTGCAGGACAGGCGGATATTGCGATCTCGTATCAACCGCAACTGCACATTCAGGTGGCGGAAGGTCTGCCTCTGACGCGGATTGGAACGCTGGTTGAAACCCCGCTCAACACATTGGTGGTTCTTGCTGGAGGACCACTCACCTCGGTGGCTGATCTTAAGGGCAAGACGGTGGGGTTTTCGGTTGGAGGATTCGAGGATGCGCTGCTCGGCACCATGCTGACCGAAGCGGGCCTGGCTCTTGATGACGTCGAGTTGGTGAATGTGAATTTCGCGCTATCGCCCGCACTCATAGCCGGTCGAGTTGATGGTGTGATTGGTGCATTCCGCAATTTCGAGTTGACGCAATTGAAGCTCGAAGACCATGAGGGTCTCGCCTTTTACCCCGAAGAACATGGTGTGCCGGTCTATGACGAGTTGATCTACGTGGCGCGCAATGGCGAGCTTGACAAACCTGCCCTGCGGGCCTTCATCGAAGCCACCGAACGGGCCGTGATCTGGCTGACCAATCATCCTGAAGAAGGATGGGCGACGTTCCTGAAAGCTCATCCCGATCTTGATGATGCGCTCAACCGCCAGGCTTGGATCGACACGCTGCCACGGTTTGCCAAACGACCTGCTGCGCTCGACAGCCGACGCTATGACCGCTTTGCCGAATTCATGCGCGAGAACGGACTGATCGATGACATTGTGCCTGTGGCTGACTATGCCATCGAGCTGAAGTAGCCAGCGGCCTGTGACCGACTGTCTGCTTGCGGATGATGCAACGTAATGATTGTCTTGGCAGCATGAGGCGCGCTTCGAAAGTGGATGTTTACGCAGCCGGTCGCGGCACAACTGAGCTCGAGCCGCTGGCATCTCTGCGGCAGTTACCGCATTTGGGCGTGCTGCTAGGCTGTTACGCGCTGTTGCTGAATCTGGCGTTTGCGGTCGTGCCGCTACCGGCATGGCTGACGCCATCTGATGCCGTTGAAACTGAGGCCGGTGGCGGCTGGTCTTTCGATCCGCTGGCCTCTCTTTGCCACTATGCGTCACCGGGTTCACCGAATGACAGCGATACACCGGCCGGGACATCGCTGGCCTGTTCGAAATGCTGTGCGCCAGGTGCGGCCCTTGCTGCATCCGGAACGTCGCCCATCACCATTCCCTGGGTTCGTGCGAGCGACCATCTCGCGCTGGTAACCGATCCCAGTATTGAGCTGCGCCGGGCAGCGATGGATCTGATCCGGGCGCCGCCCGTGCACGCCTGATCGACGACGAACCCTTCAATCAAACTTCGGACTGCCGGAACGCATGCGCTGCTGGATGCGCGCGATGCGCCGGCTTAGCGAGGACAAGATGATGAAACACTTCGCAAGAGGACTGGCCGCTTTGTCTGCGTCGGCTGTAATTGCTGGCACCGCCCTTATGGACGTGCCTGCTCAAGCAAAGGAATACTCGCTGGGGACTCTCAAGATCGACACGCCCTGGACGCGAGCAACACCGGGTGGCGCAAAGATGGGCGGTGGCTACACCACCATAACCAATACAGGAAGCGAGCCTGATCGCCTCGTGTCGGCCTCGACTGATGCCTCGGCACGTGTGGAGATCCACGAGATGGGGATGACCGAAGGGGTCATGAAGATGCGCGAACTTGAGGGCGGGCTTGAGATCCCGCCGGGCGAAACGGTTTCTCTGGAACCTGGTGGATTCCACGTCATGTTCATGGGGCTGAACGCGCCGCTCAAGCAGGGCGAGGCGATCGAAGTAACGCTGCAGTTCGAGAAGGCCGGTGAGATTGCGGTGATGATGCCGATCGCCGCTGTCGGCGCCAAGACGCCTGATGGCAAAGGCGGCATGGACCACTCAGACCACGATCATTCGGGCCACGATCACAACCACTGACACTGTCCAATACGCAAAGAAAAAGCCCCCGTGCAGGACCTGCGCGGGGGCTCTTCGTTTTGGTTTCTTGATCGTGGGCTACTCGGCGGCTTGTGCCAGAGCTTCGATCTCTCCGCGCGCGGGATAGCCGTTCTTCACCACGAAATCGATGGCGCCCAGAATGTCGGCGAAATGCGGACGGGCGAATGGCATCGTTTGCACCGAGGCGAAATAGACGGAACCGTCTGGCTTGATAAGAAAGAGACCTGGCTCTGAGAACAGCGCCGGTTCCTCGACGCCTATCGAGGTCTTTCCCTTACCGGCCGACACATAGAGACCCCAGTTGCGGGCCGTCTGCAAGTCAATGCCATAGCCCAGGGTCAAACGGTCCAGCCCCCAGCTTTGTGCTGTTTCTTCAGCGCGTTCCTTTGTGTCTGAGGAGACGGCGATAACATTGACGCCGCGCTTGTCAAAATCGTCCAGTTTGTTCTGCAGATCGTTGAGCTGCATTTTGCAGATCGGGCAATGCAGACCGCGATAGAACACAACCAAGGTGAAGTTCTCGGGCGATTGCTGATCGAGCGACCAGGTGCCGCCTCCAACGGTGCTGACGTCAAGGGTGGGTGCTGCCTGACGTGGCAAGACTGGCGTGATGTCTGACATCTGGGGACTTCCTAGTTGCGCTCGATTGTGAGATCGGCGTGGGGGCGGTGTAGATCATTTACACGAGAATTGCGTGTATAACTCAGATAATCACAATTTCTGTCAGTTTTATACTCTTCTTTCTCGCTGCTGCCATGTCATTCGCACATGACGCAAGTCGCTGGCTTCGAGTCGGGCTCGAGAAACGAAAAAGGGCACGTCTGTTTGGACGTGCCCTATTGGTGTATCCAGTTATTTTTCCAGCACTTTTCTAGCTGGCAGGTGCTTCGAGAGCGGTGGCGCCGCGCTCCAGTGCCGCGGCACCTTTTTTCACGGCCTTTTGAACCTTTTCGAAGGCACGCACCTCAATCTGGCGGACACGCTCACGGCTCACACCGAATTCCTCTGACAGCTGCTCCAGCGTCAGCGGGTCTTCGGACAGGCGGCGGACCTCGAAGATGCGCCGCTCACGGTCATTGAGGCCATCTAGCGCTTCCGCGAGCAATGTCCGACGATTGTCGAGCTCCTCGCTGTCAGCCAGCATCGTCTCCTGGTCTTCACTCTCGTCGACGAGCCAGTCCTGCCATTCGGCTGCGGTTTCGCCGTCAGCCCGCAAGGGTGCGTTGAGCGAGGCATCACCGGACAGACGACGGTTCATTGAGACGACATCGTCCTCGCTGACACCAAGCCGATCAGCGATGGTGCTGACCTGTTCCGGTTTCAGATCACCCTCATCGAGCGCCGAGATCTGTCCTTTGATCTTGCGCAGATTGAAGAACAGCTTCTTCTGGCTGGCGGTGGTGCCCATCTTCACAAGGCTCCACGAGCGCAGGATGTATTCCTGGATCGAAGCCCGGATCCACCACATGGCATAGGTTGCGAGCCGGAAGCCTTTTTCCGGTTCGAACCGCTTCACCGCCTGCATCAGGCCGACATTACCTTCGGACACGATCTCGCCGATCGGCAGGCCATAGCCGCGATAGCCCATGGCAATCTTGGCCACAAGACGCAGATGGCTCGTTACGAGCTTATGGGCTGCATTCCGGTCGTCATGCTCACGCCAGCTCTTGGCGAGCATGTATTCTTCATCGGGCTGCAGCATCGGATATTTGCGGATCTCGTCGAGGTAGCGCGAAAGACCACCTTCCGCACTGACCGACGGCAGGGCTGCTTGAGCCATGTTTTTTCGTCTCCTTCCTGCGGCATCCGGCATTTTGTCATCCCAACACGCGGCGATGACAGGCGCGGACCCTTAGTGGAACTTGGACAGCTGCCGTAGGTGGGTAGGCCCTTTTCACCTTTCAAGGCCGTGAAACCCTAGCCTGTCCTCATATAGCGTGTTTTTCCACGCGATTCCCGACGTTTATGACAGATCATTGCGACATAAGAATGTCCACACCGAAGCGCATTTTATGAAAATGCGTTCATGCTTCGAGGATCATTCCTCTGCTTCCAGAGCGCTTATCAGAGCAGCAATATCCGCCGGCAGCAGGCTCGAGAATTCCAGAATCTCGCGCGAAACGGGGTGTTCGAAGGTCAAGGTCGCCGCGTGCAGCGCTTGCCGCCCGAGTTGGTCAAGGGCCGCGCGCGCCTTGTCAGTTAGTTTGACGCTTTTTGTCCGGTAGCCCGTTCCATAAAGCGGATCTCCGAGCAGCGGGTGGCCGATATGGTTCAGGTGAACCCTGATCTGGTGCGTCCTCCCAGTCTCCAGCCGGCACTTCAAGTGGGCGACTGCCGGATCCTCTGCCGTCTGTGTGCCGGCAAAGGTGCCAACCGTCTCATAGTGCGTGATGGCATGCTTGCCATCATTGCGAACGCTCATCCGGATGGGGTGATTGGCATCGCGGCCAAGGCCAGTTTCGATCGTGCCCCTGGAAGGACGCGGCGCGCCCCAGACCAGTGCCTCGTACTGGCGCTGCAAGGCGCCGGTGCGGCCATGATCGGCGAATTGTTTCGACAATGACCGGTGCGCCAGATCCGTCTTGGCGACCACCATGACGCCGCTTGTGTCCTTGTCGAGCCGGTGAACGATCCCGGGCCTTGCCACGCCGCCAATGCCTGAAAGCTGGCCCTTAGCGTGATGCAGCAGTGCATTGACCAGTGTACCGTGATGCTGCCCGGCACCGGGATGGACCACCATACCGGCCGGTTTGTTGAGCACGATGAGCTCGTCATCTTCATACAGGACGTTCAGCGGAATCGCTTCAGGTGCCGGGACTGCCGGTTCTGGCGGCGGCACTGTTATCGCAAGCTGCTCGCCGGTGGTGACCTTTCGCGATGGTGCGGTGACGGCGATATCGTCAATTGCCACCGAGCCATGCTCGATCAGAGATTTCAGGCGGGTGCGCGAGAGGTCGGTATGATGCGTTGCAAGCACGACATCAAGCCTCTGACCGTCATCATCGCCACTCGCAACCGTCAGCCGTCTGTCCGGTGCCGGTTCCATATCGGTTGTGTTCGACGCTTCCATTGAGCGGCATTCCCCGTTATCGAACCGCAGGCAGAGAAGGGCTCGAACCAATGCGCAACCGGGAGATGTCCGAGATCACGACGGGACCTGGCGGACGGATGGACGACGACGAAGAACCGCCGCTTGACCCGGCAGCGGAAAAACTGCGCCGCAAACTAACACGCCTTCTGGTCGGTTCATTCGGCATTATGGGCCTCGGCTTTGTCGCGGTTTTCATCGCGATCCTTTACCGTACCGGCGTGTTCGGTGATGCGGAAGCCGTACCGCCGCTTGCGGCTTCAGGGGCGAGCGCCTCCGCGAGTATCGCGATTGAAGCTGGCGAGAGCGTCGTTTCGTCCGATCTCGATGGCAACCGGATCCTCCTCCGCGTGCGGAACGCCAGCGGTGCCGAATCTCTCATTTTGTTCGACGCATCGGTCGGGCAGGTGGTCGGCCGCTATCGGTTGCAGCCCCAACCGCCGCAGGGGAATTGATCGTTTCCCGCCTGCCAGACGGAGCCTTGTCAGGACGCTCGGTTCTGCAACGCCTTGATCCGCGCGGCGAGGCCCGACATTTCCCCGTTTTCGCCTGACGCGGCTATGGATTGAGCCATCTCGGCGATTTCGCCGTCCTCATCAAGGCTGGCCGTCAGACCGATAACCTGTGCGGTGAGATCGTTCAGCTTCTCGCGCAGCAAGGCGTTCTCGCGTCGCTCGCGGTTGAGTGCGCCGGTCGCCGCCTTGTCCTCGGTTTCCGGTTCTGCATCGGCTTCGCTCTCGCGGCCGTTCTTGGCACTGGGCTTTTTGGCGCGTGCGAGTTGTGCGGCCAGCCGACCAGCTTCACCGGTGCGCTCAGAGATCAGCCTCTCGGCATTGGACAATTCGCGGCCCTTCTCCTCAACGGCAGCCCGCTCAGCTTTGACAGCGCGGCGCAGGTTCTCGAGATCAGCTTCGTGTGAGGCGATCGTTTCTTCCTGGCGTTCGATCGACTGGCGAAGGCGCTTCACTTCGGATTCGCGTGATGCAAGCCCAGCCTTAGTCTCGGACAGATCACGTTGCATGCCGGTAATCTGTTCATCGCGTTCGAGGATAACGCCATCGCGCTTCTCAACGCTCGCGGTCCGATCATCGAGGCTGGCATTGACGGCCTGCAGTTTGGTCTCGAGTGCGACCAGCTCAACCCGTCGGGTGTCGGACAATGCCGTGGCATCGGCCAGTTCGCGTGCCTTCCGCATCAGGCTGTTGTCGCGTTCGGCCAGAGTGGCATCGCGGCTCTCGATAACTTCCTCGGCAGTCTTGATTGTCTTCTCGTGCTGTTTGACCTGGCCCTGCAGCGTCTCGATCCTGTTGTGCAGGTCTTCCTCGACCTTTCGGCGGGCGCTGATGTCACCGCGCAGCTTCCGGATCAACTCGTCCTTCTTGCCGATCACGGTCTTGGATTCAGCCATCTTTTCCTTGAGATCGTCGACGGAGGTCTCAAGCTTCCTTGCACTCATGGCGAATTCTGCGCGCAGCTGGTCTTTTTCCGCCTGAAGTTCGGACATCGAAATTGGTAATGCGCCGCGAATTCGACGGCTTGTGACTGTTTCAGCCCGGCGCCAGATGGCCGGGATAGCAAGCAATGCGAGAAGCCCGGCGGTGCAAAACCCCAAGGCAAAGAGCATGGCCCATTCGATCATGACGCACTCTCCAATCGGCGGGTCGGCGAGTTGGCCTCGCTATGTTGCCGCTTTACTACCAGGCCACGGATCCGCTGGGCCTTTTATCGCGCGTCTCAGATGACAGTTTTGTGCCGGGGACGCGACGTAAACCGAATGGTAACGTTAAAGCGCGCCGGTTGGAACGGGCAGAATCACAGGATTGATCCGAATCTGAGGTTGCCGGCGAGAAATTTCGCGCTGCGGCAGTTAAGGTCGGCAAACAAAAAGGGCTGCCGATGGCAGCCCTTTTTCTAGCATCCGCAATGGAGACTTCGACTTAGAACGGGTTCCAGGTCGGCCGGCGGGTGAACTTCAGATAGCCGGCATTGACACCAAGCCGGGCGCCGACGCCCGACTGGATCGGTGCCACCATGACCGGGCTGTTGGCGAAAAAAGAAACGCCGAAGCCGCCAACCACATAGGCCGAGCCATTCACTCCACCATAGTAGCGATACATGTCCGATACGCTGCGCAGATTGTAGACCAGCATCATCGTGCGGGCGCCTTCGCCGCCAAAATCCCATCCGATGCTCGGTCCCTGCCAGAAGCTCTGATGAAGACCGGCATTCTTTGTGTAGAGCGTTCCCTCTCCATAGCGAAGCCCGGCCACAAAGGCACCTGAACCTTCTTCACCCAGGATGTAACCATTGGGCCGTCCGGCGCGTTGGAAGACGTACTCGACGCTCTTTGCCAGCCCCTTGGACACTGCGCCAAAGAAACGATGGCCGGTATCGACAAGTTCGTCCTGCGAGTAGGTCGCATCGGGTGATGCGAATTGAGCCAGCGCTTGCGGTGCCAGTGCAACTGGAAGAGCGGCGCCGATTGCCGAGGCTGCACTGCCCTTGATCAGCGTACGGCGGGTGATGTGGCGGTTCTGCTTCGTCATCGGCCTTCAACTCCTCATACGCGGGGGCATATCTCCGGCAACACAACACCGGCTTTCAGCCCAGGCGGCCAGCATCAGGTTTGCAGTTCCTTAAGCGGCGCGGGGCAATGCTCACAGGTGAGCCGGAGCAGCCGGCGCAGTGCTACAAACCATCCGATTGGTAAAAATATGGCCGGTTCGGTTAAGAAAATGTTTGGCATCCTGGCCTTGGCAATCGCAAGCTTGGTCACGTCCATCGCTGTTCAAGCGGCCGAGCAGGCAGCAGAGCAGGCAGCCCAGTTGGAATGGCACTGGAAGGGCAACCGGGTGCCGGTCTACTCGGATAACCGCACGGGCTTTGCCATTCGCGGGTTCGACCCTGTGGCCTATTTTGCCGACGGCGCGCCGAAACGCGGATTGCCGCAACACGAGGTCTATTGGCAGGGGGCCTACTGGATCTTCGCCAATCCTGGCAATCGTGATGCATTCGCCAAGAATCCGGAGATCTATGCGCCGCAGTTCGGTGGCTATGCCGTGGTCTCTTTGTCCCACGGAGCCCTCGCAGAATCTGAACCTGAGTTGTTCGTCGTCGATCAGGGTCGGCTATACCTTTTCGCCGGGACCCGCCAACAATTCGCGTTCAACAGAGAGCCCGACTACTTCCTCGAACGCGCCGGGCGCGAGTGGGCCTTGAGGCGGGGAATTGACCCTCAAGAAGAGGCCGAAGCCATTGCTGCATCAGGATCGGGCAACGATACCGATTCAGGCGTTGAGCCCCAGGCAATAAATCCCGAACACGAGAAACCGTTCATCCCGAAATTGTAGCGATAAGGTGTGCCGTCCGGATGGGTCATATGGCCACCGGCGGCGACCAGCACCGCGTGTCCCGCGGCAATATCCCAAGCCCGGATCGGACCCAGACGGGGATAGAGATCGGCGTCTCCACGAGCAACAACGCAGAACTTGACCGATGAGCCGGCCGCGACTGTCTGTCCGATGCCATTGCCGTCCATAAACGCTGTCGTCTCCGGGTCCGCGTGCGACCTGCTCATGACAGCCCGCCACCGGTTTCGATCCATGGCACGTTTGGCGGGGCGTAATGGCTTGGCGCGGGAAACCAAAGTTGCCATGTCCTCGGGATCAAGTCCGGTCGCATCAAGACTGAAAGCGCCCAGGCCGGCCTCTCCGGCATAGGTCAGGCCATTGGCTGGCTGATGGACAACTCCCGCGACCGGAAGACCGTCTTCGACGATCGCGATGTTCACCGTGTAATCATCCCGTCCGGCGATGAACTCCTTGGTTCCGTCC
The DNA here is from genome assembly GCA_039181495.1 of Pseudomonadota bacterium. GTDB lineage: Bacteria > Pseudomonadota > Alphaproteobacteria > Rhizobiales > Tepidamorphaceae > JBCDCP01. The sequence continues at coordinate 10,424 of JBCDCP010000027.1, read as the reverse complement.
AGGGCATCTACCAACACCATCCGGCGTTTGAGCCGGATCTGATTGCCCGCATCGACCATCTCCTCCCCGACAAACGACGCATCGGGCCAAACCGGCTGCAGAGCGTCGAGGATGATCGTCTCGCCGGCCTTGTCGGCGGCACAAACCGGAGACCCGTCGGATTTCGTGTCGGCGACCACACCTGCGTCAGAAATGGCACGGATCGCGGCGCCAGCGCGCAGTGCCGCACCGATCATGGCAATGAGCTCGTGGCGGTATTCGATCACGGGCCGATCCTTGTTGTCTCGATGCTCATCACGATCCACAGACGCTGATGCAGCGCGCCGGGCAAAGTTCCCAGCTTGCTTGGCAACCGGTCTGGCGCTGTGTATCACCATTTACATCGACATCGGAACCCGATTCGCGCTTCTTGCGGCGCTTTCCCGCCTTGTTTCGCGTCGCTGTCTTCTTCAGGATTTTACACGCCATGTCCGCTGAACCGATGACCTCTCAAGCTGCTCCTGTTCCATCTTCGTCCGCCAAATCTGCGCCTGATGCGATGGAGCTTGCCGCCCTCCTGACGAGCAAGGTCTGTCATGATCTGATCAGTCCGATCGGTGCAGTGAACAATGGGCTTGAGGTTCTTGCCGACGAAAACAGCGCTGACATGCGCGATTTTGCCATGGACCTAATTCAGAAAAGCGCGGAGCAGGCCTCGGCAAAACTCAAATTCTGCCGCATGGCCTATGGTGCGGGCTCGGCGGCTGGAAGTGAGATCAATCTTGATGATGCCGGATCCGTCGCCGAGGGGTTCTTTCAATCCGATAAGATGACGATTTCCTGGAATGCACCCAATGAGAATGTCGCCAAGGATTCCGTCAAGCTGCTGCTCAATCTGGCGGTGATTGCGAGTTCAGCCATTCCGCGCGGCGGAGAACTGGCTATCGATGTGCAGACGGCTCCACTGGCCTTCTCGCTTCGTTCAACCGGCATGAATGCCCGCGTCCCGGTTGGCGTGGTGGACGCGCTCGCTGGAGTCGTGCCCGAGGAAGGTGTCGATGCCCACTCGATCCAGAACTACTACACCGGTCTCGTTGCCGGCCGTGCTGGTATGACGGTTGATGTTCGCGAGGATGGCGAGGCTATAGTCGTGACCGCGCGATAATCGCCTGAACTGGAGTGCCCGGCCGATATTCGCGTCGGCAATTTATCCTTAACCGATTGCCCTGAGTATCACCCGCGCATGTGGTCGCGGGCGTTCTGTCCTTGCGACCCTGCTGTTTTGTAGTGCGGGGTAGTGGCATGGACGATCTTCTGAGCGAGTTTCTGACTGAGACGCATGAAAGTCTCGATGTGGTTGACGTGGAACTCGTCAAGTTTGAGCAGGAACCAAACAACGCCGAGATCCTCGGCAACATCTTCCGCCTCGTTCATACCATCAAGGGCACTTGCGGGTTCCTCGGGTTGCCGCGCCTTGAGTCACTGGCGCACGCTGCCGAAAACCTGATGGGCAAATATCGTGACGGCGCACCTGTGACAGGTGAGGGCGTCACCGTCATCCTGTTGTCGATCGACCGCATCAAGGAACTTCTCGATGAGCTGGGCGCCACCGGTGCCGAGCCCGAAGGGGCCGATACCGATCTCATCGAAAAGCTCGATCTGTTGACGGCTGGCGGCAATCTCGATGCCGTGCCGGATGCAGCGAACGACGATGCCACCGCTGCAGACACCGAAGACACCGGAGAGAGCGAGGATCCACCGCTTGTGATCCAGGAGCTGGATCGCGAGCTGAAGCCGGGCGAAGTTTCCCTGGATGATCTCGAGCGCGCGTTTCGCGAAGCCCCCGGTCCGGAATTGGCATTGCCGGACGCTGAGATGCCGGCTGCTTCTGCTCCCGCGCCAGCCAATGAGGAACCGGCCAAGCCGGTTGCAAAAGCTGATAGAGCAAAGCCCGCGGCAGCCAAGCCTGCTGCCAAGTCCGACGCTCCGGTTCAGAACCAGACATTGCGGGTGAATGTCGAGACGCTTGAGCATCTCATCACTATGGTCAGCGAACTGGTGCTGACCCGCAATCAGCTGCTGGAGATCGTCCGGCGGCATGAGGACTCCGAGTTCAAGGTTCCGCTGCAACGGCTATCGAACGTCACTGCCGAATTGCAGGAAGGCGTCATGCAGACGCGGATGCAGCCAATCGGCAATGCCTGGCAGAAGCTGCCGCGCATTGTCCGCGATCTGGCTCAGGAACTGGACAAGGACATTGAGCTGGACATGGTCGGTCAGGAGACCGAACTCGATCGCCAGGTCCTTGAGCTGATCAAGGATCCGTTGACGCACATGGTGCGGAACTCGGCGGATCATGGTCTCGAGATGCCCGATGACCGCGAAGCTTCAGGCAAGTCTCGTAAAGGACTGATCCGTCTATCGGCCTATCATGAAGGCGGGCACATCATCATATCGATTGCCGATGACGGCAAAGGTCTCAACTCCGACAAAATTCGCCAGAAAGTGCTGGAGAAGGGCCTCGCCACCGACGCCGAACTCGACAAGATGTCGGAGTCCCAAATCCACCGCTTCATCATGGGTGCCGGGTTCTCAACCGCCCAAGAGGTCACTGCCGTCTCCGGACGGGGTGTGGGCATGGATGTGGTGCGGACCAACATCGAGCTGATCGGTGGATCGATTGATCTCAAATCGGTTGAAGGTGAAGGCACGACCTTCACGATCAAGATCCCGCTCACATTGGCTATTGTCTCGGCGTTGATCGTCGAGAGCGCAGGTCAACGGTTTGCCATTCCGCAACTGGCGGTCATGGAGCTGGTGCGCGCGCAGTCGAACTCCGACCATCGTATCGAACACATCAAGGACACGCCTGTCTTGCGGTTGCGCAATCAGCTCCTTCCGCTGGTTTCGCTTCGTTCGGTGCTTGGTGTTGAAGAGGGCGCCCCGATCCTGCCGGAGCCGATTGCCAAGCTGACCGAAGAACCGGCTGGCGCTTCTGACGACGTCGAGGTGGATGCCGGAGAACTGGTCGCAGATGTGGAGCCGGCCAACGATGCCGAGGCCGGGTTCATTGTGGTTATGCAGGTCGGTGGGCAGATCTTCGGCATCGTCGTCGATGGCGTGTTCCACACAGAAGAAATCGTCGTGAAGCCGATGTCATCGCTGTTGCGCGAGATCTCGACCTTCTCCGGCAATACGATCCTTGGCGACGGATCGGTGATCATGATCATCGATCCCAATGGAGTGGCCCAGTCTATCCAGACCGATATCTCCGAACAGGCTGAACAGCTCTCAAGTGTGGGCGATGAGGCGCAGAATACGCGCGAGACCACATCACTTCTGGTCTTCACTGCCGGCTCCGACGAGCCCAAGGCAGTTCCACTCTCGCTTGTCACCCGGCTTGAGGAAATCAAGGCCGAGTTGATCGAAGAGTCGAATGGCCGGCACGTGGTGCAGTATCGTGGCCAGCTGATGCCGCTCGTCCGCGTCAATAATAACGTCGCCTGGCGCGAAGAAGGAACTCAGCCGCTCCTGGTCTTTTCCGACAGTGGCCGTTCGATGGGCCTCGTGATCGATCGCATCGTCGACATTGTCGAGGAAGAACTGTCGGTCGAGCTTGCCTCTGAGCGCGAAGGCGTTGTTGGGACGTCCGTGATCAAGGGTAAGGCGACCGAAGTGCTTGATGTGGCCCATTACCTGCCGATGGCCTTTAGCGATTGGTTCAATCGTCGCGAGATGCAGGCGTCCAAGCAAAGCCAAACGCTGGTGCTGGTGGATGACTCGGCGTTTTTCCGTGACATGCTGACGCCGGTGCTCAAGTCCGCTGGCTACGATGTCAAGGTGTTCGAGGACGGGCAAAAGGCCTGGGATGCACTCAGCGGTGGCCTGTCCTGTGATCTGATCGTCAGCGATATCGAGATGCCGCAGATGGACGGGTTCGAACTCTGTGAACGTCTGTCCGCTGATCCCAAACTGTCGAAGATTCCGTTGGTTGCTCTGAGCTCGCATACGGCACCTGCTGCAATTGAGCGTGGGCGCCAGGCTGGATTCAACGATTTCGTCGCCAAATTCGACCGCAAGGGGCTTCTCGCCTCACTGTACGACATTCGTAATGGAAGGCAGGCCGCATGACCGACGTTCATGACGACCAGAGTGATCGCATTGCCCAACTGACCGGCAAAGACGACACGCGCGAATACATCACCGTGATGATCAATCAGCAGCTGTTCGGCATGGCGATTGATCAGGTGCACGACGTGTTCTCGCCGCAGAACATGACACCGGTTCCCAAGTCACGTCCTGAGATTGCCGGCGTCCTGAATCTGCGCGGCCGGATCGTCACGGCGATTGACATGCGTGAAAGGCTGGGTCTCGAGAAGCGTCCCGACGATGCGGTGCCGATGGCGGTTGGCATTGAGCACAAAGGCGAATCCTATGGCCTCGTCATTGATGAAGTAGGCGAAGTCATGCGGCTGCCCATTGCAGGCATTGAACCGCCGCCCTCCAACCTTGATTCACGCTGGTCGGAGATTGCTTTGGGCGTGCACCGGCTCGAAGGCGCGTTGATCGTCATTCTCGACGTCGAGAGAGTTCTCTCATTTGGCCCCATTCGACGAAACGCGGCCTGATCATCCAGTTTAGGCAGCACCGTAAGGGTTTGGTGAGAACCAGCTACTAGGCTGTAGCCTGGTTATTGCGTTGCCCGTGGAGCAAATCGATGAAGCACTGTCTCGTCGTGGACGATTCAAGCGTGATCCGGAAGGTTGCCCGCCGCATACTCGAAGATCTTGGTTTTCTGGTCACAGAAGCCGAAGACGGCGATGTGGCGCTCGACGAATGTGAGCAAAAGCTGCCCGATGCGGTGTTGCTGGACTGGAACATGCCGCGCATGGATGGGGTGAGCTTTCTGGAACGCATGCGTGCGTTGCCGGACGGCGAAAAGCCAACCGTCGTCTTCTGCACAACCGAGAACGACATCAACAAGATTGCCGCGGCGCTCAACGCCGGTGCGAACGAATACATTATGAAGCCGTTCGACAAGGAAATCATTGAGTCGAAATTCGTGCAGGCTGGGCTCCTTTAGGTCGCCAAGCATCTATTTTTTGGCGCTGTCTCCTCGGCGCCAGTTCCAATTCCGGCCAACCGGGCACCCTAGCGGCGCGGTTTGCAACATGGATGACTGATCGGCCATGACCACCGCAACGATATCACGACCGCCAGCTGCACCTGCCACAACTGCTGAACAGGACTTGATCCGTGTCTCAGTGGTTGATGATGCCGTTGTTGTGCGCGGCATGATCGGGCGCTGGATCGGAGAGGAAGACGGCATCGTACTTGCCGGCACCCATCGTAACGGCCGGGTGGCGGTTGATCAGATCGCCAAAGAAACCCCACACGTGATCGTGCTTGATATCGAGATGCCGGAGATGGACGGCATCACGGCGCTGCCTCTGTTGCTCAAAGAGTGTCCGGGTGCCGCGATCATCATGGCGTCGACGCTGACGCGCCGCAACGCTGAGATCAGCCTTAAAGCCATGTCGCTTGGTGCGTCCGATTATGTGCCCAAACCGGAAACCAATTCGGGCGTTTCGACATCAGCCGATTTTCGTCGGGAACTTATCGAGAAGGTGCGGGCGCTGGGCGAACGCAGCAAGCGCCGCGCGAAATTCCGACTATCGCCGAAAAAAGATCCTGTTGAGCGAACGAGGCCTGCTGCGGCTGCGAGCGGTTCGGATGCTGCGGCCGCTGCGGTTGCCAGCCCGTCGTCATTCAAGCTGAGAAAACCTGGCTCTGGTCGCCCGGCTGTACTTGTCATCGGTTCATCCACTGGTGGTCCGCCGGCGCTCAGCGAACTGTTCGCTGCTCTCGACAAACGTGTCTTCAGCGCCGTTCCGATTGTCGTGACCCAGCACATGCCCGCTGCGTTCACGCCCATTCTCGCCGAGCACATCGGACGTTCGGCCGACGTGACCGCGCGGGAAGGTGTGAATGGCGAAGACCTGAAGGCCGGTGCCGTCTATATCGCGCCGGGCGGGCAGCATCTGGTCATCGATGGCAGTAGAACCACCCCTCGGATCGGGCTCAATGATGACCCTCCGGTGCACTATTGCAAGCCTGCTGTGGACCCAATGTTCACATCCGCCGCCAAGGTTTTCGGCTCCGCCGTCCTGGGTGTTGTGCTCACCGGTATGGGCCAGGACGGTGCGGATGGTGGCGTTGTGATCGCCGATGCTGGCGGTACGGTAATCGCCCAGGATCAGGAAACAAGCGTTGTGTGGGGCATGCCCGGCGCAACGGCTCATGCGGGATGCTGCTCGGCAGTACTGCCGCTGGAGCGGATCGCAGATGCAATCAACCGAAAGGTGTTGGGGAGTTCGATCGCGTGAGTGCCGAGTTTGCGTATCTGAGTCAGTTTCTGAAGCAGCGGTCCGGTCTCGATCTGTCGGCCGACAAACAGTATCTGCTCGACAGCCGTTTGCGGCCGATTGCCCGCAAACATGGGCTCAATGACGTGTCCGAACTCGTGGCCGCGCTGAAACAGCCGGCCAATGCTGCCCTGGGCGATGACGTGGTCGAAGCAATGACCACCAACGAGTCGTTCTTCTTTCGTGACAAGACACCATTCGACCAGTTCCGCGAGACCATTGTTCCCGAACTGCTCCCTCATCGCAGCAACCAGCGCAAGATGCGCATCTGGTGTGCGGCGGCATCAACCGGCCAAGAACCCTATTCGCTTGGGATGGAATTGCGCGAGATGCAGTCCAAACTCGCAAATTGGTCGCTCGACATCATTGGAACCGATCTCAGCCAGCAAGTCCTCGAAAAGGCCCGGGCCGGTATCTACAGCCAATTCGAGGTTCAGCGCGGCCTGCCGGTTCAAATGCTGGTCAAGTACTTTGAGCAGAAGGGCGAGATGTGGCAGCTGGTGCCGCAGATCCGGGCAATGGTCGACTATCGGGTCCAGAACTTGCTTGAGGACTTTTCCCGGCTGGGCAAGTTCGACATCGTGTTCTGCCGCAACGTGCTGATCTATTTCGATGCGCCGACCAAGTCCGATGTGCTGAACCGGATACGCAAGCAGCTTGCGCCTGATGGCTACCTCGTGCTCGGCGCGTCTGAGACGATCATCGGACTGACAGACGAGTTCGAGCTGGTTCAGGGAAGCCGGGGTCTCTACCGGCCCAAGTCTCTTGCAAGCAGCGAGGCGGCACCCATGGTTGCCGCAGGTGGCGGTGGCGCGGTGCCCGCATTTGCGGCTTCGTCATCGGCCGCGTCGCTCGGGCGGACGGATAATCCGGCACGGCCCGTAGGGAATGCCAGTGGATCGAACGCAGCCCCGCGCTCGGCCGGTCTTGTGCAGGCGGGCTCCCCAATGACTGCGCGGCAGCCGGCTGGAGTCACCAACCCGACGACCGCTTCACCCTCGCGTCCTCCTTCGCCAGCGCCGACTGCGCGCAGCGTGGGTGGGTTCGGCAGCAATGGTGCTGGCATAGCGCGGCCAGGTGCGCTTGGTTCTGAAAACCGTACCAATGCAGCTTCGGTTAATGGTGGGTCGTCACTCCGGCCAGCGAGTACACCGGCTGTTTCCGGAAAGCCGGCTACGCCGATCCCGCTGAGACCTGGCAATCAACCTGCCGCAGGGAATGCGGATGGTGTCCCGTTGTCTGCGCGAGGCGCCTTCACGGCTTCGCCTGCAAATATGCGCAAAGCGCCGCCGCCCCCATCACCGTCGCGTGGTGCCGGACTGCTGTCCACGAAATCGACACCTGGATCAACGGTGACGCCACCCCGGCCAGTGTTCAAGCCAAAGGACTGACACGGTAAGTCCGCTCTGGCTTGAGCAGAAGGATCAGGGTCAAACGTCAAACCACGCTGTCGCGGGTCACTTCTCTCCAGACACAAATAAGCCCGGATCGCATCAACGATCCGGGCTTATTTGTGTTGCCGTGTCGTCTGGTCTTGTCAGGCTGCGTCTTCTTCAGGATCGCGCAGCACGTAGCCCCGGCCCCAGACGGTTTCGATGTAGTTCTTGCCGCCGGTTGCCGTCGACAGTTTCTTCCGCAACTTGCAGATGAAAACGTCGATGATCTTGAGTTCGGGCTCGTCGATGCCGCCGTAGAGATGATTGAGGAACATCTCCTTGGTCAGGGTTGTTCCCTTGCGCAGCGAGAGCAGCTCCAGCATCTGGTATTCCTTGCCCGTCAGGTGGACGCGTTGTCCACCGACCTCAACGGTCTTGGTATCCAGATTGACCACCAGATCCCCGGTCGTGATGACCGATTGCGCATGACCCTTGGACCGGCGCACGATCGCGTGGATCCGTGCGACCAACTCATCCTTATGGAATGGCTTGGTCATATAGTCATCGGCGCCAACGCCGAGACCTTTGACCTTGGATTCGATATTGGCGTCGCCCGACAGGATCAAGATCGGTGTCTTGACCTTGGACACGCGCAGTGTCTTCAAAACCTCGTAGCCGCTCATGTCCGGCAGTCCGAGGTCGAGCAGGATGATGTCGTAGTCGTAGATCTTGCCGAGGTCGATGCCCTCTTCGCCCAGATCCGTCACATAGACGTTGAAGCTTTCCGACTTGAGCATCAGCTCGATGCTTTGAGCGGTCGCGCTGTCATCCTCGATGAGCAGTACTCGCATCCTTATCCCCTTCTGATGCCCTAGGCAGGCGCTATACAGTCCGCAGCCTCTTGACGGCTCTTCCAGCGATTCGAAAAGTTAAGCCCCATTGGTTAACAAAACCTGTGTCAGGTCAACATTCTAGTTATCTTTATGACTCCGGAAAGACGAAGACAGTGTTGTTTTTGTTGAGAAAATAGGCTCTGACATAGTTGAGATTTAACTTTAAGAAGCGCCTCTAAACGACTCTTGCGACTCATGGATGTCGCCGTCACGCTGCCTTATTCATGAAGAGTTGCGGTTACCAAATAGTGAATCGGTTTACCGGCTCTTAAGCCCTCCGTCAGACTATGTGGACAAACGTAAACGAATCGTTAGGTCCGCTGCTGCCCGGGTCAGCCGAGCGAGAGGGGTGGGCCTGAAGACGCCTTCCACGGTCCACGGAGTCTCAGTCTTGCTCAACGTTCTAGCCTCGGAGATCGAGGCCATACCGGAGAACACGCTGCATGGCCGCGTGGCCGCTGTTCAGGGCATGGTGATTGAGCTGGCAGGTCCGGTTCGATCGATGCGCGTGGGCACCCGGCTCGATATTGAGGATGCCGGCCACAGCGGCGGGCATCCGGGACTGGTTGCTTGCGAGGTGGTCGGTTTCCGGGGTGACCGGGCTGTCGCATTGCCGCTGGATCCGATTGATGGCATCCGCATGGGTTGTCGGGCGATAATCGCTCGCGATCAGCCAAGTGTTTATCCGTCCGGTGATTGGCTGGGCCGCGTCATCAATGGCCGGGGTCAACCGATAGATGGTGATAACTTCCTGGCTCGTGGTAGCCAGGCCTATCCGTTGCGTGCCGGCCCGCCGCCTGCCCACAAGCGGTCCCGCGTGGGTGGGCCAATCGATCTTGGGGTCCGCGCACTCAATACATTTGCGACCTGTTGCCGTGGACAGCGTATGGGCATTTTCGCTGGTTCCGGTGTCGGCAAGTCAGTGTTGTTTTCCATGCTTGCCCGCAATGCAGACGCCGACGTGATGGTGATCGGCCTGATTGGTGAGCGCGGCCGAGAGGTGCAGGAGTTCCTGGAGGACGATCTCGGCCCCGATGGGTTGAAACGCGCTGTCGTCATCGTGGCGACCTCTGACGAGCCGCCGGTTGTCCGTCGGCAAGCGGCTCAGGTCACGATGGCGGTTGCCGAGTATTTCCGGGATCAGGGCAAAAACGTCCTCTTAATGATGGACTCGCTGACGCGTTTTGCCATGGCGCAACGGGAGATTGGCCTTGCCACCGGCGAGCCGCCGACGGCGAAGGGCTACACGCCAACAGTGTTTTCCGAACTGCCAAGGCTCTTGGAGCGCGCCGGCCCCGGAATGAAGGGGTCTGGCGACATAACCGGCCTGTTCACCGTGCTGGTTGAGGGGGATGATCACAACGAACCGGTTGCCGATGCCGTTCGTGCCATTGTCGATGGTCACATTGTCATGGAAAGAGCGATTGCCGAGCGCGGGCGTTATCCAGCTATCAACGTTCTTCGTTCAGTATCCAGAACGATGCCTCGCGCGGCGGACCCGGAATACCTTCCGATCATCACGCGGGCTAGGTCGCTGATGTCGACCTATTCGGACATGGAAGAGCTGATCCGGCTCGGGGCCTATCGAAAAGGATCAGATCCGGCTGTGGACGAAGCGATTGAGAAGCAAGGCGCTCTGGAAGCGTTTCTTGGCCAGGGGAAGGACGATGTGATGTCCATGGCCGAAGCGTATCAGGCGCTGGAACGCATTGTTCTTGGTGGGGACCAAGAGGCGTTGCCTGAGTAGTAAG